>JANQAO010000001.1:310916-621832 GCA_030386295.1 Candidatus Persebacteraceae bacterium Df01 | reverse complement strand
CTTGTTTGGCACGTACTTCACGCAAATCGTGTCCTGCGCAAAATACTGGTCCACTGGCGGCGATGACAACAACTCTTACAGTGGCATCCGTATCAGCTTCTTGCAATGCCGTTTGTAAACCGGCAATCAATGCGTCTGACAGCGCATTGCGGCTTTGCGGCCGATTAAGCGTAAGTATCCGCACGCCGTTAATATCCTCGCGTAAAAGCAAATCCGTTGTGGAGGGTTCTGTCATCGTGTCACTCCTTTCAAAAACGTCAACTCAGCCGTATTATCCGAACGCGTCGTCGTTTGTAAGTATTTTTCATACTGCACAAAATCAAAACGTTCTCGCCCAACGAAAGTGTGCACTTGCCGTTGCGTTTCTATCCAGTCTGTAAATTGCGGAAAATAAGTATCTCCCTCTACTTCTATGTCAATTTCCGTCAGATACAATCTATGCGCCAGTGGTAAAGCCGTTTTGTAAATCTGTGCGCCACCAATAATAAAAATTTCTTCCACTCCATTGGCAATGTCAAGCGCACACTCAATTGATTGAGCGGTTTCGCATCCGGGGAATGTCAAATTGCTACGGGTGACAATAATGTTTTGACGACTCGGTAACGGTTTGCCAATAGACTCGTGTGTGCGTCGTCCCATAATAATCGGCTTACCCATCGTTAATTTCTTAAAATACTGCAAATCTTCGGGTAAATGCCACGGCAATTGGTTATTAACGCCAATCACTCGATTGCGGGCGACGGCGGCAATTATGGAAATAATCATACTGCCACCGGAGCACTGATACGCGGTTGCGGCGCGTAATTTACAAGCTCAATATCGTGGCTGGTAAATTCAAAGATATCCGTCACATTTGGTGACAATACCAGTGTCGGTAACGGCCGCGGAGTTCGAGCAAGTTGTGTTTTTGCTTGTTCAATATGATTCGCATACAAATGCAAATCGCCAAAGGTATGAATAAATTCACCTGCCTTCAAACCACATACATGTGCCATAATCATTGTCAACAATGAATAAGAAGCAATATTAAAAGGCACTCCTAGAAAAATATCAGCACTTCGTTGATATAACTGGCATGATAGCTTGTCGCCAGATACGTAAAATTGAAACAATGCATGACAAGGCGGTAACTGCATATTGTCTATTTCAGCAACATTCCATGCGGATACCAACATACGTCGCGAATCGGGAGTTTCTTTCAACAGCCGGATTACATTAGTGATTTGGTCAATCGTGTTTCCACCCACCGTTGGCCAACTGCGCCATTGACGCCCATAAATTGGCCCTAAATCACCATTGGCATCAGCCCATTCGTCCCAAATAGAAACATCATGTGCTTTTAAATAAGCTATATTGGTATCACCACGCAAAAACCATAACAGCTCATGCAATACTGAATGCCAGTGTACTTTTTTAGTTGTCAATAACGGAAACCCAGCATTCAAATCAAAACGTACCTGCCGACCAAAAACAGATAACGCTGTGGTACCGGTGCGGTTTGTTTTGTCGTCTCCGTTTTGCAAGACGTCGGTCAAAAGTTCAAGGTACTGTTGCATGAAAGACTATAATCTCCGCTTCTGTTTTTATTTTCTCAAGGTGATTTTAACGCACTCATGGAATTCTTTTACAACAAGGGAAAACTCAAAGATATCGCTGCTGAAACAGTGCGCCTGGCGCAGCGCAACGGCGCCGACGCAGCGCAAGTTGACACCTCAGAAAGCGCCAGCATGGAAGTGACAGTACGCGGCGGCAAACTGGACAGCATGGATATCAGTCGCAGTCAAGAATTGTCACTTACAGTGTACGTAAATAATCATGAAGGCTCTGCCAGCGTCGGTGAGCTAACCACCATTGCCATGCAAACCGCTGTAGACAAGGCACTGTCTATCGCTCGCGCTGGTGCTGCCGACTCTTGTGCAGGCCTCGCCGATTCTGCGCTCATGGCTACCCATTTTCACGATTTATCTTTGTATCATCCGTGGGAGCTTTCACCAGAAGCGGCCATTACTTTGGCCTGCGAATGTGAAGCAAGCTCATGGGAAGCACATTCGGCGATTAACCGCAAAAAAAGCGAAGCAGCGCTTTCTACTGGCATATCACAAAACGTGTACGCCAACAGTCATGGTTTTTGTGAGATAGAACAAGAAACCGCACACACCATCAGCTGTACTGCTATCGCCGAAAAAGATGGCCAGATGGAGCGTGATGGTTGGAGCGAAACTCGCCGACAGTCATCTCAATTACCACTTGCTACCGCCATTGGTCGTGATGGCGGCGAACGCGCTGCACGAAGGCTGGGAGGCAAAACTATTCGCGCAGGACGCGTCAATGTGCTATTCCAAGCGCCAATATCACACTCACTAATATACCACCTGCTAGGCGCAGCCAGTGGCGGAGCGTTGTATCACAAAACGTCATGGTTGCTTAATAAATTAAATGAGCAAGTCTGTGCGCCACATATCAATATTTCAGAAAATCCGCATTTGCTCGGCAAAATGCGCAGTGCCAATTATGACAATGAGGGAGTAGCGACTTGCCCACGCACTGTGGTGGAAAACGGTATATGGAACGGTCGCTTTTTGAGTTCGTACAGCGCCCGCCGACTTAATACGCAAACCACCGGTAATGCTGGCGGCGCTCACAATTTGGAAGTGACAGGACACACGCTCAATAACGTTGACATGCGGCAAGCATTGGGAACGGGATTAATCGTCACCGAGCTCATGGGACAAGGCGTCAATAGCGTTAACGGTGATTATTCACGCGGCGCAGCGGGTTTTTGGGTAGAAAACGGCACAATCGTCCATCCTGTCAGCGAGGCCACCATTGCCGGCAATTTGTTGCAAATGTTACCAACAATTGTCGCCATCGGTGATGATGCCATGAACCGCGGACTCGTACTCTGCGGTTCCATTCTCATTCCAAATTTGACTGTAGGCGGGGCACGATGATTATTGATATGGCAACGCAAAGCCGCAGCAGCTGTTATCACTGGATGACGCAAGCGGTTATCCCACGCCCCATCGCTTGGATATTAACTGAAAATAATGATTGCTCATACAATCTAGCACCGTTTTCTTATTTCAACGCCCTCTGTTCGGCTCCGCCGCTTATCGGCGTATCCATTACCGCACAAAAAAACGAAATTGCAGAAAAAAAAGATACACTAGTCAATATTCGCTCTCGCAAAAATTTTGTCGTACATATCGCTTCAGTTGCACAATTAACAGAACTAAACGATAGCGCCGCCACACTACCCTATGGCAAATCGGAAGTGGCGGCAACAAATTTAGCCGTCACACCGTATGATAATTTTGTTCTCCCCCGACTGACGGACTGCCCGCTAGCACTAGCCTGTGAATTACATAAAGAAATAGACTTGGACGGTCAAGGCGAACAAATATTAATTTTAGGAAAAATTCGGTGGCTCTATGCTAGTGAGGCAACTCTCACAACCGACGCTAAAGACCGCCCGTTAATTTCGGCTGAAGCGGTCAATCCTGTAGCGCGGTTGTCCGCCGGAAATTATGCCCACCTAGGCGGCTTTATTACCTTACACCCCTCCCAATAACCCCCTGCGACACACTGGCTTAAAGCAAACAAGCAATACATAAAATTTCGCCTCCTCTTGAAAAATGCATTTCTCTCCCTATAAATAAGAAAACACAAAAAATAGGAGACTCATCATGCACAATCTTTACAAACCTTTTGACCGCTTTTTACAATCCGTTGAACGCGATTTTCCTGCCGCATCATCTGCAGGCTTCCGCGTGAACATCAAGGAAAGTGAAGCGCACTATCACCTATCTGCTGACTTGCCGGGAGTTACCAAAAAAGACGTATCAGTAAACGTTGAAAACGGTGTGCTCTCCATCAGCGCTTTGTTTAAACAGGAAGAAGGCGACATGCTACATAGTGAACGGTTGAACGGTTCTTATGAGCGAACTTTTCGCCTATCCGACAAAATTGCCGCAGAATCTATTGAAGCGGCTATGAAAGATGGCGTGCTAACGCTTACCATCCCCAAAGGAGAACGAATCATCAAACGCCAAATCGCCATTAATTAACTTATCATTTCTTTTGCGGCGAATGTCTGCATTAGGCATTCGCCGTTTTTTCTTTCCAAAACCACTTAATCTCGTTTCAACGTATCAAGGAAACATCTAATAACCTCATTGCGTTTTTTATGGATGGCATGTCAAAATCATCATGCTTTTGGCAACGCTGTTTTCCAAACTAATGCTGCCATTCTTCCGGTTTTGTTGTCCCGTCGAGCAGAAAAATAGTGTTTTTTATCTTCATATGTACAGGCAGTGCTGAAAGTAATATCTTCAATTCCCAAATCACGCAACCGCCGCGCAGCTAATTGCGGTAAATTAGCAAACCATTTTTCATCTGTCGCATCATGCAAATAAAAATGTGATGCGTCCAACTCATCTCGACACAAGGCGTCACGAACGTCGGCACCCACTTCATAGTGTGCAGCACTAATGGCAGGACCTAAGTATGCAATCAATGGTTCATCACTGTTGGCACGCAATACGGCAACGGTGTTTTCTAACACGCCGGCAGCCAAACCGCGCCAGCCGGCATGTGCTGCTGCCACACCGTTACCATCCCTAGTACACAGCAACACCGGTAGGCAATCAGCGGTAATCACCGCGCAAGGAACACCAGCAGAAAAAGTATAAGCCGCATCCGCAACCGAAACATCAGATTCAATATCCTCAGCACGCAACACTCGGCTGGTGTGTGCCTGTCGCAACCAATTTGGTGCCGACGGCAATATTGCACACAACCGCATGCGGTTTTCACCTACCGCTTCGTTATCATCGTCGACATTTGGTGACAAATTTAAGGAGTGATATGGTGGATCGCTAACACCATCCAACCGCGTGGTAAAAACGGCAGCAATGTTGGTCGGCGCAGGCCAGTCGGGACGAATTAGGTGCATACGGCATCCAATTGGGCGATAACAGCCTGCATATCATCTGGCAAAGGGCAACTCCAACAGCATTCATCAACTCTAACGGGATGTATCAAGCGTAAAGTTTCGGCGTGTAATGCCTGTCGTGATATGAAAAAATCCTGGCAACGGGCACGACGTTGATAAACAGGATCACCGATAATTGGGTAGCCGGCATACTCCAAATGCGCACGGATTTGATGAGTGCGCCCCGTCTCCAGCCAACAACGCAGCAACGCAAATCCCGGCCAGCGCCGCAAAACCGCATAGCGGGTGACGGCTTCCTTACCGCCGCTGTGAACCACGTTCATGCGCGCCTGCGCGCCACGCTTAGGAGACAAAGCACGGTTAATTAATCCAGTTGCCGCCGGTGCACCACAAACTAACGCTAAATATTCGCGCCCAGCTTGCCGACTTTTAAATTGTTCAATGAGCGACTGGCGTGCCACTTCGGTTTTTGCCGCCACGAACAAACCGCTGGTGTCTTTATCCAACCGATGCACAATACCAGCGCGCGGCAGTGCAGCTGCCGGTGGATGGCGATACAACAGCGCTGCCTGCACGGTGCCAGTGCGGTTGCCGTGCCCTGGATGAATAACCATTCCAGCGGCTTTGTTAACAACCACAATATCATCATCCTCATAAACTACTCGCAAAGGAATATTTTCTGCATCACAATTTTCGTCATGAACTTGTGGTAAACGGGAAAAATCAATATTAATTTCTTGCCCAGCATTAACTAACTGCGCTTGCCGTCTGCATTCCACCCCGTTAACGCACACGGCACCAGAAGAGATAAGCGCCTGCAGCGCCGCACGCGTGTGCGCGGAAAACAATTGGGCAAGCACACGGTCTAAGCGAGTGCGCGATGGCCAATTCGAGCATAAACAAAGGCTAGTATAATGGTGAGTTGTCATGCGAATTATGCAGATTTTATGGGCGAGCGTTTTTTTGGTTCTTGCCGGTTGTGCTAGCACGCCAGAAGAGCCGCCTACGGCACGAGAATTATACGAGCAGGCGCATGAACTCCAAAACAGCGCGGATTATGAGCAAGCGATTGAGAAATTTGATGAGCTGGTGGCAACTTATCCAGCATCCTCTTACGCCCAACAAGGCATGCTGGATTTGATATATCTGCAATACAACCGCACAGATTATGATGGCGCCGTAGCCGCCGCTGGTCAATTCATGAGTGCTTATCCCGACAGTCCCAATGTCGCTTATGCTCTGTATTTGGAAGGACTGACTTACTTTCGCGAAGACCAAAGTTTGATTGATAGGCTGGGCTTTCAAGACCCAACCGAACGCAATCCTGACTCGATGCGGCTAGCTTTTCTCTCATTTAAAAAGCTACTAGATAGCTATCCTGACAGTAAATATGCTGAAGACAGTGCTAACCGTATGCGTTACTTGATTAATGCCTTGGCGCGACACGAAGTACACATTGCCAATTATTATTTGCAACGTAACGCGGTGCTGGGCGCTATTAATCGCGCTAAATTAGTGTTAGATATCTATCCCGACAGCGCATCCAGCGAAGAAGCCTTGTCGGTACTGGCGCGCGCCTACGAAATAATGGGCGCCAAAAACGACAAACAAAAAACCCTACGGCTGCTGGAAATTAATTTCCCTGATAATCCTTTGGTTAAAAATAGCGACAACTAAATTGCTATTCGCCGCCAACTGGGCGCAGTTGCGGAAATAAAATAACATCGCGAATAGACGGAGAATCGCTAAGCAACATGGCCAAACGATCAATGCCGATACCGCCGCCCGCATTGGGAGGCAATCCATACTGCAATGCTAAAATATAATCATCATCATAGTGCATGGCTTCTTCATCGCCGGCACTCTTTTTAGCAGCTTGCTGTCGAAAAATTTCTGCCTGCACATCGGGATCATTTAATTCAGAAAATCCATTAACCAATTCACGACCAGCAGCAAACATTTCAAACCGCTCGGCAATATCGGAATTGTCGGAACGGCGACGTGCCAACGGTGAAGCCGCCGCCGGATAATTCACCAAAAAAGTAGGTTGAATTAAAGAAAATTCTGCTAAATATTCAAACAATAACAACTGCAACTCGCCCAGTGATAATTTAGCGGTATCGACTTCACCTTCGGAAGCTAAACGTGAACGCAAAAACACCTCGTCGTGCAATTGTTCTTCGGAAATCTCCGGATGCTCTCGCAATACCGCTTCCACTGGCGATAACCGCGCAAAAGGACGCTTAAAATCCAGTGTTTGACCTTGGTAAGTTATTGTTTCATTACCAGTGAGTTGCACCACCAAGCCGTGCAGTAATTCTTCGGTAATTTGCATAAAATCTTCGCAGTCATGATAAGCCGCATTAAATTCCAACATTGTAAATTCGGGGTTGTGGCGGGTGGAAATACCCTCATTACGGAAATTACGATTAATTTCAAATACGCGGTTAAACCCACCCACCAGTAATCTTTTAATATAAAGCTCTTGTGCAATACGCAGGTAAAAGTCGGTATTTAGCGCATTACAGTGAGTAACAAAAGGACTCGCGGCAGCACCGCCAGGAATAGGCTGCAAAATTGGAGTTTCCGCTTCCAGATAATCACGAGCATGAAAGAAATCGCGAATATGGCGAATGATACCAGAGCGCATCACAAAAACGTCACGCTCGTCAGAATTAGCAGTCAACGACACATAACGGCGCCGATAACGCATTTCGGCGGCGGCGATACCGTGGAACTTTTCTGGAGGCGGCTGCAACGACTTAACCAACAACCGCAAAGCAGAGGCACGTACCGTAAGCTCACCCATTTTTGTTTTGAATAACGTTCCCTCACAGCCGATGATATCGCCGATATCCCACTCCATGAGTGCGGAAAAACCCTCTTCTCCCAATCCATCACGAGTAGCGTAAATTTGCATACGTGTACCGTCATCTTGCACTGTCACAAAAATCGCTTTGCCCATTTGCCGCCGCAACATAATGCGCCCGGCGATAGCCGTTAACAGCGGCTGGTCGGCGAGAGACTCGCGGTTTTTATCACCGTGTGCCTTATGCAATGCATCAGCGCTATGAGTTGGCTTAAAATCATTGGGATAAGCGTCACCACGGGCGCGTAAAAGGTCTAATTTGTGGCGGCGAATAGCGTGTAAATCGTCAGTCATATTCAAATTTTGTCAAACCTCCATTGTACTAGGGCAAAGTAAAAACACCGCTTTGAAACTGCGTGATTGAATAATAAGCAGCGCCAGCACTTTACAGGTAAAATAAACATTCTACTCAACTCATTAAACACTGCACAAACCACTGCACAAACATCTTCGTTATAGGCTGTCAAAAAATCAATAACCCCAAAATAAAATAATATATAATTCACTTGTAATCATGTTAGTTGATAACAGACGCTTATTTTTATTTGAGAAAGTCTTTCTCAAAATATTTTGTTCACTAATTATCTTAAGCGGCAAATCTGCCGCTTATTTTTTGTCTATCGCTCTGCCCCCGTTGGCGGCACAAAATCGCACGAAAAAAACATAACTCGGTGTCAAACGATTTCTTTTTCTCACTAATCAATCGTTTAATAACTTCATTTTTTTTATTCTTTCACTAAATTTATTGTTAGCACAAAAGCGATAAGCAATTATATTTCTGCCCATATTCAACTCCAAGAAACGCTCATGAAACTCTCAACTCCTAAAACTTTAGTGCTCACTGCACTGATGCTCATAACGTCGCTAGCAAGTGCCGGTAAAAATAACATTGACATTGTTGGCTCGTCTACTGTGTACCCGTTTTCTACCGTAGCGGCAGAACGTTTTTCCCAAGCCACAGGTCATCTCGCTCCTAAAATTGAATCAACCGGCAGCGGTGGCGGTATGAAATTATTTTGTAAAGGAATTGGTGCTAACACACCTGACGTTACTAACTCCTCACGGCGAATAAAAAAATCTGAACAAAAGCTATGCGCCAAAAACGGCGTCAATGACATACTAGAAGTCAAAATTGGCTATGACGGAATCGTTATTGCGCAAAGCCTTGACGGCAAATCAATCTCTCTGACTCGCAAAGAATTATTTTTAGCTTTGGGCAAAGAAGTACCGAACTCTAGCGGAAAACTAGTTCCCAACCCCAACAAAATGTGGAGTGATGTAAATTCCTCTTTGCCCGATACCACCATTCGCGTTTACGGCCCACCGCCAACTTCCGGCACCCGCGACGCTTTTTCTGAGCTGGTGTTAGAAAAAGGTTGCGAAACGGATGATGCTTTGAAAATTCTAAAAAAATCAGACAAAAAAACCTACAAAGCAATCTGTCACGGAGTACGCGAAGATGGTGTCTACATTGAAGTTGGCGAAAATGACAATATCATCGTTCAAAAATTATCATCCAATCCAGATACTTTGGGCATTTTTGGATTTAGTTTTTTGGAAGAAAATCGCGACAAAGTACGCGGCATTGACATTGAAGGAATAGCACCCGAGTTTGAGGCCATTGCTGACGGCTCTTACCCAATCTCCCGCCCTTTATTTTTTTATGCCAAAATAGCACACTATGGCACAGTTGACAATTTGCGTGAGTTTGTTGAATTTTTTGTCCAGCCTGAAGTCATGGGCGACGACGGTTTTTTGGCAGATCGCGGATTAATTCCATTGCCAGTCGACGAATACGACGCAATAAATAAAACCGTTTTCGAGAATCAAGCTATGTCTCAACTGTAATGATTATAAGTTGGCTGGTGGGGCTGGCAGGACTGGCATTTCTTGCTGCCAACTGCCCAATGCGAAAGCTGGCGGAAGCAGACCATACGACTTCGGCGTTTTATGGTGCTTATGCTGGTTCCGCCACTATCGTCGGCGGAACTCTGGCGGCGGTAGCATGGGCGCTAATATCAATGCTAGCGGTCATGCCCTCGTGGCCACTGTTCATCGCAATGACTGCCGCTGCTGTTGCTTCTACCTGGCATGCGAGACAGCTGCGGTTCAAAAAAAAACGAGCTCGCTATGGCTTTGAAAAGCTCTCTCTGTTTATTATTACCTTAGCTGCGGTTATTGCTATTCTCACTACTGTCGGCATTATCGCCTCGGTAGCAGTAGAGTCTGTTCACTTTTTCTCACAAGTGCCTATCAATGATTTTTTATTTGGCACACTCTGGAGCCCGCAAATTGCAATTCGCGAAGACCAAGCTGGTGCCGGCGGTGCTTTTGGTTTTTTACCGTTGTTGTCCGGCACTATGCTGATTACCGTCATTGCCATGACGGTAGCCACGCCCATCGGAATTATGTCGGCAATTTATCTGTCAGAATTTGCCTCACCAAAAACACGTGCGCGCATCAAACCCGTACTAGAAATGCTCGCTGGAGTGCCGACGGTGGTGTATGGTTTTTTTGCCGTTATCACGCTTTCCCCAATATTGCGCGACTTGGGAGAATCACTGGGAGTTACTGTTGCCGGTGAAAGTGCATTAGCAGCAGGGCTGGTGATGGGGGTAATGCTAATTCCGTTCGTCGCCTCACTGTCAGAAGACGCGCTATTTGCGGTTCCAGAATCACTACGCCAAGGCGCACTTGGACTTGGCTCCACACGCTTTGAAATGGTTATCAAAGTAGTAACACCGGCAGCGCTACCAGGCATTGTCGCTGGCATTTTGCTCGCGTTCTCACGCGCTGTTGGCGAAACCATGATCGTCGTTATGGCGGCAGGCGCCTCGGCAAACATGACCGCCAACCCGCTAGAAGCAGTTACCACCATCACGGTTCAAATTGTCACGCTGCTAACCGGCGACCAAGAGTTTGACGACCCTAAGACACTTGCTGCATTTGCACTGGGTCTAACGCTCTTTTTTGCTACTTTAATTTTAAATATGCTGGCATTACACGTGGTACGCCGTTATCAGGAACGCTATGATTGACCGCACCGCCAATCTTCACCGGCGCTACGTACGCGAACGCCGCTTTGTACGCGCGAGCGCCGCCTGTGCTGTCAGTGCTGTGCTATTTTTAGGCTTTTTGTTAACAGATGTTATCTGGCAAGGATGGCGTGGTTTTTTAAGTGCCTCCATGCAGTTACACGTTTTCATTGACCCACAAACGGTAGGCGCAGAAGGCAAAGCGTCAGTATTGCGCTATCAAAAACTGGTACAAAAATCCCTGCACGAACGATTTTCCAATGTAACCGCTCGTCAGGACAAAAAACAGCTCAAACAACTAGCCAGCTTTGGCGGTGGTATCAAGTTGCACAGCATGGTGCAAAAAAATCCTTCTCTAATCGGCGAACGGCTAGCTGTATGGCTCCCCGCCAGCGCCATTGCCGAAGCTTATCTCAAAGGAGGCACCGACACCGATTTACCCGAAAATCAGCGCAACATTAGCGACCAACAAATTGCTTGGTTAGATGAACTACGCGATGCCAGCTCCACGCGAATAGAATTTAATACCCGTTTTTTTACCGCCGCAGATTCTCGTGATCCGGAACTATCGGGTATTGCCGGCGCTTTACGCGGCACTTTTTTTACGCTGCTATTAGCATTTTTACTCGCTTTTCCCGCCGGAGTGATGACGGCGATATATTTGGAAATCTTTGCACCGCGCAACCGCTGGTTTGATTTGATAGAAATCAATATTAACAATCTGGCGGCAGTGCCTTCGGTAATTTTTGGCTTACTTGGGCTGGCAATATTTATCAATCTGTTTGGCATCCCACGTTCATCATCATTGGTAGGAGGTATGGTGCTATCACTCATGACGCTGCCTACCATCATCATCACCGCTCGTGCTGCATTGCGAGCGGTGCCGCCGTCATTGCTGTTTGGCGCGCTTAGCTTAGGCGCTACTAAAATGCAAGGCGTGTTTCATCATGTACTACCGGCGGCCATGCCGGGCATCTTAACCGGCGCCATCATCGGCATGGCGCAAGCGCTAGGCGAAACTGCACCACTGTTGATGATTGGTATGGTAGCCTTTATTGCCAATGCTCCCGATGGTATCACTGACGCCGCTACCGCCTTGCCAGTGCAAATTTTCTTGTGGGCGGATAGTCCGGAACGTGGTTTTGTAGAGCGCACTGCGGCAGCAATTGTCACGCTACTTGGCTTTTTGGTACTAATGAATGCCTCTGCCGTTATCTTGCGCAAACGATTGGAAATCAAATGGTAGTCCATAACACCCCTTCGCCAAAAAAGAAGCTCACCACATTAATTGAGGCACGCAATCTAACCGTCCATTACGGTAATTCTTGTGCACTCAACAACGTCAACATTGACATCGGAGCAAAAGAAATTACCGCACTTATCGGTCCTTCCGGCTGTGGCAAGTCCACGTTCTTACGTTGCATTAACCGCATGAATGACCTTATTGAAGGCTGCCGCGTCACCGGCACCGTCTTACTTGACGGCGACGACATCCATCATTCCACCTTTGATGTGGTGGATTTACGTTCTCGCATCGGCATGGTCTTTCAAAAACCCAACCCTTTTCCCAAATCCATTTATGACAATGTAGCGTATGGTCCGCGCATTCACAGTATGACAAAAAATCGTTCTGACCTAGACGATGTGGTAGAACACAGTCTGCGGCAAGCTGGGCTATGGGAAGAAGTACGTAACAAATTAGACACCCGTGGAACTCAGTTGTCCGGTGGTCAGCAACAGCGACTGTGTATCGCCCGCGCTATTGCCGTAGAACCGGAAGTTATTTTGATGGATGAACCCTGTTCGGCACTGGACCCAATCGCTACCGGGCGTATTGAAGAATTAATGTTTGAGCTGCGGAAACAGTATACTATCGTCATCGTCACCCACTCTATGCAACAGGCGGCGCGTACGTCGCAACGCACCGCATTTTTTCATCTGGGAGAATTGCTGGAAGTCAGCGACACCCAATCTATTTTCACCAACCCGTCACATGAAAAGACGGAAGCTTATATTACTGGACGCTACGGATAACTATTGACCATCACATGACTGACACGCCACATATCAACCCCGCATACGATAAAGAAATGACAAAAATGGCTTTCCTGCTGCACAGTATGGAAGAAGCTCTACGTCAACAAATGCAAGATAGTAAAGAAGCATTTGTCAATATGGATTCACAACGCGCCAAAGCGGTACGGCACAAAGATACCGCACTCAATCAAATGAAAGCACAATCGGTGGAGCAATCAATTGCCATTTTGGCACGCTATCAGCCGATGGCTGAAGATTTGCGTAAAGTAGTAAGCTCCTTCAAAACTGCCATTGAATACGAACGCATCGGCGATTACCTAAAAAACTTTGCCTCCAGCGTGACCAATTTTGCCAAACATGACGAATCTCTCATGGTTTTTCCATTGATAGTACAAATGATGGATGCCGTACAACAACAGTTTGGCGATTTTTTGATATCCTGTGCCGATGACGACATACCGGCAGCCATTGCCGTATGGCAGCGAGACAACGACATTGATGATTTGTTCAAAATGCTCATTCACGATGCCTTAAAAAACCATAAGCAAGGTGACGGAAACGCACACAGTCTAGTGCAAGCGGTACTGGTGGCAAATAATTTGGAGCGCATCGGCGACCGCGTCAAAAATTTAGTAGAGATTTTTTATTATCAAAAAACAGGAAAGACACTGGAATCAGAATACGAATGACAAACACGCCATAGTACAATGCCCATATGAAGAAAATCGCCTTTTTATTGGTATTAATTTTTGCTGGGCACTCCGCAGCTCAAGTCTCGCGCCAAGGTACGATTGCCAGTGACGAACAACGCGCCAAAATTTTTCTTGAGAAAGGCGACTGGCCAAATCTGCTTACACACTCCACTTATTGGATTAAAAAATATCCCGGAGAAGGTAAGGCGTGGCATTATTTAGGCATCGCGCAAAAAACACTCGGGCAAAAAGAGGAGGCTATAAAATCGCTTACTAAGGCTTGGAAATTATCTTATCAGCGCGATTACGACATTATCAGCGATGTGGGCGACATGTATGTTGAACAAGAGCAGTGGGACCTCGCCGAAAACGCCTACCGCAAAGCACTGAAGATTAAGAGTCAATCACCTGACATGTGGAATAGACTAGTGGACGTCATTTTTGCCTATCCTCATCCCAGCCAGCTTAATGACGCCGCCGTCGCACTCAAAAAATTATTGTCCTTTCCCGACTACGTGAATAACCCCGATCGGTGGCAGCAATACGCCAAAACTATTGATGAATTGGGCATGGATGACGAGGTGGTATACGATGCCTATCGGCACGTGTTACGCTTACTCCCTAAAAATATTAATGCTTACGAAAAAATGCACACCATTGACCTAATACGCGGCGATATCCAAGAAGCTGAAAAAAAACTTTCATCCCTCCTAAAATTAGATTCTAAAAACCCGACAGCCAACGTTTACTTTGGTCGCCAAGCGCTCAAAAACGGCAATCCTAAAATTGCCCAACAATATTTTAGTGTTGTCTTGGAGCACGCCAACTTACCCAAAAGGCTACGCGCCAAAACGCTAACCGCTTTGGGCGACTTACACAGTAAAAAACGTGATTTTCCCAACGCACTGGAACAGTATCGCCAGTCTATTTCCACTGACCCAACATACCTCCCGCCTTGGGAGCAAGTTATCGCCATTTTGCGTAATCAAGGCAATTTTTCCGATGCGCAAAAGTACTATGAAAAATTACTTACTGTAGAGCGACTTATTGCGCGAAACAAAACCGTTGACGATAGCGTATTACCGTTTTAGTTAGGTGCTATACTGTGAATTCATCCCCGACAATGCCAGCGCATAGGCATCTGCATCAAAAATCTCCAAATCATCAGCACCTTCTCCCACTCCAACAAAACGCACCGGTTTAGGCATTTTTTCAGCCAATGCCAGCAAAAACCCACCTTTGGCTGAACCATCCAATTTAGTCAATACTAATCCCGTCACTCCAGCTACCTGCTGAAAAGCTTCAATTTGCGCCAGTGTATTTTGACCGTTGGTAGAGTCCAATACCAGTAACAATTCATGCGGCGCGCCAGGCATGGATTTGCCAATGGCGCGCCGTATTTTTGCCAACTCCGCCATCAAATGCGTTTGTGAGGGCAACCGCCCTGCCGTATCCACCAACACCACATCACATTGCCGCGCTGTTCCTGCGCGCACAGCATCAAAAGCCACCGCCGACGGATCCCCAACTCCGGTAATAATTTCCACATCCAACCGCTCCGCCCATTCACCTAATTGCTCTCGAGCAGCGGCGCGAAATGTGTCTCCAGCGGCCAACAATACTTTTTTATTTCTCGTGACAAACCAACGACACAGTTTAGCTATGGTAGTAGTTTTACCTCCGCCGTTAATGCCCATCACCATAATTACAAAAGGCTTGCGTCCATCCAACGTCAATGACGCTTCCAGCCGTCTAAGATGTGCCGCCATTACATCTGCCAGCAAGGCCGCAGGTGGTTTGCTAGTATCTTTATCGCGCACCTCTTGAATGAGTCGCGCAGCTAACCCAGCACCTGTGTCGGTCATAATTAGCCCCTCTTCTAGCGCGGCAAAATCATCATGATTGTTGTCGGCAGCATCGGCAAACTGCTGGCGAGTTTTATTGAGAACTCGAGAAAACAGCGCCATTGATGTAAAAATCAGTCATTTATCCACACGTCGACCGCCGCCACGTGACCGGTTTCGCCGTCGGGGTGTAAAACTTCCAGCCAGCCGTTTTTGCCGCCCAGCACTTCGAGCATTACATCGCGTGCAGCATAAAACACCACCGGTGAATTAGCGTTTGGTGCTGCTCGCACCGCTGCTTGTGATGCTGTCACAACGGCACTACGTAACGGTGCCACGCGGCGCTCAAGCACCCAACCGGTATTACCGTGATGTGTAAACACTTTGCGCCAACCGTCCACTCGGCTAACTTCTTTGAGTGGGTGTCCCCCGCTCAAAATAAAAAGCGCCCGTGCTTTTAGCGATGGAGCATCGTACAACACTGAAGGACCACGCAATTGCCAGCCGTCAGCAAGTAAGGGAGCACAGACACCCAATGCTGCCACCAACAACAGCGCACGCATTAGGAAACGGTACCTTTTTCGCCTTTTTCTTGACTTAATTGCTCTTCCATCGCTTTCAATTTCTTCTGATGCAAAGCACGAAAATTAAACGGCGGCAAAAATATTCGTGGCGCGCCAGCACGCATCATCAAATCACTCAACAATTGACTAATATAAGGATATAGCATTTCTGGGGCATGCACGTTGAGCAACCTTTCTCGCTGTTTGGCCTCAACATTTTCAATATAAAAAATACCACCTTGTGAGATTTCAACGAGCAGCTGTACATTTTCACCACTAAGCACTTTTGTCGTAGTCTCCAGCACCACCTCATAATAATTGTCACGGCTGAGTTGGCGCGATATATTACGCAATTCCAGCTTTATTGTAGGCGTAGCATTAAACGTTGGCGTCACTACGTTTTCCGGCATTTCCAGCGACATGTTTTTAATTAAAATATTTTCCAGGCGAAATATGGCTTCTTTTTTTTCATTATTCTCGGTCATTTATTATCCCTCTTTATTTTTACCCAAAACGGGCAATTGTGCTCTTAACCAAGCATCCATACCACCTTGCAATGCCTTTACGTGGGAAAACCCTTGTGCCGTCAAATCGCGTACATGACGGCGCGCAACAGGACCTTGCTGGCATACCAAAATAACGGGCCTTTCTCGGTATCGTTCAATATCAGCAGTACGTTTTTTCAATTCGACGGCGGGAATATTACGTGATTGTGATATTTTCCCTTTGGCAAAATCGGCCGCCGAACGCAAATCCACCACCACTCCTTTTTCTCGATTAACCAGCAGTACAGCTTCTCCAGTATCCACTGTTTGAGCATTGTCACGAGCAAAAGTCCAAGCCAAACCAGAAGAAGCAAGAGACGCCATAACTACCCATGGCAGGTTTTCCATCGCAAATGCCAATATCATTGGCAGGATTATACCGCCGTCTCAGTACTTGACGGTTGTGATAACCGAATGAAAATTTCAGACTGTGCGCTTACTCTCTCCGACATCCGGAAAAGCAACAGCGTTCGTGCTTTATTTTAAAGCCGCCAGCGCTGCATCATAATCAGGCTCTTGTGTAATTTCAGGAACTTGTTCGGCGTGGCTGACTATGCCGTCAGGAGCAACTACTACAATCGCTCGTGACATAAGCCCACATAACGGCCCGGTAACGATGAGCACACCATAATCATGACCAAATTCAGGATGGCGAAAGCTGGACAACGGCACCACATTGTCTAATCCTTCGGAACAGCAAAAGCGATCATGAGCAAACGGCAGGTCGGCGCTGACACACAGCACAACGGTATTTTTTCGCTTATCTGCCTCAGTGTTGAAGCGCCTAACCGAAGTAGCACACACCGAAGTATCTATACTGGGGAAAATATTGAGAATCACGTTTTTACCGATGTAGTCGAATAATTTAGATTCTGAAAGATCACTTTTAACAAGCGTAAAATTTACCGCCTTACCACCGACTGTAGGAAGTTTGCCGACAGTTTCAATAGGATTGCCTTGCAATTTGATGGAAGCCATAATTTCCTCTATATTGGATAATATTTCGGTCATTATACGCATCTCACAACAACCAGCCTACAGAATAAAACGAAACCCTCTATATAAAACAACCGCGATTCGCCACCTTGATTTGAGAGTATTCTCCGCTGATTTTGTACCAGTCTGTCAAGCAAGGCTGTTTTGTCCAGCCGGTATACAATGTGGCATGATTTTGTCGCCACAATTGCACCGCTGGAGAAGACAGCTATATGACAATCCATATATATTGCTCACACTGACGGCATTTTTCTTTGGTGGCAATACCATTGCTGGGCGTCTTGCCGTCGGTGAAGCTTCACCGTATCAGATTGTCACACTACGCTGGATTGTCGTTTTTATGATTTTATGCGTCTGGCAACGTGGGCGCATGATTGAAGCTTGGCGCCAAGCTCGCCCACGAGCACTGTGGATTTTTTTAATGGGCACGCTGGGATTAACGTTATTTAATACCTTATTTTATGAAGCTGCACACCGCACCAGCGCAGTTAATTTAGGTATCATTCAAGGCACTATCCCAGTATGGGTACTGCTCGGTTCGCTGGTATTTTATGGCGTACGATTTGGCGTTTTACAAGGTGTTGGAGTGCTGCTCACCGCCGCCGGCGCAATACTGTTGGCATCACAGGGTGATTTAGTGGCACTTATTCGCCTAAATATTAACAACGGCGACTTCATGATGTTTATCGCCTGCTTTATTTATGCCGGCTATACTGTGGCTCTAAAAAAACGCCCGCCATTGAGCAGCGTGCTATTTTTTTCACTATTAGCGGGAGCTGCGTTACTGAGCTCACTGCCACTCATGTGTTATGAATTATTTTTTAGTGATGTGCCGTGGCCAACGACACGTGGTTGGGGACTAATCGTATTGATTGCGCTGTTTCCGTCTTTTTTATCACACGTGTTTTATATTCGCGGAATTGAAATATTAGGGCCGGGACGGGCAGGAGTATTTATTAATTTAGTGCCAGTATTCGCGGTGTTGCTAGCGGTGCTATTATTGGACGAACCGATTTTTTGGTTTCAGGGTATAGCACTGCTACTGGTGCTACTAGGTATCTGGCTAGCAGAAAAACGGGCAAAACGAGATAGTTATTGAAACATAAAAAAATCAGTTCCATTATCAATCAGGCAGCGCTTCATATCGTGGCTCGTCCCCACCAGCAACGAACGTAGAACGGCGATTTTTTTAGACATAGTAAAATATCGCACCCGCCCGATACTCTCCGCTATTGACAGCTAAAAACAGATAATACTAATCTGCCTGCCGCAACAATTGTTGCTTCACTCCTTCACCGTATGCAGCATCAGCTTTAGCAAAATGGGTAATTTGCCGTTGCACAATGTCTTCCGGCACGCCCTGCATAGATCGGGCGATGTTAGCACACAAGCGTTCTTGTTGCTCCGACGTCACTAACCGAAATAAGTTTCCGGGCTGGGTGTAATCATCATTGCCATCACGGTGATTATAGCGAGCAGCATCGCCGCTAATAGTGAGCGGTGGCTCTCGGTGTATATCACCTTCTGCCGGACCGTCAAAACTGTTGGGCTCATAATTGACCGCACCACCGTTATTACCGTCAAATCGCATTGCGCCGTCACGGTAATATGTGTGTACCGGACATTGCGGACGATTAACCGGCAAGTCTTCATAATTCACACCCAAACGATAGCGGTGTGCATCGGCATACGAAAAAATCCGAAATTGCAACATTTTGTCGGGGCTGTGGCTAATACCCGGCACCACGTTTGCTGGCGAAAAACTGGACTGTTCTACTTCGGCAAAATAATTTTCTGGGTTGCGATTAATCTCCAACACGCCAACATCAATAAGCGGATAATCGCCGTGCGGCCACACTTTAGTTAAATCAAAAGGATTGTATGGCGTCTTTTCAGCATCCACCTCAGGCATGATTTGCACACAAAATTTCCATTTAGGAAAATCTCCCGCCTCAATAGCACTAAACAAATCGCGCTGGTGACTTTCGCGGTCACCGCCTACTACCGCCGTAGCTTCCTCGTCAGTCAAATGCGCAATACCTTGCATAGTTTTGAAATGAAATTTCACCCAAAAACGCTCGCCTTTAGCATTGTAAAAACTATAAGTATGCGAACCATAGCCGTTAACATGGCGGTAACTTTTGGGTAACCCGCGATCGGAAAACAAGATCGTCACCTGGTGCAGACTTTCCGGTGACAATGACCAAAAATCCCACGCTGCCGTCATATTACGCAGATTATTCTTGGGATCACGTTTTTGTGTGTGAATGAAGTCGGGAAATTTGTACGGATCGCGCACAAAAAATACTGGTGTATTATTACCCACCATATCCCAATTTCCCTCATCGGTGTACACCTTGAGGGCAAAACCGCGTACATCTCGCTCAGCATCAGCGGCACCACGCTCACCAGCAACGGTAGAAAAACGCAACAAGCAATCAGCACGGTTGCCAGCTTTACCAAACAAAGATGCACATGTGTAATCAGCCATGTTTTTGTCAATCGTTAACGTGCCATAGGCGGCAGATCCTTTAGCGTGGACGATACGCTCGGGAATACGTTCACGATTAAAGTGAGCGTGCTTTTCAAATAATTGCCAATCTTGCACCAGCAACGGGCCCCGCGGGCCTGCAGTAAGGCTGTTTTGATTGTCATTTACCGGAATGCCAGCAGAAGTAGTAAGTATTGGACGTTTGGACACAATATGCTCCTTTTTAGATAAAAAATTGTCTATGCCGCCAGCAACCGAATAGCCAAAAATATTATTTACAGCATATCGCACCGACAAGGAAAATTGTACAACATTTACCGTTATGTTTTTTCCGTTACACCAAGGTAATTTTCACAAATCAGCTTTTTTCCAATAACACTTGCAACACAAAATAAGTACCGAAATAACTCAGCACAAAAAACATAAAGCCAGTGGCAAGCCATATTTGCGCTGTGCGCCCTCTCCAACCCAGATAATGTCTCCCCACCAGCAACCCGCCAAACGTGACCCACGTCAGCACGGCAAACAAAGTTTTGTGTGCGGGCGGGAAACCATCGCCAAAAGCCACCCCACTCACTAAGGTTAATGACAACAACGCAAAGGCCTGGGCGAGAGTGCAAAAACAGTTTTTTTCCATCGTGAGTAACGGCACTGTGCCAGCGGACGATAGTTGGCGGCGCGCGCGTTCGGCAAGACGCAAATCTAACCATTGCAACATGGTGGTAGCGGCAAAAGCATAAGCCAACATGGCAAGTAGTACATGCGCTACCGTAACCGGCGCCAGCGATGGCGCTTTGGGCGTATAAAACAGCATCGGCGCTAAAGAAGACAATGCCATCAATACGAGAAGCACGGCGCGTGATGCCGGACGAATGCGTCGCCACGCGACAAGAGCCGTGATAAGCATAAATAGCGACAATGACATGCCAACATCAAAGCGTAATGCTTGCCATTGATGAATACCAATACCGATAATATGCAGTCCTGCCGCCAGCCAAAAAAAGATGCTACGACGTAACGCTACTGCGTAACAAATTGCCGTAATGACATGTAGTAGAATCATTTATTTCAATTGCATAAAGATGCTTAAAGCGCTCACAAAAAATTTCTCAGATATTATCAAAAAGGTACGTGGACAAGGGCGCCTAACCGAAGAAAATATCGAACAAGCACTCAAAGACATTCGCTTAGCCATGCTAGAAGCAGATGTTGCCTTGCCTGTTGTCAGTGATTTTCTACACTCAATCAAAGAAGATGCTCTTGGCGTACAAATAGACCGTAACGTCAATCCCGGACGAGCATTTACCGACATTGTATACCGTCAACTCACCCATCTCATGGGAGACGCACACGCCGGATTACGATTGAAAAAAAGCCCTGCAGTAGTGCTGGCGTGCGGGCTACAAGGTGTGGGAAAAACTACATCACTAGCAAAAATTGCTAAACGCTTGAAAGAACGTGAGAAAAAACGAGTGTTGCTGGCATCCACCGACATTCGCCGTCCGGCTGCGCTTGCTCAGCTGAAAATTTTGTCCGCCGACATCGGTGTCAATTATGCCGAAAGCGACAATATGAGCGATGCTGTCTCCCGCGGAAAAGAATTAATGAACATCGCGCACCGGCAACTGACCGATGTGGTACTTATGGACACGGCGGGAAGAACAACGCTGGATGATGACATGATGGACGAAATTCGCCGCTTAGCAGAATCACTCAAACCAGCAGAAACATTGTTTTTTGTTGACTCCATGCAAGGACAAGACGCTGTCAACACCGCACGGCGCTTTCACGACACACTACCACTTACCGGCATTGTACTGACTAAATTTGACGGTGATGCTCGCGGCGGTGCGGCGCTGTCGGCGCGAGCAGTTATCGGTGCACCGGTTAAATTTGTAGGCGTAGGCGAAAAGCCCGACGATTTACAAGATTTTCATCCAGCCCGCTTTGCTTCACGCATTTTAGGTATGGGTGATTTGGCGTCGTTGGCCGAACAGGCGGCTGAAAAAACCGACCAGTCAGTCATCCGCCGATTAGGAAAAAAACTTAAAAAACCAGACCATTTTGATTTGAATGACCAGCTCGCACAAATGCAGCAAATGAAGAAAATGGGCGGCGTGGACGCAATGGTTGACAAAATGCCCGGTATGATTGCTGACAAACTACGTGGCGTTGAAGCCGACGGCGACAAAATGAAACATATGGAAGCTATCATTTATTCTATGACGCCGGGCGAGCGTGCTGCCCCCGAGATTATTAAAGCCTCACGCAAGCGACGCATTGCCGCCGGCTCCGGCGCGACAGTTAATCTTGTCAATCAATTACTCACACAACACGAACAAACACGAAAAATAATGAAACGCTTTGCCAAAAATCCCGCTGGCATGATGCGTATGATGCAAAACCTACTCGGTTAAGATGGACGACAATATTTCCGTCACGGCACTGACAGACGGGCACGCCCATGAATGGCGGAAGTTGTTTTCTGCTTACGCCAATTTTTATCAACAACCGATGTCAGACGAAGTATTGAATACGGTATGGCGGTGGATTTTGCAGGGACAGATACATGGGCTGGGGGCACACACCGATTCGCGCCTGTTGGGCATTGCTCACTGGCACATTAATTTACGACCGTTAGTCGGCGGGCGGTTAGCTTATCTAAATGATTTGTTTGTACATCCTGACGCCCGTGGTCAAAGCATCGGCAAAAAGCTTGTTGATGCGGCGGCGGCACAGGCAAAAGCACAAGGTTGCCCCTTGTTACGCTGGGCAACGGCAGCAGATAATACACAAGCGCAAGCGTTGTATGACAACATTGCCACTAAAACAACATGGGTGATTTATGACAAGATGCTAATAAGTAGTAACGATAACCATGGCACACGATAGATGACGGAAAGCGCTATGACTGAAGCTATTCGCATTGAAGGAGTAAGCAAGCGCTTTGGGAATTTACAAGCACTAGACAAAATATCGCTGTCGGTGCCACACGGTTCTTTTTTTGGTTTGCTCGGCCCCAATGGCGCCGGGAAAACCACCCTTATAGGCATTTTAGGCGGGTTGGTACGGGCTGATTCGGGTAATGCCTCTATATTAGGGCACAACGTGATGGGGCAAAATTTAGAATACAAACGCCGAGTTGGCATTGTGCCGCAAGAGTTACTGTATGACCCTTTTTTTACTGTGCGTGAGGCGTTGATTTTTCAATCAAAATACTTTGGCTTACACAACAATGGTAAGCACGTTGATTATTTACTGGAAAAATTGCATTTACAAGATAAAGCGAAAATCAATACACGACGACTTTCTGGCGGTATGAAGCGACGGCTCATGATTGCCCAAGCACTGGTACACAGCCCGCCGGTTATTGTGCTGGATGAACCAACCGCTGGGGTAGACATCAATCTGCGTCTGACATTGTGGGATTTTATTCGCGAATTGCGCGCCGACGGGCGTACCATTATCCTCACCACACATTATCTGGAAGAGGCCGAAGAGTTGTGCGATGAAATAGCATTAATGCGCGATGGGCGGATAGTGGCGCAAGATAAAACTACCCACCTGCTGGCAAATTTTGAAGAAAATATCAGAGTACGACTGAAGATTACCGGCTCTGTACCGAAAACTCTGCCGCCACACGAACGGCAGGGCGACTATGCCATTTTTTCCCTGCCCGATTGCAGTCATATTAATGCGCTACTCAATACAGTACACAACAGCGGCGGCACTATAACCGATATGGAAGTATCGCGCGCAGATTTAGAAGATGTTTTTATAGCTATGATGAAGGCACACTGATGAACGGCTTCCGCGGGTTGCTAGAAAAAGAAATTGTACGCTTTTGGCGAGTGGCCTTTCAGACCATTGCGGCGCCAGTGTTGACGACATTTTTATATTTACTGGTGTTTTCTCACATTCTCAGTGAAAAAGTGTACGTATTTGAAGGTGTGTCATATGTGGAATTCTTAATTCCCGGGCTAGTGATGATGTCAGTATTGCAAAATAGCTTTGCCAATAGTTCTTCGTCACTGATTCAGTCTAAAGTAACCGGCAATTTGCTCCTTATTGTGCTGCCACCGATTTCTCCTTTAGCATTTTTTAACGCTTATGTCTGTGCCTCCGTGATTCGTGGCTTACTCATCGGTGCGGGGGTGCTCGCGACAGGGATTTTCTTTGTCCCGACACTAACGCCCGCTTCACCGTTTTTATTGCTGCTGTTTGCCGTGCTGGGCGGAATAATGACCGGAGCACTGGGAATTATCGCTGGACTGTGGGCAGAAAAATTTGACCAATTGGGAATGTTTCAAAATTTCATCATCATGCCACTCACATTTTTATCCGGCGTTTTTTATTCTATTCAATCATTACCCGATTTTTGGCGCGGACTGTCATCATTTAATCCGTTTTTGTATATGATAGACGGTTTCAGACGCGGATTTTTTGCCCAAGGCGATATTCCGCTAACCACCTCACTATTGGTCACCGTCACGCTGACCATCGCCGTATCATGGCTGGCACTGCATTTGGTTCGCACCGGCTATAAAATTAAAACCTGACAAGGAGAAACATATGGATCCCACACCACAACAAGTTCAGCAATGGGTTAGTGACAACTTACCCTGTGTCCACCTAGAAGTACGAGGCGACGGGCGCCATTTTGAGGCGCTCATTGTGAGCGTGGAATTTGAGGGACTTAATCGAGTAAGCCGCCACCAAAAAGTATATGCAGCACTGGGAGAACGCATGCACTCGCAGATTCATGCGCTTTCCATGCGAACACATACTCCCGACGAGTGGAATGGATAAACTAGAAATTTGCGGCGGTCGACCGTTACACGGAAAAATCAATATCAGTGGTGCTAAAAATGCGGCCCTTCCAGCACTCTTTGCCTGCTTACTCACAGAAGAACCGTGTCACCTAACTAATGTACCACAACTGCGTGATATTCATTCAGCATTGGCGGTATTACGCGCGATGGGGGTGCATTGCGAAACCAATGACGGCTCCTTAAAAATCCAAGCCGCAAAATTACACACACATGAGGCGCCCTACACTTTGGTAAAAACCATGCGCGCGTCTATTTTGGCGTTAGGCCCCTTACTCGCACGTTTTGGTCAAGCAATCGTATCTTTACCGGGGGGATTCGCTATCGGCGCCCGCCCGGTTAATGCACATATAGAAGGGTTGACACGCATGGGTGCAACCATTGAGGTAAAGGACGGCAATATCGTTGCCAATGCCGAGCGATTACGTGGTGCTCACTTGGTATTACCAATGCCAACCGTCACTGGCACAGAAAACCTAATGATGGCTGCGGCATTAGCAGATGGAGAAACCATTATTGAAAACGCCGCCCGCGAGCCAGAAATTACCGATTTAGCGATTTTTCTCAACAGTATGGGAGCGAACATTACCGGACTCAATAGCAATTTATTGCGCATTCGTGGAACGAAAAAATTGTCCGGCGCCTCTCACACCGTAGTTTCAGATCGCATTGAAGCGGGAACTTATTTGTGTGCGACAGCAGCTTGTGGTGGCGATGTAGAACTTGTCGGCGCAAACGCCGAGCATTTACAAAATTTGCTGAATAAACTTGAAACTGCGGGCGCAACGTTAGCACCTTCCTCAAACAACATCCGCATTGTCATGTCCTCCCGTCCACAAGCGACGGATGCCGAAACGGCTCCTTATCCGGGATTTCCAACCGATTTACAAGCACAATGGATGGCGGTTAACAGTGTTGCCGACGGCACCGCAATCATCGTAGAAAATGTTTTTGAAAACCGTTTTATGCACGCACCAGAACTTACCCGTATGGGCGCCAACATTGAACTCAAACGCAATACGGCGATAGTACGAGGCGTAGATATCTTGAAGGGTGCGCCATTAATGGCGACAGATTTACGCGCGTCTGCCTCTTTGGTGATTGCGGGACTCGCCGCACAGGATACAACGTTGATTGACCGCGTATACCATTTGGACCGCGGCTACGAACGAATGGAACATAAACTATCGGTGTTGGGCGCAAAAACTCGGCGGTGTGGATAAAATGTCAATTATTTTATGTTTCGTCTTTAACATCGCCTCTATAAAAAGTAGAAAAACAGAGCGATGTTATCCTTCCTCCGAAATGGGCTTTTCTGTTAGCTCCCATTTTCCACGTTCTGACGAATCAGCGAGAACCATGATTTCCTGCTTTCTCAATTCAGTTGCTGCCCACCGCATGCCATACTGCCACGTATAAAATAAATCACCTGATTTTCGTAGCTCAGGTTCATGCTTTTTCCATAACATCCTAGCAATTTGAACGATACTTCCTTTACCTTCTAATTCTTTTAGTGCTTCTTCTACCTATGTTTTTAACCTATCTTTTTCCATCATACCCCCTTTGAATACTTGAATAACCTTTCATATTGTGCATATTTAAATCAGCAACCACGCCTATATCTTGTTAATCCGTAACTATCTGTAGGAGATATAAGATTTGCACAATTTCTGTGTAAAAATCTGTGTAAAAGCACCCGCAATGCCTTATTATTAGGCATCCCGTGTCTTTGTAACACAATTAATCAATTGAATAAACTCAAGCAAAATCAATAAGATAAAAGCACGGCTCCTTTTTTTGTCCTATTCATACAACAAAAATCAAAATTGTGCAATACTATGCCTCGCATTCTCCGTAAAACATGAATTTATTCGAAAAAAACGACAATAAACCGCTTTCCATCAGCAAATTTTTGCTAATTGCCCGCCAAACAGTGGAAGAACGGTTACCCGCCTTATGGGTGTCAGGAGAAGTGGCTAATTTTACCCAAGCCGCTTCCGGACATTGGTATTTTGTTTTGCGTGACGCCGATGGACAAGTCGATTGCATGATGCCGGGACGATACAACGCACTGTCAAGGACACCGCCGAATGAGGGCGAAGCGGTGGAAGTCATGGCACAACCGAGCATTTATACACCGCGTGGTCGTTTTCAGCTCATGGTGCGATTTATGCGTCCGGCAGGTGGAGCTGGAGAACGCTATCAAGCGTTTGTGGAACGAAAAAAAAATTGGGCAGCACGTGGCTGGTTTGATACCGCCCAAAAGCAAGCACTTCCTTTTTTACCAAAAACCATTGGCATCGTCGGGTCTGTTGCCGGTGCTGCTTTGCATGATGTATTGCAAACGCTTCACAACCGCCTTCCTGCCATTAATGTAATTATTTACCCAGCACCAGCACAGGGAACGGATGCGGCGCAAAAAATCGCCACAGCTATTCATACAGCAGGGCGACGCGTGGAATGCGAAGTGTTAATCGTCTGTCGCGGTGGTGGTGGCATCGAAGATTTATGGGCGTATAACGAGGAGCTTGTAGTATCAGCAATTGTTAATTCGTCAATCCCGATTGTTACTGGCATCGGTCACGAAACAGATGAAACGCTAGCAGATTTTGCCGCCGATGTACGGGCATCAACACCCACCGGTGCAGCAGTAGCGGCGGTACCAAATGGTGCAGAATTGTCGGTGCGCTTGCGTGCCGTAGTCGCCGCTTTTTACCGACAAACTCAACGAGAAATCAGCGAACACAGTCAGCGATTAGATTGGACAACAATAACAATGAATAAACTCAACGCTTTTGTCGCGACAAAAAACACTGTTTATCAGCGGGCGGTGATACAGTTTGCCACCGTAACTGGTCAATATGAGATGGCTTGTCGGCGACAGTTTGAAAACGCCGCCGCCAGATTGCATCTCCCCACTTTTTCTTCACAAAAAGCAACAATAAATAATTTGTCGCACCGCTTGCTACTAGCAGCCAAGCGACGTTATCTAATCGCTGAACAAGACACCACCCGCCATCAGCAAACACTGACTGCACTAGATCCGCAACGCACACTGGAACGTGGTTACAGTATTGTGCGAGATGCGAATACACGTATCGTCAGCGACGGCAAAAAATTACGTCCCTACGATTCATTGAACATTGTTTTTGCTCATGGTAATGCGCAAGTAACAGTAAAAACTGCTAGCGATGGAGAAATGGCAAAATCCCCTTCTCATAAACCTGTACAATAATGTAATGCGGCTTGGACTAGTTATTGACTTAGACACCTGTGTAGGCTGCCAAGGCTGTGCCACTGCTTGCAAACAATGGAACACCTCGGGCACCACCGGGCCGTTAACTGACTTGCGCCCTTACGAACGAGATCCAGAAGGGGTGTGGTTCAATAGAGTACGCTCCTTTGAAGTCGAAAGTTCTCCCGAAACTCCGGGCGGACGCACAGTGCATTTCCCCATGTCATGTATGCATTGTGAAGACGCCGCTTGTGTGACTGTTTGCCCGACTGGCGCATCGTACAAACGTGAAGAAGATGGTATCGTCTTGGTAGACCAAGACAAATGTATGGGCTGTAATTTGTGCGCTTGGGCATGCCCTTATGGCGCACGCGAATTGGACTCAGAAGCCGGTGTGATGAAAAAATGTACGTTGTGTGTAGACCGCATTTATGATGAAGCTCTACCCGAAGCAGAGCGCCAACCAGCATGTGTATTAACCTGCCCAACACACTCGCGGGTGTTTGGTGATTTTGATGACCCAGATTCGGAAGTCTCCCGCCTCACACGTGAACGCAACGGCACCGGTCTATTGCCGGAACTCGGTTACAAACCGGTTAATCAATATCTGCCCCCGCGCCAACCGGCTGTTGTTGAGACAAAAGAAGCGGGAAATGTTTCCGACGGTGGCAGCGTTAAAAAATGGATTAATAAATTAATTCGAAAATAAAAACTCTTGAAACCCTCATTTTCCATCATTTTTTTTACCGTATCGTCGGGTTACGGTCTAGGATTAGCCGCTGTACTGGCAGCACTGACGCCAGAGTTACCGCACTCAGCTTTTTTGCCAACTGCAGTTTGTGCAATGCTACTTACTGGCGGCGGTCTATTGTCGTCGGTGGGGCATTTGGCAAATCCAAAAAACGCGTGGCGGGCTGTTATGCGGGTGCGCACTTCGTGGTTGTCGCGTGAAGCCGTATTGGCAGCACTATTTTTTCCGCTTATGGCGGGATGGATGTATTACGACGGAACAACTGCAGCAACGTGGCGAGTTGCAATTTTCATCTGCGCGCTGCTCACCGTCAAATGCACGGCTATGATTTATCAATCGCTCAAACCAATTACCGCTTGGCATCATCCCTTAACCAGCATTAATTACATGCTATTTTCGTTGACGGGCGGTGGTCTGTTGTTTGCCGTATTTACTGCCAGCAATAATGGAAACACGGCGACAGCATCTTTGTTAACAACGATTTGTGCACTGTCCGCAGGTATCGGAAAAATCCTACACTATCGGCGCATCGGTGCCGCACAAGATATTCGGGTAGGACGCGCCACTGGTTTTTCACAAGCAAAAGCGCGATTGCTAGATGCCGGACATACCGGCCCCACTTTTCTCACACGCGAATTTATTTTTGAATTACCGGCGGCGCGGTTACGATTATGGCGTTACGTGTCGCTGCCGTTGATTGTTTTATCGTCGCTAGCCGGCGCGTCCTTTACTTTTAATGGAAGCGCTTGGGGTGGTGGCGTGTGTGTGATTTTAATGTTCTTGGGTTTGTTGATGGAACGCTGGTTATTTTTTGCCGAAGCCCGCCACATCGTACGTTTATATCACGGCAAAGGCCCAGCTTGATTTTTCATTAATCAAAAAATCGTAGTTACATACGCATACCACCGTTAACATGAATGGTTTGTCCAGTGATATACGCTGCCTGCTGTGATGCCAAAAAAACCACCGCTGCGGCGACTTCCGCCGGTATGCCGGCACGACGCACCGCGGTAGCAGCAATCAAATTTTCACGCCATTTTTCCGGTAATTTAGCC
The DNA here is from genome assembly GCA_030386295.1 of Candidatus Persebacteraceae bacterium Df01. NCBI lineage: Bacteria > Pseudomonadati > Pseudomonadota > Gammaproteobacteria > Candidatus Tethybacterales > Candidatus Persebacteraceae > Candidatus Doriopsillibacter > Candidatus Doriopsillibacter californiensis. The sequence goes on along the minus strand of JANQAO010000001.1, from coordinate 591,936 downwards.
GTCATGTCGGTGTCAATAAGCCCCGGCGCCACCGCATTAACGGTAACTCCGCGCCCGCCAACCTCTTGGGCCAGCGCCCGAACAAAACCTTCCACTCCTGCTTTAGCCGCACAATAATTACTTTGACCAGCGTTGCCAGAATGCGCTACCACCGAAGAAATGGCAATAATTCGCCCACGGCGTTTTTTGAGCATCGCCGGCACCGCCGCCCGCGCCAAATAAAAAACGCCACTAAGATTGGCGTCCAGCACTCGCTGCCAATCGTCATCTTTCATACGCATGAGCAACGTATCGGCATTGACAGCGGCGTTACACACCACAATGTCCGGCGCATCGCCAAAAGCCTCCATCACCGCATTTGACAGCACCGCCGCTTGATTGTTATCGCTGGCATTGTAAATATGCGCAGCACCAGAAAAACCGCCAGCCACCGCCGCTTGTTCTATTGTCGCCACACCAGTAGCACTGGTTGCAGTGCCAAACACACGAGCGCCCGCTGCACCTAATGCGGAAAAAATTGCCGCGCCAATTCCACGGCTAGCACCGGTAACCAAGGCAGCTTTACCTTGCAAATCAATTTTCATGTTTGTTTCTCACATAAAAGCACAAAAAATTATCCAAAATCTCTTTACCTTTGTCAGTCATAATGGATTCAGGGTGGAATTGTAGTCCCTCCAGTGGACGAGTACGATGGCGAATCGCCATAACTTCGCCGTCATCAGGATTAACAGCAGTTACCTCAAACACATCGGGAATGTTTTCGGCTTCCAACACCAAAGAATGATAACGCATAACCGTAAGCGGCGAAGGCACTCCTGCAAACAACCGCTTACCATCGTGAGTAATATCAGACGTTTTGCCGTGCATCAATTTTTTCGCCGCCGACACCTTACCGCCAAAAGCTTCGCCCAATGCCTGATGTCCCAAACAAACGCCCAGTATCGGTAAATTCGGTGGTGCTTGGTGAATTAAATCCAAACTGATACCCGCATCTATCGGAAATCCAGGACCAGGAGAAATGATGACCGCTTCGGGATTCATCGCTAGCGCCTCACCAACACTCAACACATCATTGCGGCATACTCGTACATCGGCTTGCAATTCCAATAGATATTGGTAAAGGTTATAAGTAAACGAATCGTAATTGTCAATCAACAGCAACATTGCCACACTCCTGTTCAGTTACTGCCATTTCCGCAGCGCGCAACACCGCCGCTGCTTTGTTAAGAGATTCTTGATATTCCATCGCTGGATCAGAGTCAGCAACAATCCCGCTACCAGATTGCACATGACATTTGCCCTCTTTGGCAACGAAAGCACGAATAGCAATGCATGTCATCATGTCGCCGTCAAAGCCGATATAACCAATGCCACCAGCGTAAAAATGCCGCTTGCACGACTCAGTGCTGTTAATTAATTGCATCGCCCGCACCTTAGGCGCTCCCGATAAGGTGCCGGCGGGAAAAGCAGCGCGTAGCGCATCAAAAGACGATTTATCATCTGCCAACACCCCTTCTACATTGGAAACAATATGCATGACGTGTGAATAGCGTTCAACGTGACAAAAACGCGATACTTTTACCGTCCCCGCCGCCGCCACGCGCCCCAAATCATTGCGCCCCAAATCCACCAGCATCAAATGCTCGGCACGCTCTTTTTCGTCAGCTAACAACTCGGCTTCTAATGCAGTATCTTCTTGCGCATCATTGCCACGCGGGCGAGTGCCCGCAATAGGGCGCAACTGCAGATGTTTTTTCTCACACGATACCAACAGTTCGGGTGAAGATCCAGCGACGACAAAATCGTCACATTTGAGATAAAACATGTACGGAGACGGATTTAATCGCCGCAGACAGCGGTAAATATCCAAGGCCGGTGCTGGCTGAGGAAATGAAAACCTCTGAGACGGAACTCCTTGAAAAATATCACCGGCAGCAATGTACTCTTTGAATTGTCGCACTATGTCGCAAAACTGATCACGCATCATATTGCTTGTTTTATTTAATTGATGGCAGGCAGTTGTTGCCAGTCGCATAACTGGCTTTTGCACATTAGAAAAAACGGCCAACAGGGCTTCCGCTTCGTGTCGTCCTCGTCGGTACATTTCATCCCAACCGTCAACGATATCTTCCCGATAACAGCTTTTAATCACATATACATCATTCCGATAATGGTCAAATACCGCGATGATGTCGGTTTGCATCCATAACATATCAGGCACTTGCAATAAATCTGCTTTCATCTCACCCACCGGCTCAAAATAGTGTACACAGTCGTATCCCATACAGCCGACAACACCGCCCAAAAACGGCGGTAATTCAGGCGGTGTGGGTGGCGTTTTTAGTTCCTCCAAGTACTTAGCAAGCGCATCAATTGGGTCTTTACAAACAATTGTTTCTAGCGTGTTGCCGTCACCGTCACGCACCATAAAATTGCCATCTTGCAACACAAACAACCGCCGCGGTGCCGCTCCCATAAAACTATATCGACCATAGGCGCCAGTTTCAGCACTTTCTAACAAAAAAGCGTGTGTGTGTTGACGCTCCAGTTCGGCAAAAGCCGCCCACACCATAACACCATCATTAGCGGCTTTAAATATTAGCGGCGTAACTGGCAGATCGGATTCGGCGACGTAACGGAGAAAGGTTTCTTCGTCGGGATTAACAGGGGGCGTCATAATGCGCCAATGTCAGAGCTAGAAGCCAGCGGTACATGTGGCAAATCGGCGTTAATGCGCTTGCCGAGACCGCTCAATACCCGTCCGGGACCGCATTCATAAATACGGCTAATCCCCCTAGCCGCAAAACAGTTAATTGTTTCTGTCCAGCGCACCGGCTGCGTAAGTTGCGTTTGCAGTGCAGAAGCGATGTCTTTTTCTTCTTGCACGGTAGCATTATGAATAACCGGTGGCGAAGGTTGACTCCAGTTAGCTGCACTCAATGCTTCCGTCATGGACGCTGCCGCCGGCGCAAGTAATGGGCAATGCGAAGGTACACTCATAGGAACTTCCACAAACCGCTTGGCTCCTTGCGCTTTAGCGCGCCGACAACAATCATCCAATGATTTTTTATCACCGGCAATAACGGTTTGCTGTGGAGAATTGTAATTGACCGCCCACACCTGACCGCCATCCTGTCGAGTTTCATCACAGCAGTTGTCAACAATATCAACACCGATGCCGATAATGGCAATCATGCCAGCATCATCACTGGCCGCTTGTTGCATGGCAATACCGCGGCGACGAACCAAGCGAGTAGCAACGGCAAAATCAACAGCGCCGGCACATACTAACGCCGCATATTCACCCAAGCTATGTCCCGCCATAGCTACTGCTACCGGCAAATACGGTGCAGCAGCACGAAAAACCCCTACGCCCATTGCTAACATGGCTGGCTGCGTGTTTTCGGTCTGGCGCACGGCTTCTTCATTTTGAATCAGCGCCGCCAAATCCACATCAATGGCATCACCCGCTTCTTCTACTGCCGCCGCAACAGCAGGATGCTCGGCATAAGCCGCAAGCATTGCTACTGACTGTGAACCTTGACCCGGAAAAACAAAAGCAATTGCCATGTCCTCCATTTTATCCCCATTCCACCATTACAGCTCCCCAAGTGAAGCCTCCACCAGCAGCAGCCATCAACACATTATCGCCCGCCGAAAAACGCGATGATGATGCGCACAACGCCAGTGGAATAGACGCCGCCGAAGTATTGGCATAATCGGCAACGCAATTAACGCAACGTTCTGCCGACATTTTCAAACGCTTGCGCACCGCTTCAATAATACGACTGTTAGCTTGATGCAAAACTAACCAGTCGGGAGCACTTCCGCTTTTAGCGATAACGTCTTGCGCTGATTCGACCATTTTTTCTACGGCAAAGCGAAATACAGTACCACCGTCCATGCGCGTGTAGGGGTCACCTTGTAGCTCGCCATTGCGGATGCGAGCATTAACCGTAAGATTATCGGCATACCGCCCGTCAGCGTACAAACGCACCGCCATCACGCCAGGTGAGGAATCAGCTTGCAATATTGCCGCGCCAGCACCATCTCCAAACAGCACACAAGTCGCACGATCTTTCCAGTCTAGTGTAGAGGAAAAAACTTCCGCGCCAACAATAAGCACAGTTTTGGCACGTCCGGCGGCGACCATTGCCTCACCAATGCCCAGTGCATACAAAAAACCGCTGCACACCGCCTGTACATCAAAAGCGGCACAAGGTGCAGCATTGAGTTCTGCCTGTAGCAGGCACGCGGTAGCCGGATACACGCGGTCGGGCGTGGTAGTGGCAAATACAATCATGTCCAAATCAGCGCCTTCAATACCGGCTTGCGCCATCGCCTGCTTCGCCGCTGGCAACGCCAACGTGCCAGCAAGCTCTGTTTCGCCAGCAAAGTGCCGCTGACGAATGCCAGTGCGTGTCTGAATCCATTGGTCGGAAGTGTCCACCCATTGACTCAATGTGGCATTATCTACTGCGCGAGATGGCACATGTCCCCCCAGTCCAGTGATCTTAGCGTATGTGTTCATCCTACACCACCGTTTTGAGGCATAGCCGCGATAATCCCAGCCAAATCTTCTTGGCTCGCACGAAATGCATAGTTAAGCGCTGAGTAAAAAGCAGTGGCGTCGGCATTACCATGGCTTTTCACCACAATACCACGCAATCCCAATACACAGGCGCCATTGTAGTGACGGCTATCAAACTCTTGCCGCAAGGTATTAAGTACTGGCATCGCGATGAGACCGCGTAATTTACAGTTTAAATTTCGATTAAAAGCCTTCTTAATCATGCCGCTCATCATATCAACCAATCCCTCCGATACTTTGAGTGCTACATTGCCGGTAAAACCGTCGCAGACAATAACATCACAGTCCCCCCGATACAGGTCAAAACCCTCCACATTACCGACCAACTCCATGTCCGGTTCATCTTGTAGCAACGCCGCTGCCTCTCGTACTTCTTCCCGCCCTTTAAAGCTTTCTTCGCCTACATTGAGTAATCCCACACGAGGTTTGGCAACGCCACGCAAGGCTCGCACTAAGGCGGCGCCCATGCGAGCAAACTGCTGCAACATAGCAGCGGTGCAATACACGTTTGCCCCCAGATCCAACATACAGCAACCACCTGGAATGTTAGGATTAGGAACAAAAGCAGCAATAACTGGTCTCTCTACACCATCTAGTCTACGAATAACAGTGTGTCCCACGCCCAAAAGTGCACCCGTGTTACCTCCACTAACAACAGCATCAGCATCACCAGTAGCGACCAGCTTAACTGCCCGCCGCATAGAAGAATCGCGGCGGCGGATGGCGTGCGTTGGTGGTTCATCCATACCCACCACTTCAGAAGCTTCTACGATATGAATATTGGGCGGAGGACTATCCAGTAATGGCGCAATAACCGCTTCTTTACCAACCAACTGGAATATGAAATCCGGTTTTTCCCGCGCCATTTTAAGCGTGGCGGTAACCGCTGCCTGCGGGTCGTTATCGCCACTCATCGCATCAACGGCGATACCGGGCATGAAGTTACTCTTCCTCGGTATCGGCTGCTGCTGGCGGTGCGATGACTTCGCGCCCGCGATAATACGATGCGCCGCCAGCGACCGCAATGTGATGGCGCCGGTGACGGCTTCCCGTGGTGGCGTCAGTAACGACGGTAGCCCCGGATAGTTTGTCATGTCCTCGCCGCATATTACGCCGAGATGGTGATTTCTTGCTTTTTTGGACTGCCATAATGGCTCCTTTGTTGTGACATCGCCGACAATAATCTAGGCCGGCACGAAAAATGCGATTCTAGCAAATCTTTGTCGGCACATCCGACAATTTGTGACAGATAATTACAATATATCTTTATCCTTGGGACCAATCCAAATAAAAGGATTGTGTACCACTGCCCAAAGATGACCGTCTGGATCTTTAAGATATCCCGAATAACCACCCCAAAAAACTTTTTGCGCAGTTTTTGCAGGCGTCGCACCTGCCGCCAATGCTTGCTCTATAACTTGACGGACTTTTTCTCCCGACTCCACATTGTGGGCAAGTGCACAACCACCAAAACCATTTCCTTCTGGCAGTACCGAAGCATCTTTTGCTAATCGTCACGCCCATATAACCCAAGCCAGCTGCTATTTAGCGTAAAAAACGCCACGATAGAAGGCGGTTCCAAACGCGGAAACCCAGCCCTTCTTCATAAAAGCGAACAGCACGCGGCAACTCGCACACATCTAACGTAATCATACTGATTCTTGAATTCATCATCTGTCCGTTTTTATTACTGAACAATGTTGGCTATTATAGCAACACCGCTGATTTACATAATGCGGTACACAATATACAATACTTTCCCCACCACACATGTTTCACATCATTCTTGTCAACCCCGAAATTCCACCCAACACTGGCAACGTAATTCGCTTGACCGCAAACATCGGCGCACAACTGCATTTGGTTAAACCACTGGGATTTTCTTTGGATAATAAACTATTGCGCCGTGCAGGATTAGATTATCACGAGCACACAAACATGAAAGTTCACGGCTCGCTTCCAGCAGCTCTTAGTGCCGCTGGAAGCGGACAAAACTATGCCGCCACCGGAAAAGGAGAAACACGATTTGACACACCACACTACCACCCCGGAGATATATTTGTGTTTGGTTGCGAGTCTGTCGGGCTACCAGATGATATTTTATCCACGCAGTTTACACCTACCACACGGCTGTTTATTCCCATGCAACCACGCAATCGTAGTTTAAATTTGTCCAATTCAGTCGCAGTAATATTGATGGAAGCTTGGCGACAACAAGAATTTTCTGGGTCAATAAGAACCGATAATCAAGGCAACAACAGCAATTGATTTTTCACTCTATAAATTAACCACTCACAAACTAAGCGGACACTGCAATCTCACTAATTTGGATTTATGCCTTTCGCTCGGAAGGTAAGTATTTATTTTTCCCTGTAAACAATACGACCTTTGCTAATGTCATATTCGCTAAGTTCCACACGCACCTTATCGCCAGGTAACACGCGAATATGACGCATTCTCATTTTCCCAGATGCATGAGCGATAATCAAATGACCAGTTTCCAATTTCACCCGAAACGTGGCGTTAGGCAATAAATCGGTTACCGTTCCGTTAATTTCAATTTTGTCGTCGTTACCTGCCATTATTTTTTATTTGCTCCGGGCGCATTTTTAAGCAAATTGCCGTATTGGTGCGTAAGTAAATAATGTTGTATTTGCTCCATAAAATCAATGGATACTACAACCATGATGAGTACCGATGTTCCACCAAAAATGGCGGCAATGCTTAATTGCGAAAATAACACTTCCGGAACCAAACAAATGACAGTAATGTACACGGCACCAATAAGAGTTAGTCTGCTAACAATTTTTTCTAAATGACTCAATGTCTGCTCGCCGGGACGAATACCGGGAATAAAAGCACCGCTTTTACGCAACATGTCAGCATTTTCTCGCGCGTTGTAAACCAGCGAAACAAAGAAAAATGCAAAGAAAAATATTGTTGCTGCCAACATCAAAAAATACAGCGGTGTCCCGCGCTGCAAATAGGCACTAAGATCACGCAACCATTCCGAACCGCCGGCAGAACTAAACGCCAAAATCGTAGTAGGAAAAGTAATAATGGCATAAGCAAAAATTGCCGGCATAACACCACCCATATTAACTTTGAGCGGTAAATAAGAAGCTTGCCCGCCAACCATACGATTACCCACCTGCCTCTTAGCATAATTAATTAAAACACGCCGCTGACCGCGCTCTACAAATACCACCACTGCCAAAATTCCTGCGACAAATAACAATGTCCCGATAACGGTAAATGGACCGTAAGTCCCTAAACGTACCTGCTCAAATAGCTGCCCTACCGCCACTGGTAAACCAGAAACAATGCTGGCAAAAATAAGCAAGGAAATACCGTTGCCAATACCGCGTTCGGTAATCTGTTCTCCTATCCACATGAGAAACATCGATCCACCTAACATGCCTATCATCGCTGTAAGTCGGAAGGCTGCACCCGGCGTTTCCACTACTTCTAATCCTTCTAATCCTACGGCAAAACCGTACGATTGAAACAGCGCCAGTGGCACGGTAAAAAGCCGTGTATATTGATTGATGCGCCGCCGCCCTTGTTCACCTTCCTTGCGCAACTCTTCTAACCAAGGAATGGAATATGATGCCAGCATCATGATAATGGAAGCGGTAATATAGGGAAAAATGCCCAATGCCATCACACTAGCACGTGATAAGGCACCACCAGAAAATAGGTTAAGATAATCTAAAATGCCGCTAGAACCTTCGGCAAAAACCGAGCGCAAGCTATCGTAATCCACCCCTGGCACCGGCACATGCGAACCGATGCGAAACACTACCAAAGCCCCCAATAAAAAAGCCAACCTTGATTTAAGGTCTGATAGCTTGTCTCCTAACGCCATTTATTTTTTGATAGTAGCGATCGCACCACCAGCCGCTTCAATGGCCGCACGCGCTCCTTTGCTAACCGACATATCAACAACATTGAGTATTTTCGGTGATGTTTGATCTTTGGCGGAGCGAAAAAGCCTTACACGCTTAATATTTTTATTAATAATACCGTCTTTTTTAAGCGTTTCAGCAGAAATATCACCTTCATATCCGCTCAATGCAGAAAGCCGTACATTCATTGTTTCTCGCGCCATGCGAGAGCGAAAGCCACGCTTGGGAACGCGCCGATGCAACGGCATTTGCCCACCCTCAAAACTGCCGTCACGCCGTCCGCCAGAACGGGCACGCTGTCCTTTATGTCCTTTTCCGGCTGTTTTTCCGGTGCCACTGCCCATACCGCGACCAATTCTTTTGCGTTTTTGCCGATCTCCCGGCTGTAATGTGTTTAGTCGCATAATAATTATCCTATAAGACGATGGCGTTTTTGCACTTCTTCCAGCGGCAAACCGCGCTTGGCTGCCACTTCTACCGGAGTACGTATTGCGGTCAATCCTCTAATGGCCGCACGCAAGATGTTATACGGGTTTGCCGAGCCGATATTTTTAGCCAAAATATCACGAATACCAACTACCTCAAACAACATCCGCACCGGACCACCGGCAATAATACCGGTACCGCCAGAAGCTGGCTGCATATAAATACGTGAAGCTCCGTGCCTACCTTGGATTGCATGGTAAATAGTACCGTCAACTAAATCTATTTTAACCATAGCCTTGCGGGCATTTTCGGTAGCTTTTTGCGCCGCCAACGATACTTCACGCGCTTTTCCTGTACCCATACCGACACGACCATCACCGTCACCAACCACCATAATCGCGGAAAAGCGCATAATACGCCCCCCTTTCACTACTTTGGTGACTCGGTTGACTGCAACCATTTTTTCGGTTAATTCCGGTTTATTATTGTCTTTTTTATCCATGTCTTTTTCCAAACTGGTTAAAACTTCATGCCGCCAGTACGCGCAGCCTCCGCTAACGCCTTAATGCGCCCGTGATATTTTCGACCGCCACGGTCAAAAGCCAATTTTTCTACTCCCAAAGGCACAGCTTTCTCTGCCAGCCTCATCCCTACACGTTGCGCCGCAGCGATATTAGAAAATTTTCCGCCGAGTGACTCTCGCAACTCCGGCTCAACTGTAGAAGCCGACGCCAACACGCGATAATCAGAAGCAACCAACTGAGCATACGTGTGTTTGCCAGTAAGATGCGCCACAACACGTGCAACTCCAAGCAATGCTTGACGTTTCCTGCTTTTGACGCCCCTCCGAAGACGACGTTGTCTGCTTGATAATGCGCTCATTTCTTCTTCGTTTCCTTAATAATAACTTGCTCGTCTTTATAGCGCACACCTTTACCTTTATAAGGTTCTGGCGGTCGCATAGCCCGAATTTCGGCGGCAGTCTGCCCAACCAACATTTTGTCGGCACCTTTTAGTGTCAATTCGGTTTGTGACGGCGCATCAGCAGTCACTCCAGCAGGTAATTGGTATACCACCGGATGCGAAAAACCCAGTTGCAATGTAACTTTATTGCCAGCCAGTTGGGCACGATAGCCAACTCCCTGCAACAGGAGTGTCACTTCAAAATGCTTTTGCACTCCGGTCACCATGTTTTTCAATGTCCTCCAAAAAGTACCAGAAAGTGCAGTGCTAGATTCATCTTTACAAACCACACGCAACCCACCGTCGCATTTTTCAATAGATACCTCTGGAGCAAACAGTCGCCGCTTGACTTCTCCAGCAGGTCCCTTAGCCGTCACTTCACCGTTGTTGCTAAAAACAACTTCAACGCCACTTGGCACCGCTATGGTATTTTTAATAAATCTTGACATACGTTCTTACCGTTTTTTTCTTGCGCCCTAACATATATCGCATAGCACTTCTCCTCCAAGCCCCGTGCTACGAGCCTGATGGTCAGACATTAACCCTTTAGATGTGGAAATAATCGCTACGCCCAAACCGTTTTGTACTAGTTCAATGTCTTTAGCCCGCACATAACGGCGAAGTCCAGGACGACTAGCACGCCTGAGTTTTTCAATCACCGGTCGGCTGGCATAATATTTGATAATCATTTCAATGTTTCGCTTATCATCACTCACCGAATATCCTTCAATATAACCTTCAGTCAAAAGCACATCTAAAATTGCGCACTTCAGGCGACTGTTGGGAAAAGAAACGGTTAGCTTGCCCACTGCTTGAGCATTTTTAATGCGCGCCAGCATGTCGGCAATAGGGTCGGTCATCATCGTATTTTTCTCCTTACCAGCTAGATTTGACTACACCGGGTATTTCACCGTTCATCATCATTTCACGCAACATAGTACGCGAAATGCCGAAACGACGATATACCCCCCGAGGCCGTCCAGTTAACGCACAACGATTGCGCACTCTAGTCGGTGCCGTATCACGCGGCATCTTTTGCAATAATTCAAATGCCCCTTCTTTTTCTTTTGCTGGCAACATTGGATTAAGCCAGATTTTCTTTAGTTGGGCACGCCGCTCGGCGTATTTTTGCACCGAAATTCGGCGGCGGTTATTACGGTTGACAACGGACACTTTTGCCATACTTTATCGCTCCTGTTGTTGTATTGGCACGCCTAGCGCCAGTAATAATTCCAAAGCTTGCTCATCGTCGCTTGCTGTGGTGGTGATGGTCACATCCAAACCGCGCAACTCATCAATTTTCTCATACTGAATTTCATGAAAAACAATTTGCTCAGGAATGCCTAAACTGTAATTTCCCCGTCCATCCAAAGACTTAGCTTTAAGTCCACGAAAATCACGTGAGCGTGGTAACGCCGTAGTAATCAACCTATCTAAAAAGTCGTACATACGCTTGCGGCGAATTGTCACTTTACAACCGATAGCAACCTCTTCGCGCAATTTAAATCCAGCGATAGATTTTCGCGCCAATGTTTGAACCGGCTTTTGACCGCTAATTTGAGTCATATCTTCCATCGCAGACTGCAATTTCTTCTTGTCTGCGACTGCTTGACCAATACCCATGTTGAGCGTTATTTTTGAAAGCCGCGGAACCGCCAGATGACTTTTGTAGCCGTGCCGCTTCATGATATCAGGCACGATTTTTTGTTCATACAATTGTTGCAAACGAGTGGGAGCAACACTCATCATTTCACCTCTTTTCCTGCGGCAAAGCGCGTTTTTTTACCGTCTGCGCCAATACCAATTTTGATGCGAACACCTTTGTCTTCATTTAAAAATGCCACGTTAGAAGCATGCAAAGGCGCTTCACGTTTGACTAACCCACCAGGTTGATTCTCCTGTGGATTTGGTCGATCATAGTGAGTCACGGTATTAATTCCCTCAACAATTACTTTCTCTGGCTTGTCCTGCGAGTCTAACAACACCTTGCGCACCACGCCAGTTCGTCCTTTATCGCGTCCACACAACACTATAATCTCATCACCGCTTTTGATTTTATTCATTATTTAAAATACCTCCGGTGCCAGTGAAACGATTTTCATAAAACGATCAGTGCGTAATTCGCGCGTTACTGGTCCAAATACACGAGTTCCTAAAGGGTCTTTACGATTGTTAAGTAGTACAGCGGCATTTTTTTGGAAACGTAGACGCGAACCGTCAACACGACGAACACCGTGTACTGTGCGTACGACAACAGCGTCGTACACTTCACCTTTTTTCACCCGTCCACGGGGCGTTGCCTCCTTAACGCTCACTTTAATAATGTCACCAATGTGAGCGTAACGGCGGTGAGAACCGCCAAGCACTTTAATACACATTAATTTTTTGGCACCAGTATTGTCCGCCGATCCTAAAACAGTTTGCATTTGAATCACGACTTCTCTCCACCAGTGACTTGAATCACTCGCCATGATTTGGTTTTGGAAACTCTCGGAATTTCTTCAATAACTACCGTATCACCAAGGCGACAGGTATTTTCAGCATCGTGCGCTTGCACGCTATTGTGGCGGCGAATTACTTTTTTGTACAGTGGATGCTGCATTTGTCTTTCAATGCGAATGCGTGCAGTTTTGTCGGCAAGATTGCCTACGACTACGCCGCGCAAACGGCGCTTGACTGTCTCTTTGCCTATCATACTTTATTCTCCTTTTCACGCAAAATAGTTTCCACTCGCGCCACATCACGGCGAACACGACGCAATTCGCTGCTTTTAGTGTTTTGTTGTGCCGCTTTTTGCACTCGCAAGTTAAAATGCTCACGGCGCAATGCGTTCAATTCTTCTCGCAAGCCGTCAATTGCTTTTTCCCTTACCTCTACTTTTCTGCGTCCAATCTGACTCATTGCAGTTTTCCTATTGCTCTTCGCGGCGATTGACAAAACGTGTAGCAAAAGGCAATTTTGCAGCGCCCAAACGAAAAGCCTCACGCGCCGCTGCCTCGCTCACACCTTCCATTTCGTACAATATTTTGCCTGGTTTAACTTCAAAACACCAAAACTCTGGATTTCCCTTACCACTACCCATACGTACCTCAACCGGTTTTTTACTTACCGGCTTGTCAGGAAATACCCGTATCCACACTTTACCAGCGCGCTTAACGGAACGAACAATTGCTCGCCGCGCGGATTCAATTTGGCGAGATGTCAACTGACCGGTGACGGTAGCTTTCAGACCGTAATCACCAAAGTTTATTTTACAACCGCTGGTTGCCATGCCGCGATTGCGGCCTTTTTGTACCTTGCGATACTTAGTTCTTGCCGGTTGCAGCATCGCTTTCCTCTGTTTTTTCTATTTCGATTTGTGAAGCCACATTTTCTTTTGGTGCGGAAGATGTTTCAGCAGAAACTTCCTCACCACTCTTTTCAGTAACGGGTGATTCAATGACAACCTCGTTAGCGACTTCAACCGTACCACTTTCTTTAGCAACAACAGCTTCAACTACATCAGGCGCTTCAATAACAGCAATGCTACCCTCGTCAGCGGTAACAATTTCTTCTTCCACGCTTTGTGCGGTGTATTTAGATACTCGAGCTTTGCCAAATTTGTCGCCACGCGACACCCAAACTTTAATGCCAACCACACCCATGCTGGTTTTAGCTTCGGCACAGCCGTAGTCAATATCATTTTTCAATGTGTGTAAAGGCACTCGCCCTTCGCGATACCATTCCGTACGAGCAATTTCTATACCGTTCAAACGTCCAGCACACATAATTTTGACACCTTCTACACCTAAACGCATGGCACTGGCCATTGCCCTCCGCATAGCACGACGAAACATAATACGCCGCTCTAATTGGGACGCAACATTAAGTGCAATAAGTTTGGCGTTTGCCTCTGGTTGGGAAACTTCGCGAATATCTACCGACACATCATCCACACCAAATAGCCGACGTAAGTCAACGCGCAACCGATCAATACCTTCACCTTTTTTACCGATGACCATACCAGGCCTAGCAGAATGCACAATCACTCGAACTGCCCGCATTGTTCGTTCAATTTCAACGTGACTAATATTTGCCTGAGGATAATTGGTGCTTACATGGCGTCGCGCTTGCGTATCTTTAATAACCATCTCGGCAAAATCGCGCCCTTTGGCAAACCAGCGAGATTTCCAATCGCGGCGCACCGCAAGACGAAAACCAATTGGATTAACTTTGCGCCCCATGTTTTATTTCCCTTCCTTAGCTGCCAGTTGAATTAAAACATGGCTACGTCGCTTATTAATACGCGACACTCGGCCACGCGCACCAAACCGAATTCGTTTTATTGTCATCCCGTCCGTCACTTCAATACGCGCTACATACAAAGCATCAATATCAGCACCAGCGTTTTCTTCAGCATTGGCAATGGCTGAACTTAACCCTTTGCGCAAAATGGCAGCAGCTTTTTTGCGACTGAATAGCAAACACTCCATAGCTTTACCGACATTCATACCACGCACTTGGTCGGCAACTAGGCGACCTTTTTGTGGCGACAGTGGCGCGTTGCGAATAATGGCACGAGCAGTTTGCATTATCTGCCTTTCTTTGCCGACTTATCGCCGGTAGGATGACCACGAAATGTGCGAGTAGGCGCAAATTCACCAAGCCTTTGCCCCACCATATTTTCAGTGACAAAAACCGGCACGTGCTGACGACCATTGTGAACACCAATAGTTAGCCCAACAAAATCAGGGGTAATCATGGAACGGCGAGACCAAGTTTTGATAGGTCTACGATCTCGAGTTTCCTGTGCTTTTGATACTTTACGCGCTAGATGATGATCCACCATGACGCCTTTTTTTATTGAGCGTGTCATATATTTATCTCTTCCGTGCGTGCCGGCGTGACACAATCCATTTATCTGTTCTCTTGTTTTTACGTGTGCGGTAACCCTTCGCCGGTTGTCCCCAAGGACTTACCGGAATTTTGTTGGATTTACTACGACCCTCACCGCCGCCCATAGGATGATCTACCGGATTCATCACCATGCCACGCACGTGAGGTCTGCGCCCGCGCCAACGTACCACACCAGCCTTGCCAAGCTTGCGCAAAAAATGCTCTTCATTACCGCTGGCTCCGATAACGGCACGACAATCGGCACGTACTCGCCGCGTTTCACCGGACTTAAGACGCAACATAGCGTAATCCCCATCCAAAGCCACAAATTGGGCGCTGATACCAGCAGCCCGAGCCAACTGTGCGCCATGTCCAGGACGCAATTCTATACAATGCACTGTCACCCCTACTGGAATGGCAGATAGTGGTTTAGCATTACCAAAACGGATGGGAGCATCAGCACCGCTTTCAATTCTATCTCCCACAGCCACTCCTTGCGGTGCGATAATATAGCGCCGTTCGCCATCAGCATAAAGCAACAACGCTAAATGCGCGCTACGATTGGGATCATATTCCAACCGCTCAACACGCGCTGGAACCCCATCTTTATCCCGCTTAAAGTCAACCTGCCGATAGTGGCGACGACTACCGCCACCACGATGCCAAGCGGTGATGCGTCCATGATTGTTTCGCCCTGCTGTTTTACGTTTCTTTTCTAACAAGGGACCGCAAGGGTTGCCTTTGTGTAACCCCGGCGTTTTGACGCGCACCATGCCGCGCTGGCCTGGAGTATTCGGTTTGGATTTAACCAGCGCCATTATTGCAGCTCCGCAAAATTAATATCATAACCTTTGGCCAAGCGAACATAGGCTTTTCTCCACGAAACTCGACTTCCCGAAGAGTGACGACGACGCCCCATCTGATTAACGGTTTTACCGTTCACATTGGTAACGCGAACTTTTTCTACTTTAACCTCAAACATTTTTTCTACCGCACGGCGAATTTCATCTTTACGAGCACTAGGAAGCACACGAAACACTGCTGTGCGGTGCCGGTCTCCAGCTTCCGTACTTTTTTCGGAAATCACCGGCGCACGAATGATGCTCATGAGTCGGGCACTACCAGTCATTGCCATTTCTCCTCTGCCCACTGCAAGGCACGCTGGGTAAACACAATCTTATCGGCGCCAATCATCAAGGAAGGCAGCAAACAAGAAATCGGACACACATCAGCAAACGGCAAATTGCGCGCCGACAGCTCTACATTGTTGTCAATTTCAGTATCCACTAACAACACTTTGCCCTCAATATTCATATCCTCAAACACTTTGATCAACGCTTTAGTTTTAGGCGTTTTCATTTCCATTGACTTGACAACATGAAGACGCTCTTCACGACACAATTGTGACACTGCCATCGCCATCACAGCGCGAAACATTCGACGCGGCACCTTCTGACTAAAATTTTCATCAACACGAGAAGGAAACGCCCGTCCTCCACCAACACGAATCGGGCTGGATGACATACCGCCGCGGGCTCGGCCTGAACCTTTTTGGCGGAATAATTTATGAGTAGAGTGATGCACTTCCGCACGAGTTTTTTGTGCTCGCGTGCCCTGCCGAGCGTTGGCAAAATGCGAGCCCACGACTTGATGTACTAATGGCGCATTATAAGGACGCGACAAAAAAGATTCTTTCACCTGAAAAGTTTCCGCCTTACCACCACCAAAATTAACCACTGACAATTCCATTATTGCACCTGCTGTCGCTTGACGGCGGGGCAAATCACAAGTATTGCTAAACCCCGAAGATTGTAAGCCTTTTGAAGCCGATGGATTATTAATGTTTCGCTGTCTACCGGCGGCAGTGGCATTGCCTAGTAATGAAGCAGAGGTTATCCGCGTTGTGAATTGCTGCCGTGAAGCCGGTGTCCCACTGGTGACGCGCGGTGCTGGAACGGGGCTATCAGGCGGTGCGCTACCGCATGCCGATGGCGTGTTATTAGTGCTTTCGCGACTTAACCGTATTTTGTCAATAGACCCATTGGCACGAGTGGCGCGGGTGCAACCTGGAGTACGCAATTTGGCCGTCAGCGAGGCTACTTACCCATTCGGATTGTTTTATGCCCCCGACCCCTCATCACAGTTGGCGTGTTCAATCGGCGGCAACGTCAGCGAAAACTCCGGTGGCGTGCGTTGTCTCAAATATGGACTCACCGTTCATTGTGTAATCAAAGTTCGAGTGGTTACCGCTGACGGAGAAGCGGTGGAAATTGACAACACCGAACAAGGATTTGATTTGTTGGCGTTACTACACGGTAGTGAAGGCTTGCTCGCAGTTGTCACCGAAGTGTGGCTGCGACTATCACCATTGCCGGAAACGACTTGTACCGTGTTAGCGGGTTTCCCGTCGGTCAAGGCGGCAGGAGATGCCGTTGCTGGCATTATCTCCTCCGGCATCACGCCATCTGGTCTGGAAATGATGGACCAACTGGCCACCCGTGCGGCGGAAGATTTTGCCGCAGCTGGATATCCCACCGACTGCGCCGCTTTACTCATCGCAGAAACCGACGGTCGGCGAGAAGATGCCGAGCGTGACATGGAAAATTTGCGCAAGGTGTTAACTACGCATGGTGCCACTCCCATTCGAGCAGCACGCGACGAAACCGAACGCCAATTATTTTGGAAAGGTAGAAAATCGGCATTTCCTGCAATGGGAAGCATTCGCCCCAACTACTATTGCATGGACGGCACTATTCCGCGTAAGCGACTCGGAGATGTGTTAAATAATATTGCTGCCTTGTCGACACAGTATGGATTACCGTGCGCTAATGTTTTTCACGCCGGCGACGGCAATCTGCATCCGCTTATTATGTATGATGACGATGTCAGCGGCGAGGCCGAAAAAGCTTGCCAATTTGGCACCGACATTATGAATTTGTGTTTAGATGTCGGCGGCACAATCACCGGCGAACACGGCGTGGGTGTGGAAAAAATAGACGGCATGTGTACACAGTTTACGCCACCAGAATTGCAAACCTTTCACGACATCAAGCACGCTTTTGACCCACTTGCTTTTCTCAATCCGGGCAAAACGGTTCCCACACTCAACCGATGCGCTGAATTCGGTCACATGCATGTTAAAAGCGGTGAGGAAAAGTTTTCTACTTTGCCAAGATTTTAATTTACCCATGAAAGAAACCATTTCACACATTGCCGAACGCGTTACCGCCGCTGCCTCTACAAAGCAACCATTGTCTTTGCGCTGCGGCGGTAGCAAAGATTTTTATGGCAACCCCGCAATGGGTGAAACGCTGGACATATCGTCGCTATCGGGCGTAAGTTCCTACGAAGCTAGCGAGCTATATATCACCGCTGGTGCTGCAACGCCGCTGGCAGAAATAGAAACGTTACTCGCCGAAAATCAGCAGATGCTGGCTTTTGAACCACCGCATTTTGGTGAAACGGCAACAATAGGAGGCACGTTGGCGTGCGGTTTTTCTGGCCCTCGACGCCCAGCTGCCGGAGCATTACGCGACCATGTACTGGGTGTCGGTATGATTAATGGTGCGGGAGAAGTTTTGCGATTTGGTGGTACCGTTCTAAAAAATGTCGCCGGATTTGACGTTTCACGATTGATGGCAGGCTCCTTAGGGACGCTCGGCATCATCACCGATGTGACTTTTAGAGTAACGCCGAAACCGGAAGCAGAATTAACCACGGTGATGGAATGCGATGAAATGATAGCCATTGACAGTACCAACCGTCTACTTGCGCAGGGTTCACCTATTACCGCCAGTGTCTGGCACGATAACTTGTTGTGGCGCCGCTTTGCCGGCGGCACTGAGGCGGTACAGCGTGCAGTGTCCGAGGTTGGCGGTGATATAGAAGATAAAGCAACCGCATTTTGGCAATCAGTACGCGAACAGACACATCCATTTTTTGTTGGCAATAACAATTTGTGGCGAACCATGGTGCCCGCAACGATGCCGGTTGCAGCAGGCGATGAATTAATTGAGTGGCACGGTGCAGTGCGTTGGCAACGAGGAAGCGCAAAATCAGCGCAGGAAGCGGCAGCAAAGGCCGGCGGTTCGGCAACATTATTTCGCACCACCCAATCAGAGACAACCGAACGTTTTCCACCGTTAGCTCCACCTATTGCCAAAATTCACCGCAATCTCAAAAAGGCATTTGACCCACATGATATTTTAAATCGCGGACGAATGTACGATTTTTCTAGTTAAAGCTAATAAGCGGCAACTTAACCCGCTGCACCATTTCCATTAAAGTATCACCATGAAAAAACAAACATCCGATACTCGCATCGGGTTATTTATAGGCGTTGCTGGCATATTAATATTGTCACCAGATGCACTTTTGCTACGGCTATTTGATGGTGAAGATTTAACTCTCCCACCTGGCGCACCTGGAACGGCACCGCCAATTAATAATAATTCCCGTCCGGCATCTACGCGCACAACTTGCAAATTTTGTGATGTGCGACGCTTATTACCTAACTGACCTGGCATTTTTTTTCCTGGAAATACACGACCAGGATCTTGACATTGACCGGTTGAACCCGGCTTTCTATGAGCTCTTGAATTACCGTGAGATGCTCGATTGGAACTAAAATGATGACGCTTGATAACGCCAGCAAAGCCTTTTCCCTTACTCACTCCAGAAACGTCTACGTATTGGCCATCCGCAAATAACGTAGCGCCAATACTATCACCAGCCTTTTTTTCCTCCGGCCAAACTGCACGAAATTCACAAAGTGTCTGTGCCGCACCAACTTGGTATTTTGCCAAATGCCCTTTAATTCCCGAAGACAATCGATGCGCACGACGCTCACCGTAAGCCACCTGCACAGAATCATAACCATCACACTCAGTTGTTTTTTGCTGCGCCAACCGATTGCCTTTAACGTCAATCACAGTAACTGCCACAGCCTTACCTTCTTCTGTAAAAACACGAGTCATACCAATTTTGGTTCCAATTAGCCCTAACATGGTCATGTCGACAACACTTTAATATCAACATGCACACCAGCCGGCAAATCCAAATTGGTCAACGCACTAGTTGCCTTATTGCTCAAGTCAATAATATCTAAAAGCCGACAATGTTCACGTATTTCAATTTGCTCCCGCGAACTTTTGTCTTTGTGAGGCGAGCGCAACAAATCGTAGCGACGACGACGCACCGGTAATGGCACTGGGCCACAAACTTTTGCGCCAGTGCGTTTGACCGTATTGACGATACTCTTTGTAGACTCGTCAATGAGACAGTGATCAAATCCCATCAATCGAATGCGAAATTTAGGATGCGCTACCGTTTGTTTTTTTTCAGCCATATAAATTATTCCAAGATTTTAGTAACGACACCAGCACCCACGGTCTTGCCACCTTCCCGTATCGCAAAACGCAAACCTTCTTCCATCGCGACTGACGTTATCAACTCCGCCGTTAACGATACGTTGTCTCCCGGAACCACCATATCTACTCCCTCTTTCAACCTCACCGCTCCTGTCACATCCGTCGTCCGAAAATAAAACTGTGGGCTGTATCCCTGGAAAAATGGAGTGTGGCGACCACCTTCTTCCTTGTTCAATACATACACTTCCGCCTCAAACTTCTTGTGCGGCAGAATACTACCCGGCTTCGCCATCACCTGGCCTCGCTCTACCTCTTCTCGCTTCGTCCCTCGTAACAACAAGCCTACGTTATCGCCCGCCTGACCGTCATCCAACAGCTTACGAAACATCTCCACTCCCGTACATATCGTCTTTGCCGTATCTCGTATCCCTACTATCTCTATTTCTTCTCCTACCTTAATCTTCCCACGATCTATCCGACCGGTCACCACCGTTCCACGACCCGATATAGAAAATACGTCTTCTACTGGCATTAAAAATGCACCGTCTACCGCTCGCTCCGGCTCTTCAATATACGTATCTAATGCTTCCGCTAATTTCCGAATTGAACCCAAACCTATATCACTATCCTCACCTTCCAAAGCTCTCAACGCTGAACCGGTAACTATCGGAGTGTCATCTCCAGGAAATTCGTATTTCGTCAACAACTCCCGCACTTCTATTTCTACCAATTCTAATAATTCCTCATCATCCACCATATCCGCTTTATTTAAATACACCACAATACGCGGCACACCAACCTGACGAGCCAACAATATGTGCTCGCGCGTTTGTGGCATCGGACCATCAGCAGCACTCACCACCAATATCGCCGCATCCATCTGCGCCGCTCCTGTTATCATGTTTTTTACATAATCTGCGTGACCCGGGCAATCCACATGAGCATAGTGACGATTTGCCGTTTCATACTCTACGTGCGACGTATTAATCGTTATCCCTCTCGCTTTCTCTTCTGGAGCATTATCTATCTGGTCATAACCACGCGCCTCACCGCCATACTCTTTAGACAATATCGTCGTCAACGCCGCCGTCAGTGTTGTCTTTCCGTGATCTACATGACCTATCGTGCCTACATTCAAATGCGGCTTTGTTCGTTCAAATTTATCTTTTGCCATCTTTCTTTCTCCTTATTCAAAAAATCTTGCAGAACACAGATTAGATGAAAAACTAAACATACCACTCATTATGCCGCTCCTTTTGCAATATCCGCTGCCACATTATTTGGCACTTCGGAGTAATGTTTAAATTCCATGTGATAGGTCGCGCGCCCTTGAGTTAACGAACGCAATTGAGTGGAATAACCAAACATTTCCGACAATGGAACATCGGCATCTACTGCTTTAGAACCAGGCATAATGTCATTCATCCCTTGAATCATACCGCGCCGCGAGTTAATATCGCCCATCACATCGCCCATTTTTTCTTCTGGCGTTTCCACTTCAACCTTCATTACCGGCTCCATGAGAACAGAATTGGCTTTTCTCATACCATCGCGAAAAGCCATAGAAGCCGCCATACGAAAAGCTTGTTCACTAGAGTCCACATCGTGGAAAGAACCATCAAACAGTGTTACTTTTACGTCAACTACAGGGTAACCAGCCAAAACACCGGACTTCATCGTGTCCACAATACCTTTTTCCACTGCGGGGATGTATTCTTTGGGCACTGCACCACCTTTAATCTTATCAATAAACTGAAACCCTTCACCATTCTCAAGCGGTTCCATTTTGAGCCAGACATGACCGTATTGACCACGCCCACCAGTTTGCTTAATAAATTTTCCTTCAATTTCTACTGGCTTGCGAATCGCCTCACGATAAGCCACTTGCGGACGCCCAACGTTAGCCTCCACGTTAAATTCGCGCCGCATGCGATCAACGATAATTTCCAAATGTAATTCACCCATACCAGAAATAATTGTCTGCCCAGACTCTTCATCACTACGCACTCGGAAAGATGGATCTTCGTGCGCCAAGCGACCGAGGACAATTGACATTTTTTCTTGATCAACTTTAGTTTTCGGCTCAACAGAAACGTGAATCACTGGCTCTGGAAAAACCATTTTCTCCAATACAACAGGCGCATCTGCCGCACAAATAGTCTCACCCGTAATGCCTTCTTTCAAACCCACTGCAGCAGCAATATCACCTGCTCGTACTTCTTTAATTTCCTCACGCGTATTGGCATGCATTTGCAAAATACGACCAACACGTTCTTTGCGTCCGCGCGACATATTGAGCACGGTCCCTCCTGACTGCAAAGTCCCCGAATACACGCGGAAAAATGACAACTGCCCTACATACGGATCGGTCGCTACTTTAAATATAAGACCAGCCATCTTTTCCTCGTCATTAGCTAGGCGCGTAACTTTATTTTCTTTTTCGTCAATACCAGAAACCGGCGGCATATCAGCAGGTGATGGCAAATAATGAATGACTGCATCCAAAAGTGCCTGCACTCCCTTGTTTTTGAATGCCGTTCCACACAAAATCGGAACAATTTCATTAGCAACGGTACGCATTCGAATTCCTTGACGGATATTTTCTACCGACAAGTCACCCTCACTCAAATACAGCTCCATCAATTCTTCAGAAGATTCCGCCACCACTTCTAATAAGTGCTCACGCCAAACAGTCGCTTCTTCAACCAAATCCGCAGGAATTTCTTCAGTGCGGTATTTCGTCCCCATATTTTCTTCTTCCCAATAAACGGCATGCATTTCAACCAAATCCACCACACCCTTAAAGCTGTCTTCTGCTCCAATTGGCAATTGAATGGGCACAGGCACCGCCCGCAAGCGGTCTTTAACTTGCCCTCGCACTCGGTGAAAGTTAGCTCCCACTCGGTCCATTTTATTAACAAAAGCGACTCGCGGCACTTTGTATTTGTTTGCTTGCCGCCAAACCGTTTCAGACTGAGGTTGCACTCCGCCAACAGCACAAAAAACTGCGACAACACCATCAAGAACCCGCAAAGAACGTTCCACCTCAATGGTAAAGTCCACGTGTCCCGGTGTGTCAATGATATTAATGCGGTGTTCCGGTAAGCTACCGTTCATGCCACACCAAAAACAGGTAGTAGCCGCGGATGTAATGGTAATACCACGCTCCTGCTCTTGCTCCATCCAATCCATCACGGCAGTGCCTTCGTGCACTTCGCCTATTTTGTGGGAAATTCCGGTATAAAACAAAATCCGCTCAGTTGTCGTCGTCTTACCCGCATCAATGTGAGCCATGATGCCAATATTGCGATACAAATCAATGGGGACTTTTCTAGACATAATATTTGCGATATAAAACCAAGTAAATTAGTATCGAAAATGCGCAAATGCTTTATTTGCGGCGGCCATTCGGTGAGTGTCATCACGTTTTTTTACCGCCTTACCTCTACCCCCAGAGGCTTCCACCAACTCATTAGAAAGATTGCGGCTGGATGACTTTTCGCTTCCGGCGCGCATTGCAACACAAATCCATCGCATAGCTAGAGCAATCGCACGATCAGCGCGAACTTCAATTGGAACTTGATAGTTAGCACCACCCACACGGCGACTTTTCACTTCTACCTGTGGGCGAACATTTTCAATAGCTTCCTCAAAAACCTCAATTGGATTACTACCACGACGTTTTTCAATATCACTAAGCGCGCCATATACGATGCGCTCTGCAACTGATTTTTTGCCATCCACCATCATGACATTAATAAATTTTGACAACCGACCACTACCATAGCGTGGATCTGGCAATATTTTTCTTTTAACAGCAACTCTGCGACGTGACATAAATTTTCCTAAAAGTTATTCCTTGGGCTTTTTACTGCCATATTTAGATCGTCCCTGTCGACGTTTCTCCACCCCCGAAGTGTCAAGAGAACCGCGAACCACGTGATAACGCACTCCCGGCAAGTCTTTGACTCGTCCGCCGCGCACCAAAATCACCGAATGCTCTTGTAAGTTGTGACCTTCGCCACCAATGTAAGAAGTAACCTCATAGCCGTTGACCAACCGCACCCGCGCCACTTTTCGCAAAGCAGAATTAGGCTTTTTAGGCGTAGTCGTATAAACGCGCAAACACACACCTCGCCGTTGCGGACAATCTTCTAATGCCGGAGACGCTGACTTGTATACCTTTGAGCGCCGCGGTTTTCTTGTTAACTGATTAATTGTTGGCATATTTTTTGTTTTCAACAAAAGACATCTTTACTAAATTTGGCGCTACCACTGGCAGAAACCGTTTCCTGCCTTATCTTTGGGCAGGTTTTGGATTATAGCATAGTAAAAAAAACCTAAGCAAGTATTACGAGCCAATTTATAACTCTCTAATCTCAAAAATATTGCAGCACCTGTTGTAAAACCTGCCGACTTTAATGTCCCTCACTTATCTTATATTTTCAAAAAACTGAATTGACTAATTACTAGCTCTTTTTTGCGTTTTTTATTTTTGCAAATGTGGAGTTCTTAGCACTTTGCCATCTAAGTTTAGCTATTCATTACAGTAAATTCACATAACAATCGAAAAAATACTACAACACGTCACTCCATTTCCTTGATTTACGTTAAGTTTTCGGAAAACATAAAAAATACGGTTTTTATCTGTTTATTTTTCTGTTTGTGGTTGCACCTCATCGCTTATTTTTAACAAATTTAAACAGCAATATAGTCTCGCTGCTACTAGGCGTTAAGATAGAATCCCGCCGACGCTGTTGTAGCTCAGTTGGTAGAGCAACTGATTCGTAATCAGTGGGTCGGAGGTTCGATTCCTCTCAACAGCACCATTTGTTTCTCGCCTATTTTTTCTAACATTTGGCGTTTTTTACCTCTATGAATTCGCTGAACTCTTTTGATTTTAACTTACCTCCGGCACTAATCGCGCAACATCCGCCCCATGACCGTGACGGCGGCAGGCTTCTGTCTTTACATGACAATACAACTGCTATTCATCGCATCAATGCGTTACCTGCTTTATTGCGTGCTGACGATATTCTGGTAGTAAACGATTCCCGTGTACTACCCGCTCGGTTACATGGACAAAAAAACAGTGGTGGTAAAGTAGAAGTACTTGCCGAACGCTTTTTAAACCATAGCGATGTGCTAGCGCAAGTGCGCACTTCCAAGCCACTACGCGCCGGCGCACGGGTAAACGCCGGTGGTGATTTTGTAGTGTGCGGACGGCATGGAGATTTTTATCAATTACGCGCGGTCAATCGTCAGGGAGCTGCCGTTGACGCACGACGGCGTTTTCTGCGGCGAGGCGAAACACCACTGCCTCCTTATATTAAGCGTTTGCCAGATCCCACCGACCAAGCACGATACCAAACCGTTTTTGCCCGCCACAGCGGTTCGGTCGCGGCACCAACCGCGGGATTGCATTTCACATCTGATTTACTTGCTTGTCTGCGCACTCGCGGAATTGATATTGTCCGAATTACACTGCATGTGGGTGCCGGTACATTTCAGCCGTTGCGGCAAGGACTTACCACCGACAAACTACATGCCGAACGCTATACCGTAAGCGCCACGGCTGCTGCCCGCATTAACACCGCAAAAAAACTTGGTCGCCGTATTATTGCGGTTGGAACTACCGTTTTGCGAACACTAGAAGCGGCGGTAGATAATGGCAAATTACGCGCAGGAGACAATGAGACAACATTGTTTATCAAACCCGGTTTTAACTTTCGCATCGCCGACATGCTATTTACCAATTTTCATTTGCCGCGCTCATCACTGCTAGTGCTGGTGTGCGCCTTTGGTGGCAGTGAACGAATCATGTCCGCCTACCAGCTAGCGGTGCAACAGAAATTACGCTTTTACAGTTATGGCGATGCCATGCTACTTGACCGTGCACTTTGAAACGCTTACCACATGCGGCATGGCACGGCGTGGAGTTGTTCATTTGCCGCGCGGCGACATCCAAACGCCAGCTTTTATGCCGGTGGGTACGCTGGGACAGGTCAAAAGTATTCCACCGCACGAATTGGCAGCGACGGGATTTGACATTATGCTGTCTAACGCCTTCCACTTGTGGCTACGCCCCGGTGAAGACATTATCGCCGCCCACGGCGGCTTACACGGTTTTGCTGGCTGGCGGCGACCGATATTGACAGATTCCGGCGGCTTTCAACTATTCAGTCTACGGGAGCGAATAAAAATTACCGAAGAAGGCGCTTGCTTTCGCTCTCCACACAATGGCGACCAACGTCAACTCACACCCGAAGGCTGCATGAATATTCAACGTGCGTTGAACAGTGATATTGTTATGGTATTAGATGATTGTCCGCCCACTGGCGGTGATATGGTCGCAATCAATAATTCCATGCAACGCTCCATGCGTTGGGCACGACGCTGCAAGCAAGCTCACAGCGATAATCCAGCGGCACTATTTGGCATCGTACAGGGTGGCGTTTTTCAATCATTACGCGACGAATCTACTGCCGCATTGATTGATATAAATTTTGACGGTTATGCCATTGGCGGTTTAGCGGTTGGCGAAGAAAAAGCCATCATGAACGACATTGTTACCGCTACCGCAGCACAGCTTCCCACCGACAAGCCGCGCTATCTGATGGGCGTAGGGACGCCTGCCGATATCGCCCGCGCAGTTGCCGCTGGTATGGATATGTTTGACTGTGTATTGCCTGCCCGAAATGCCCGTAACGGCACCGCATTCACCACTACAGGAAAAATAAAATTACGCAATGCCTGCCATCGCCATTCACTGATGCCGTTGGACGAAAACTGCTTGTGTCCAGTGTGTCGTCGCTATTCGCGCGCATATCTACATCACTTATTAGCAATTAACGAAATGCTGGCAGCACGTTTAATGACACTCCATAATTTGGCACACTATCGTACACTTATTTGCCGTCTGCAAGCTTCGATTGATACTGGCAAGCTAGCAGAAACCGTACGAGATATTGAAACCGTTGAAACAAAATAAGTAATAATATGACAATGTCTACGCCGGTTATTCCTCTCAAAAATATCACTACTAACCGCGCTGGCGACAACGTAGTTATGGTGCGCTTACTGGCACTATGCCCCATGTTAGCGGTTAGCGTTTCCACAACCGCCGCCGCTACACTGGGCACGCTAACATTGCTGGTCATGGCATTTTCTGGTGTTACGGTATCGTTACTGCGCCATTCACTTCCTGCTGGAGTGCGACTGCCAATATTTTTAATTATTGTCGCCGTACTGGTTGCTATCGTTGATATGAGTACGGAGGCATTAGCACCAGAAATGCATCGCCGGTTAGGTATTTTTCTACCTCTCATTGTCACCAATTGCGCTGTACTAGCACGGTTAGAATCTTTTGCTTCCAAACAGCCACCACTGGCTGCATTGATAGATGGCGTGAATAGCGGTGCCTCTTTGCTAGTGGCAATTGTAGTGCTGGCGGTAGCACGCGAATGGCTAGGCACCGGCGGGTTAGCGCCGATTATTGACGCCAGCAATGCGCCACTGCCTTCAGCATTACTACCAGCAGGCGGCTTTATGCTTTTTGGTCTGATGCTGGCAGCTGCACGTAAATGCGGACTCAATACCGCACCTTAAAAACAATGCTATCCGATGCGCCATCTCCTTTATCAACTAAACTAAAAGCCCAATCCAACAAAGCGGGCTTTTTCCGCACTCTGCATCAAAAAGGCAATCCTTTCGTACTTGCCAATGCTTGGGATATCGGCACAGCACGAACGCTCGCTGGTATAGGTGCACAAGCGCTGGGGACCACCTCAGCAGGCCACGCTTTTACGCTAGGACTTGCCGATATGGGAAATGTCCGACGCGAAGAAGCCATTGCCCATGCAGCACAATTGGCGGCAGCCACGCCGTTGCCGATCAGTGCCGATTTGGAAAATGGCTACGGTCACCGTCCAGAAGATGTAGCCGAAACAGTGCGGCAGGCGACAGCAGCAAGACTTGCCGGATGCTCGGTTGAAGATACCATGCTACCCGATTCTGCACCGTACGCCTTTGATGATGCTGTCAACCGTATTGCAGCAGCTGCCCAAACTGCGCGAGCGGCAACGGACGATTTTGTACTAACCGCCCGCGCCGACGGCATAATGAATGGTCACTACGACGTGGATGAAGCCGTACGCCGCCTGCGTGCTTTTGCGGAAGTTGGTGCGGATGTTTTGTATGCTCCTCTGCTGCCAACTATGGAAACAGTTAAGCACCTATGCGACACCCTATCGGCGCCAATCAATGTGCTGGCGACCGGTACACTAGCTACTTATCGTGTTACCGACTTTGCCAGCATTGGAGTGGCGCGCATCAGCTTAGGTGGGGGCTTGGCTCGCGTAGGCCATGCTGCGATTGTGCAAAGCGCTAGGTCTATTCTGCAAGACGGTGATTTATCATCATTGCAAAATGGTGCGGATGGCGATGAAATAGATGCACTACTAAAAAAAGGTACTGACGCGCAAAATTAATCGGTATTTAAAACCTATCCGCCCGTTAATTAATGTGTTTGTCGTGCGCGGTCAATAGCAGTAATTGAACGCAATAAGGCATCCATCTGGTCAAGTGGCCACTGGGTGGCAGCATCGGAAATTGCCTGTGACGGATTGGGATGAGTTTCCACAAACAAACCGTTTACGCCTACCGCCACTGCTGCTTGCGCCAATGGCAACACCATTTCACGAGCACCACTACTTTTGCCATCGCCAGCGCCGGGAAGCTGTGCAGAATGAGTGGCATCAAACACCACTGGGCAGCCGGTTTGCCTCATGACAACCAGCGAACGCATATCAGCAACAAGATTGTTATAGCCAAAACTAGCGCCGCGCTCACACAACAGCACATCTTTTGCTCCAGCCACTTGTGCTTTGGCGGCAATATGAGTCATATCTTGCGGTGCTAAAAACTGCCCTTTTTTAATCAAAACGGCGCGGCCGGTCGCAGCACAGGCACTGACAAGATCGGTTTGTCGACACAAAAACGCTGGAATCTGCAACACATCTGCCACTTTTGCCACTTCTGCCGCCTGTGTTGGCCAATGCACATCCGTCAGTACCGGCAATGACAACTCATCGCGTACAGCCGCCAACAATTGCAAGCCCGTTTCCATACCCAACCCGCGTGGCGCATCGCCAGCGGTACGATTAGCTTTATCAAAAGAAGATTTGAATATCAACGGAATGTTGTGAGCGGCGCATATTTTTTTGAGCGTTGCCGCCGTATTCATAACCATTTCTGATGATTCCATAGCACAAGGGCCAGCAATAAGAAAAATCGGCGCCGACGGCAAAAAACTAGGTAGTGTCACCGTTTACTGTGCGCGTGTGCAGCGTCAATAAAACTGACAAACAGTGGATGCCCCGTCAGCGGACTGGACGTAAATTCGGGGTGAAATTGGACTCCAACATACCACGGGTGTGCGGGAATTTCTACTGCTTCCACCAATCCGTCCGCGTTTTCACCACTGATAATCATACCGGCTTCCTGCAACTGTTCCCTATAAATATTATTGAATTCATAGCGGTGACGGTGACGTTCTTCCACTTTGTCAGCACCATAAATACTGGCGAGTCGCTCACGCAGTAAACACACTTCACCGCCCAGTCGCATAGTCCCTCCCAAGTCGCTAGCCGCCTCTTTGCGATTACCGACACGGTCTTTCCACTCGGTAAGCAACGCGATAACCGGGTGCGGTGTTTCGGGCATCATTTCGGTACTGTGGGCGTTTTCCAAACCGGCACAGTGACGTGCACAATCAATGACTGCCATTTGCATACCGATGCAAATACCCAAAAAAGGCGTTTTGCTCTCACGTGCATAACGAGCGGCGGCGATTTTTCCGTCTATGCCACGTAAACCAAAACCACCGGGAATCAGTACTGCGTCATAATCACTAAGTACAGAAGCAGCATTATCATCACTAAGCTGTTCAGCGTCCACATAACCAATGTGAGTACGTCGACCAGTGTGAACGCCAGCATGATTCAACGCTTCAGTCAGCGATTTATAAGAATCCGGAAGCTCCATGTACTTGCCCACCATGGCAATGCGCACTTTGTCGCTGGCGGCGGTATCGCGATTTGCAAATTCTTGCCACGCCGATAAATCCGGTGACTGCATATTATGCAACCGCAAGGTTTTGCCGACAGCACTGTCAACACCAGTTTCCGCATACAGTAGCGGCAACGTATAAATGTTGTCCACGTCGGGAGCAGCAAACACATTATTTTCAGCAACATTACCAAACATGGCGATTTTTCGCAGATTATCAGCCGACAGCGTTTTTTGACAACGGCAGAGCAAAATGTCTGGCGCAATACCAATTTGGCGTAAATCACGCACCGAATGCTGTGTAGGTTTAGTTTTATATTCACCGGCAACGCTGACATAAGGTAATAAGGTAACGTGTACAAAGCAAACATTGCCTTCTTCCTCTTCCAAGCGCATCTGACGGGCGGCCTCCAAAAAAGGCAGCGATTCAATATCGCCGACGGTACCACCAATTTCTACAATAGTGACGTCATCATCGGGTTCCACGGCGGCACGCATAAACAGTTTAATTTCATCGGTCACATGGGGAATCACCTGCACGGTATTACCCAGATAATCACCGCGCCGTTCTTTACGCAATACCGATTCGTAAATTTGACCCGTGGTGAAATTGTTAGCACGCTGCATGCGCCGCCCAACAAAGCGCTCATAATGTCCGAGGTCTAAGTCAGTTTCGGCACCGTCGTGAGTGACAAATACTTCACCGTGCTGGATAGGACTCATGGTGCCCGGATCTACATTGATATACGGATCTAACTTGATGAGATTGACGTTAAGTCCACGCGCTTTAAGTGATGCACCAAGTGATGCCGAAGCCACGCCCTTGCCCAGCGAAGACACTACCCCGCCAGTAACAAATACATATTTAGTCATTGGCAAGAATAACCAACAACATCAGCCAACAGAGAAGGGAAAGTGCCGTCTTGGAGGAAACGGAAAAAATCAGCGCGCCGCTTTAACATCATCGGGCGCCACCAAATCACCGGTGTTGTTGTCCCAAGCGTTGCGCTCATAGGTGACAATGGCGGCAATGTCCGCATCCGATAGATAACTGAAAGAAGCCATTGCCGTACCCGCTTTACCGCGTAAAACAATGTTGATGTGCTCGGCAACGTCACCGATAACAATGGGAGATTTTTTGAGTCCCGGAAATGCCGGTGGCAACCCTGTCCCATCAACCTGATGGCAAGCAGCACAGTTTATATCATAAGCGGCTTTTCCTTGTTGCATGGCGGTTTCCATTGTCCATTCTGCTCGTGGCACCTCTTCCGTAGCTGCAGTGACAGAAGATACATCACTCGCCCGCACCGGTTCTGCAGACGCATTATTAATACCTCCACCTTGTTCTTTCACCCAAACCAAATAATCTTCTTCTGACACGGCGCGCACAACAATCGGCATAAAGGCGTGATTTTTTCCACACAGTTCGGCGCACTGGCCACGAAACACTCCAGGGTGGTCAGCGCGAAACCACGCATCGCGCACAATTCCGGGAATAGCATCTTGTTTAACGCCCAATTGCGGCACCCACCACGCGTGAATAACATCACCAGCGGTCAGCAATAGGCGAATTTTTTTCCCTACCGGCACCACCATTTCATTGTCCACTTCTAACAGATAATTTTCTGATTGGGGATTGGCAATATTATTTGATTTGTAGTATTTACCACCAATTTCTTCTGGCGAGGTAGACAATTGGCTGTAAAAGAACACATTTTCATCCAAATAATCGTATGACCATTTCCATTGATAACCGGTGACTTTGATTGTCATATCGGGAGCGGATGTGTCTTTGTAATCAATAATAGTTTTAGTCGCGGGAAACGCCATGCCGATAATGATAAACATGGGCAATGCCGTCCAGATAATCTCCACAGTGGTATTTTCGTGAAAGTGCTCAGCCTTGTGACCAACCGACTTGCGGTGCTTGAAAATAGAATAAAACATCACGCCAAAAACCACTATGGAGATAGCTACGATAATCCACATCGCAAAAGAATTGAGCCACCGCTGTTCGGCGGCGATAGCGTTGGCCGGCTCCTGCATGCCAATTTGCCAAGCGGCAATAGCGTTAGACGTCACCAAAGCTGATACGACAGCAAAACAGCGACTCAATATTGAACCGGGAAAATTGGTAAAAAATCGGAAAGAGAGAAAATCCATTGTTAATCCAACGCATATTTTAACATAGGAAAATGGTAAAGACTATGTTAATTCCACCCAACCAGGCGGAATCATGGCGGGAAAATACAATGCTCCCCGCACCGGCTTATCCGAACGCAATTGACGCATGGCAGCAACGTAACGCTCCACCTGCGGGCGATACTGCCTCATTTGGCGATCATAAAACTGTTCTGTGGATTCATCATTTCGGGGTATAGATGTTTTGTAATCCACCACCCAGCAGGTACTGTCTTCTTCTACAAGCAAATCCAGACGAATATTGCCATATCCGCCTTTACCGTCCGCCACTGCCAACGCCATTTCTGAATCACGCCGCACCGCCGTACCGGCAAACAGCCACTGTCCGCGAGTATCCGACTGTACATTACTAATACACTGAAGCGCCTTTTGTGCTAGCTTCTCCCGATTATCAGGGTTAATACCAAGCTCCATCAATTCATCTTCTAACGTTGTTGATAACAGCTGAATCGGCCAGCCGCACATTGAAACCTGCTCTAACAATTGATGAACCAACACTCCCAAAGCGATGGCATCGTAGTCATGCTCGCCATCGTCATCGGCAAATGTAACGTTGTCAATAAAGCTGTCCGGCGGTGATGGCAATTGCCATTGTGCTGGCAACCGTTGAAGCGCAGTTTCTACTAGCAGCACGGCTGATGTGTCCGCCGGTGAGATGTTTTCCTCAACAAATTCCATCGTTGGGTGCAATGACTCCCACACACATGACAACAGACTACGCTTGCCGGGCGGCTGCCAACAACCAGCATCATCACGACACGTCTCACCGTACAAATACAGCCGTTTCCGCGCCCGAGTACAGGCAATATAAAGCAGGCGTGTTCGTTCCCAGCGTTCTTTACGTATGGCCAAATATTTCAGATAATTAAATAATGATGGCACCAAGTCATTAGCCGGCTGAGCATCCAACAGTAATGTTCCACTATGCGTTTGCCAGCGCAACAATTCATTGTCCGCACTACGGGGATGGCGGTGCAGCCCTGGCAAAATCACCGAGTCAAATTCCAATCCTTTTGCTTTGTGCATAGTCATTATTTGAACTCGGGTGTCGCCGCAAGAAGCCGGTGCTGCATAAAGCTTTTTTACTTCCTGCTCTAATAATTCTGCAGATGGTAGCCGCCCTCCGTCACAGTGTCGCTCTAGTAAATTCAAAAAATCCCGAGCATCCGCCTCATCGGCATCGTCCAATCCAACCACACCCCCCAGCTCAACCCACGCCGCCTCCACCACTTCGGCAAGCGACAGTCGCGCACGGGCTTCCAATGCCTGCCGCAATACTGGCAGCCCGCGCCGCAACACTTGTTTTCCATGCGCACTTAATTGTGCCGTACGCGTTGCGTTTTCTAGTGCTTCCAACAGACGAACTTCCTCACCCACACAGCCCAACTCCCACAAATCAGTGTTGTTCAGACCAAACCACGGCGTCCGCAACAAAGCTAGCCACGCAATACGATCTAAGGTATTGCTGATAGCGCGAGTGAGAATTAACAAATCCATAACTACGGCGCGATTAGAAAGCGCTTCCACCGCCTCTGCCCGCCATGAAATACCAACAGCAACCAACTCAGCTAAAATGGTTTCTAAATGCCCACGACTGCGTGCCAATATACCAATGCTGCCTTGCGGATATTTTTCCAGTAAAGCCTGCACTTGAGTCACAATAATACGTGCTTCACGGATACTCACATTAGCCGCCACTTCATCTTTTTGGCGCACAATTCCGACAACGCGTACTTCTGACTCCTCATTATCACCCTTCGCTGCTTCCGCCGGCTCAAACGGTGTTGCACCAATGTCTGGCTCTTCATCACGCGGGAAGGCTGCACCAAAAGTCTGATTTACCCAGTTTACTAACCGTGGTGCAGAACGAAAATTGCTTGACAAACTAAGTTGTTCGGGTAACAAGTCTCCCGCTTCGGCGGCAATGCCATGTTTTCGTGTGTGCAAATACAACGGTAAATTGGCACCACGAAATTGATAACAACTTTGCATCGGATCACCCACCAAAAAAACAGTGCGCCCGTCTCCTGCCTCCCAACCAGCAGTCAGCTTCGCCAGCAGTTCCACTTGTACCGATGACGTATCTTGAAATTCGTCCACCAAAATATGACGAATGCGATAGTCCAGTTTAAGTAACAAATCGGTAGGTGCATCGGCATTACCCAACGCCTGATTAGCTGCAAATGCGACGCCAGTAAAATCAATACAGTTTTTATCGCGAAATACCGCATCTAATTCTTCTGCCAGCGCAGGCAAAATAATAAGCAAATCATCGGTAGCAGGGTTATCACTACCGGGATCAGGCAGCAAAGCAACGGCAACGAGCAAGTCCTTTAAATCATCAGTTTGAGCGGGAGGCATTTCCCGCAACCTCTCCAACACGTCCTTCATTGCTTTCTTTTGTGGCGTTTTCGGTGGAAATCCTTCCTTCACCGTCAATTGTTTTCTCCATTTTTCGTCAGTGGTCAACAACAAAATTCGCAATTTTCGCCACTCCAACAGATTATCTGCATCGGCAGCTAACGATTGAATATTAATATCTTCATCTTTTTTTTCAGCACTAAATTGCATCAAAGGAATTAATATTTCACTTTGCATTTGTTTTGAAAAAACTAACGCCAGTGCATCGGCAGTACGCGCAAGATGAAAATCAGCCAACTGTCGCAACGCCTCTTGCCGACTGTGTGGCGATAGCATATGAGCTTGTGAAAATAACGACCATTGATCGCGCACGACAAGCAACCTCTCCATGTAATTACAAAAACGTTGCTGGTCATTGTGCAGCGGCGTCAAAATCCGCTCTAACGCTTTACTGAGCGCACTATCATCACCGTCCAACCGCAGCAACAATTGTCGGGCAGCACGATGAAACAATTCCGATGTTCTTTCGCTAATCGGCGGACAAGCACCCAGCCCCGATACGATTGGACATTGACGCACTAACCCAGAACAAAAGCCGTCTATAGTAACAATCGTCAATTGATTGGGAAATTCCAACAATCGCCATTTTTTTTCTTTGCTGCGTTGCATAACTTGGCAAGCAAGTGCATGCGTAGTAGCGGCAAATAATTCAGCCGGCGGCGGCTCGTCAGCACGTTGCAATGCCGCTATGATTCGCGCCCGCATTTCGCCGGCAGCTTTACGGGTAAAAGTCACACACAATATTTCTTCCGGACGTTCTACCACCGCAAGTAAAGCAAGCGCACGCTGGGTGAG
The DNA here is from genome assembly GCA_030386295.1 of Candidatus Persebacteraceae bacterium Df01. Lineage (NCBI taxonomy): Bacteria > Pseudomonadati > Pseudomonadota > Gammaproteobacteria > Candidatus Tethybacterales > Candidatus Persebacteraceae > Candidatus Doriopsillibacter > Candidatus Doriopsillibacter californiensis. Next base: position 556,318 of record JANQAO010000001.1, on the reverse strand, counting down.
TAGACCGGTTTTACCTGAACCAGCGGGAGCGCGCACATTAAAACTGCGAGCAATATCAATCGCCTCTTGGCGTGCTACCGCATCACGCATTATCAATCTCTTGTTGATAAAATTGATGACGCGCCAGCAATCGCAATCCGTTGTGGAGATACACTTCATCATTGCCAGTCGGCACAGCAACGCCAGCCATAAAATCATTGGCGAGCTGTTCTAGTGTCTTCTGCCAATATTGTTTTCTGTCCGCCCACAAACTTTTATCAGCTTTACCATCTTTTGTAAGCAAGGCACCGACAGTGATATAACGAACACGACTATGATGCACTTGTGCAAAAGCGATCGTGACTATCTGCTCATCCAATAACGCGTACAACGGTAATTGTGGTTCGCGCAACGGCTCTTCCCACACTTGGGTACTTTTAGGCGTTCCCGTTTTGTAATCTATAACTACCAATTGCCCGTTATCTAAAGCATCCACCCGATCCAACCGTATTTTTATATTAAGACCACAAAAATTCACCTCCTGCGCTTTTTCCACTTGTTCAATGGTAAAAGGCTGCCGCGTGTCTTCTATTTTTAGCCATTTCATCAACATTACCAAAGCACGCCGCTCTTCCATGTCACGCAATTTTCCACCAAGGTCGCCAACACGCTCACCCAGTACCGTGTCAAAACATTTATGCAAAATTGTTTTGAGCAATTTTTCACGCTCATCATCATCAATGCTTTGTAACTGCTCCCAACTTTTTATTTTTTCTTCCCAAAATTGTTTTAAGGCAACATGTAGATAATTTCCCCAATCTGCACTATCTAATCCCAATACCGCCGTTTCCAGAGGCATCGCCTGCAGACGATAGCGAGCAAAGGCACTAAATGGACAATTTAATTGCGCTTGCAAAATACCAACGCCGCCACGCGGTTTTTCTTTTTCTCCTACTTGTGGCGCATTACCGGGTTGCCACACTTCTAACGGAGTATGAGCATTTTGTATCCATTGTGTCCAGCGGTCTGGCTCATCGGGCAATGGCGGCAGTGGCGGCAGCGTGCTCACCGGCGCCCACAGAGCACACTCTTTGTCGCCATCAATTTGTGGCGCTGATGCCACAAAAACACGAGCACCACCGCGTAATTCTTTTAACGTTTGCAAAGCAACTTTTAACTCTTGTACCGCATTGCAATGTGGCATATGATGAGTAACTTGCAACCGCACTGGCAGCAATGGATGAGGTGCCGGTGCTGGTGGCCAACTGGCATCAGTGGCATCCAACATCCAAATTGCGTCAAACGGTTCCCCCGCCGCCTCTTGCGGCCCAAGTACATTAATGATGCCGCTTTTTGTTGGCTGTAGCACACGTGCTGTTTGGTCAACAAAAATGGCGAGTGCCCGCACCGCCGTACAACGGGGAAATTTACGAGAGTCATGTACAAAATCACGAAAAACAGCAGCCCAAGCCTCACTTGCACTGCCCCCTTGCCAAGACAGTACCCGCAATTGCACACTAAATTGTTCAGCCCACCCATTCAATGTATTTTGCGAAGATGCTGCCCGCCGCAATTCCATAAAATCGGCAAGTGCCTGATGCAATTGTTGTATTTGAATATTGTCTGGATATTTTTGAGCGCAATATTGTGATGCAGAAAGCAATCGTTCCGGTGTCAATGACGGCAACCGCAACGCTCGTAACTGTCGTTGCAACAATGCTTGAGCTACGCCGTCATCAGGTCCCCAACAACCGTCTTCTAGCACTCGATACAGCGTTTCGCTCTCTATGCGGCGAGCGTTCCAGTGCAACAAATCTAACGCTGTTTTAATTCGTGGCTCTTGTGTCAACGGCAGCGACATGCCAAACCGTAACGATGATTTTTCATTCCCATCCAACCGCAATTGTGCAGGCGCCAAAACTCGGATAAAAGCGCGCCGCAAATCGTTTTCATAAGCCGCAACATCGGCGACAACCAAAGCGATGCGTGCCGTCGATTGTTTTCGCAAATGTTGCTCCGCCCATCGCATTGCTGCCATACATTCCGCTTGCCTATCTTGTGCCACGGTATGAAATGCCGGCGTATCCTCATAAAAATCAGGCGTTGAATAAGTAACAGTAGAAAAACACGCCAGCAATCGTTTGTGTAAAGGATGAATATTTTCTTCTACCAAGCGCAATTGCGTTGCTACTTCCAGCTGCTGAGATTGAGTCGGCGTTTTAGTGAGTTCGGTAATTAATTGTAGTGCTGCCATTTCCAGCGTGATACCGTTGGCGGCAGCTGTTGCTTTTTGAAACTGTCGCGCCCATTGCTGAAATGCTTGCGTGTCTTCAGACTCACCAAATTGTATGTCTTCCACAGACACTTCAAAAAGCAAACAATACCGATAAGCCGCACGCGCCAATTCTGCCAAAACAGCAGCAGACAATACTTGCCGATGCTCACGATTCCACTGTTCTATAATTTGCCGCCACAACAATCGTTGTGCAAAATTAGATAGCACTGCTGGGCCGCCATGTTGCCGACGACGACGCTTCCACAATTCACGCACCCAGCCATCTAGAGTCATCACCCGCAATTGTGGGATTACTTCCGGTTGATTGTCATGCAGTTGCACCCACTCGTGGTTAATCGCTTGCCGCAACCGTTCTCGGGTAGTCAAAAACAGCCACTGCTGAGAATTACTAGAAAGCACATCGGCAAAAGTGGGCGCCAGTGTTTTTAGGCTGTAAAAATCAGTCATCAGCGGGATGTTACGGATGATAGCACGAATTTAGCGGACGAATCAGATACACTTTTGTACAAAAATTTATTTACCAAAGAATGAAAATACATTGATTAATGTTGATCATTCATTATCGTTAAATTTTAAATATTTCTCAATCAATATTGCAGATTTTTTCGGTGCAACTGTTCGCTTTTTATTAATAAAAATTATTGCTGCATTGCGAGCACATTATTTATTTCCTGCTGTTTTTGGATATTCCAACTGCCGCAGCACCTCGGCAATCTCATCCAAAATAGCCGGATCATCTATCGTGCCGGGAACAACATAGTCTTCACCACTGGCGATTTTTCGCATGGTTCCACGCAAGATTTTACCGCTCCGCGTTTTGGGCAGACGCTTGACCACTGCCACTAATTTAAACGCTGCGACTGCGCCAATATCTTCCCGCACACCAGCAATCAACTCGTTACATATCTGATTTGCATCACGCTGCACGGTACTGTTGAGCACGACGAGTCCCAGCGGCAATTCACCTTTAAAATCATCAGCAACACCAAATACTGCCGCTTCTGCTACATCCGGATGACGACAAAGCGATTCTTCCATCTGGCCGGTAGACAATCTATGAGCTGCAACATTAATAACATCATCAATACGACTCATCACATGCACATAACCATCCTCATCAATCATACCGCTGTCGCCGCTAAGATAATAACCCGGATAAGCGGTTAAATAATTATCACGCATACGCTCAGCATCCCCCCATATGGTGGGAAATGTCCCCGGCGGCAAAGGCAGCTTAACGGCTAAATTACCCAATTCTCCCGCCGCTAGTATCTTCCCCTCATCATCCAGCGCTTGCAAATCATAGCCGGGCATTGGCTTACAGGCGGCTCCGGGTTTGGTAGGAAAATGTTCAATACCAAGCGGATTAGCAGCAATCGCCCAGCCGGTTTCGGTCTGCCACCAGTGATCTACTACAGGCACTTGCAAGTGCCGCTGTACCCAATCAATAGTATCCGGATCAGAGCGTTCGCCTGCCAAAAATTGTGCCCGCAATCGTGACAAATCATAATCACGCACCAACTCACCTTTGGGATCTTCTTTTTTAATTGCCCGCAACGCAGTCGGTGCAGTAAACATACTAACAACGTTGTGTTCGGAAATCACTCGCCAAAAAGCACCAGCATCTGGTGTGCCCACCGGTTTACCTTCGTATAGCACGGTAGTATTACGATTAAATAGCGGTGCATAAACAATATAAGAATGTCCCACCACCCAACCAATATCAGAAGCTGCCCAATACACTTCACCCGGCCCAACATCGTAAATATTAGTCATCGTCCACTGCAATGCCACGGCGTGCCCGCCATTATCGCGAACAATACCTTTGGGCTGACCGGTAGTACCAGAAGTATAAAGAATATATAACGGCGCAGTCGCCGCCACTGGCACACACGCTGCCGGTTCTATATCGGCGATAAATTCATTCCAATCTACATCACGCCCAGAGACAAGCGCACACGGTTGTTGCGGGCGTTGCAAAATCGCACAACCATCCACTTTGTGCGTTGCCATATCCAGTGCCTCATCCAATATTTTTTTATAGTCTACGATGCGCCCCGGCTCCAACCCGCAAGAAGTAGAAAGCATAAATTTTGCCTTTGCATCATCAATTCGTACCGCTAACTCTTTAGCACTAAAACCGCCAAACACCACGGAATGCACAGCGCCCAGCCGAGCACAGGCAAGCATGGCAAATACTGCCTCCGGCACCATAGACATATAAATAATAACGCGGTCTCCTTGTGTTATGCCGCACGCTTTGAGTGCACCAGCCAACTGCGCCGTTTTTTGTTGTAGATCGGCATAGGTATAAACGCGTTTTTCACCCGCCGCTGGGCTGTCATAAATAATTGCTGGCTGCTCACCATAGCCAGCCTTTACGTGACGGTCAACTGCATTTTCACAAGTATTGAGTTCGCCTCCCGTAAACCAGCGATAAAAAGGCGCATTCGTATCATCCAAAACTTTTTCCCAAGGCTTGTCCCAGACAATCCCCGTTGCGGCTTCGGACCAAAACGTCTCCGAGTCTTCCATGGACAGGTCAAACACATTTTGATAGGCACTCATATTTCTCTCCAAATATAATCCAGCCCATTATAACCTTGCTCCAAAAGCCATGAAGCCGTCGGTTTGTTTGTTAATTTTAACGCAGTCAATCACATACAACTGTACTGATTGAAAACATAACTACTGCCGATTTGAAATTAATTTCTTTATTCTGCTTGTTCGCGCAGTTCTTTGGCTTTTGCAAAGTCCTCATCCGCTTGTTTTTGTTTTCCAGTTGCTTGATAAGCCACTCCGCGATTATGATAAGCATCTGCCTCTTTAGGATTTAGTTCTATCGCCTTACTAAAATCTTTTATTGCTTCCTCATATTGCCCTAATTTAAATTTAGCAGCACCGTGATTATGATAAGCATCTGCCTCTTTAGGATTTAGTTCTATCGCCTTACTATAATCTTTTATTGCTTCCTCATATTGCCCTAAATTAAATTTAGCACGCCCGCGATTATGATAAGCATCTGCCTCTTTAGGATTTAGTTCTATCGCCTTACTAAAATCTTTTATTGCTTCCTCATATTGCCCTAATTTAACTTTAGCAAGCCCGCGATTATGATAAGCATCTGCCTCTTTAGGATTTAGTTCTATCGCCTTACTATAATCTTTTATTGCTTCCTCATGTTGCCCTAAATTAAATTTAGCAAGCCCGCGATTATGATAAGCATCTGCCTCTTTAGGATTTAGTTCTATCGCCTTACTATAATCTTTTATTGCTTCCTCATGTTGCCCTAAATTAAATTTAGCAAGCCCGCGATTATGATAAGCATCTGCCTCTTTAGGATTTAGTTCTATCGCCTTACTAAAATCTTTTATTGCTTCCTCATGTTGCCCTAAATTACCTTTAGCAGCACCGCGCTTATGATAAGCATCTACCTCTTTAGGATTTAGTTCTATCGCCTTACTAAAATCTTTTATTGCTTCCTCATGTTGCCCTAATTTAACTTTAGCAGCACCGCGCTTATGATAAGCATCTGCCTCTTTAGGATTTAGTTCTATCGCCTTACTATAATCTTTTATTGCTTCCTCATGTTGCCCTAATTTAACTTTAGCAGCACCGCGATTATGATAAGCAAGTGCATCTTTAGGATTTAGTTCTATCACCTTACTAAAATCTTTTATTGCTTCCTCATATTGCTCTAAATCAAATTTAGCAGCACCGCGACTACGATAAGCGCGTACGTCTTTAGGATTTAGTTTTATCGCCTTACTAAAATCTTTTATTGCTTCCTCATATTGCTCTAAACTACCTTTAGCAATCCCGCGACCACGATAAGCGTCTGCGTATTTAGGCTTTAGTTTTATCGCCTCACTAAAATCTTTTATTGCTTCCTCATATTGCCCTAAACTACCTTTAGCAATCCCGCGACTACGATAAGCGACTGCGTATTTAGGCTTTAGTTTTATCGCCTCACTAAAATCTTTTATTGCTTCCTCATATTGCTCTAATGCATCTTTAGCCATCCCGCGACTATGATAAGCGTCTGCGTATTTAGGATTTAGTTTTATCGCCTCACTAAAATCTTTTATTGCTTCCTCATATTGCTCTAATGCATCTTTAGCCATCCCGCGACTACGATAAGCGGCTGCGTATTTAGGCTTTAGTTCTATCACCTTACTAAAATCTTTTATTGCTTCCTCATATTGCTCTAATTTAAGTTTAGTAGCCCCGCGACTACGATAAGCATCTGCATCTTTAGGATTTAGTTTTATCGCCTCACTAAAATCTTTTATTGCTTCCTCATATTGCTCTAATGTATCTTTAGTCATCCCGCGACTATGATAAGCGTCTGCATCTTTAGGATTTAGTTTTATCACTTCATTAAAATCTTTTATTGCTTCCTCATATTGCTCTAATTTAAATTTAACAAGCCCGCGACTATGATAAGCATTCACATATTCCGAATCTAGTTTTATCGCCTCACTAAAATCTTTTATTGCTTCCTCATATTGCCCTAATTTAAATTTAGCAATCCCCTGTTTTAAATATTGTTTCGCGGTCAGCAGTTGATAATCAAAATCTACTCCATTGACTCTAGCAAATCCGTAAAAATCAGGAAACAACCTCTCTTCATCTAAGTTAGCCATTTCTTTTAATTCCTGTATTAATTTTTCTTTACTGTTGCCATCAATAATTATTTCTTTTGTTATGTCTTCGCTCGAAATATTCGGCTTGCCAAAAATAAAAATACTGTCTTGCTTTATAACTCTTTCACTGCGCAACCTTCCTGCCTCCCATTGCCAATATTTAACCTCTCCCTCTTCGTCCGTTACCGCCTTACTGCCATCGTTATTATCAAACAATGTCTCTATGTTTTCTTCTTTACTTTGCTCAAAAGAAAGTGTTCTTATTTTTCCAATATCGTTGTTCACCTCAAAAACAAATACTTTGCCGTCTGCCTCAACTTTTTTGCCGTCTGCCTCAACCTTCTCACTCTGTGTGGCAAACCATAAGGCAATCATGGGACTTTTTGTAAAGTCAATCAAAAGCGTTGCCGCTCCGTGATGTTGTAGCTTAGCTAATAATTCAAAATCATTTAATTCACCCAGCTTTTCATCGTAACCATGTCCCGTAGTTTTTGCTTTATTAACCAAATCTTCACTGTATTTCACAAGTTCTTGGTCGGTTACTATTTCTTTTTCCTTTTTACCAATTTTAATGCGCCGAGTAGCACTTGCATTCAATTCCCACTTTTCATCTTTTTGCCCACGAAAAACGTACTCCTCTTCATCACTATTACTTAATTGATTAATCTCAGTAAGGAATTCTGCCAGCGTTTCTACCTTCTCATTTTTGCCTTCTTCTGCCCGCGCGTTTACCTTCTGCTCTTCGTTTTCCTTATTTCCTATTTTACTTGCCTGCGATTTCTTGGTTTTATTCGCCTTTTTTCTTTTCTTACTCACCCTTACCACTCGTTTTTTTATATTCTGGCTACTTGCCAAAACTCTTTTCTGCACCATACCAGTGGAGAATTGCATCAATAGCACCGCGGCGCATATTGTATTCTTTACTCAAAAAATCCGCCATTTCGTCAATCGTTGCCTTACACAGCTCCGCCGCTCGGGCAAGCCACACATCCGGCTTTATCGCATCGTCAAGACCAATGTCTTTTGCAAAATAAAATTTAGTCGCCGGTCCAATCCCCGGCATGTTTTCTAATTCGCTAATCCCGCTTGCTTCTAGCCGTTTTTTAAATTCGGCAAATCCCTCCTCAGCAATAGCTTTGTAGCCATCCAAAAAAGACTGCCCTTGTTCATTTTGGTTAAAGGCACTCATCGCCGCAGTAAAAGATTGCATATTTGCCTGTGCCATGGTTTCAAAATTCTTAAACATGCCGGTCATATCGGGCAACTGCGGTACCGCCCACTGTGTGCCGTTGGCGTGAACCGCCCGCCAATAGGCTTCAAAAAAACCCGCCGGCGTTAGATTCTTAAATGCTTCGGGATTGAAATTATTTGCCCACTCCATCGCACCCGGGCAATGTTGCTCATAAAACTGCTTTGCCTCCTCAAACATTTTTTTCGCCGCTTTCGTATCCATCATAATTTGTCTCCTTTTTGGTCACTCAAATACTGCTGAAATAAATGCGCTTGTCCGCAACTATCTTGTTCATGTTAGCATGAAAAAAGCCACCAGCTAAACTATCAATACCTTTTTTGCTAAGCCGTTGTTATTTCTCTGATTGCCGCTTGTCATCGGTTAATTTGATAGATTTGCCGAGTGGTAGAAAAAGAGGAGTTGGTGGGAGTCAATATTCAATTCGAATAAATTGGGAAAATAGTGGGAAAAAATGGTAAATTATGGCTTATGGCTGACTCCCACCAAACTGGCACGGCAAAAATCAAGCTAGACGACAGAGGAAGACTAGCTGTACCCAACCGTTATAGACCTCTCTTGCAACGATCTGGCGGATTTTATCTGACCGCACACCCGCACGGCTGTCTGACAATTTATGATGCCGTCCGCTTTGCCTATATTCAAGAGCAGTTTGAACAACGCAGTAATCACTATCACGATACCACGCTAGAAGACATGATTATCGGCTGTGCCGAACAAATGCAGTTGGATTCAGCCGGACGCATTCTCATCAGCAACGGATTACGCGCCGAAGCCTGTATTGATCGGGAAGTGCGAATGTTTAGCCTGCCCGACAGTATTCGTATTTGGGACGACAAAATATGGGAGCAAAAGAAACTATTGATGGTTTCACGACTACAAGACGACACGGAGACATCGGAACTGTGGCGGAATGTGAAATTGTGACGCACCAAACCGTGTTGGAGCAAGAGGCGGTGACAGCACTGTTGACGCCACCAGTTGCTGATGGCACTTATATTGATGCTACCTATGGTGGCGGCGGACACAGCACGCAAATACTAAGCAAATTAACTGCTACAGCAACGTTACTGGCTTTGGATTGCGATGAGTGGGCAGAAAAGAATGCTGCGACCATAACCGATTCGCGCTTTGTTTTTAAGCGGAGTAATTTTTTTCATCTGCAAGAGATGGCAACAGAAGCCGGCATTGCATCAGCACACGGAGTATTGTTTGATTTGGGCGTGTCTAGCCCACAGCTGGACGTTGCCGAGCGCGGGCTTTCTTTTCAACGTACCGGACCGCTGGATATGCGACTAGACCGGCGGCAAAAAACAACAGTAGCGCACCTGCTGGCAACAGAAGATGAACAAACGTTGATTCATATTTTTAAAACCTACGGCGAAGAACCAGAAGCCCGCCGCGTGGCAAAAGCCATTTGCGCCAAGCGTCACGAAATTACCGATACCACCTCGTTGGCAAAAGTAGTCGCCGACAGCAAACGCTTACGCATGCCGGGACGACATCCGGCAACGTTGGTTTTTCAAGCCTTGCGAATGGAGGTTAATAGTGAACTAGCTAATCTGCGGCGCGGGCTGGAAGCCGCCTGTAAGTTACTAGCCACTCGTGGGCGATTGGTCGTTATTTCTTTTCATTCACTAGAAGACCGTTTGGTCAAACACTTGTTACGCGGCCCCGCTTTTCCCGGTGTGGGACGAATCAACCAGCTAAATATGGAAGCCGTCGGTAACCTGGTCACACCCAGCGAAGACGAAGTAGCAGCAAACCCGCGCGCCCGCAGTGCACGCATGCGAGTATTTGTCAAGCTGGCGGCACTGTGAGCGATTTTTATATAGAAAAACCAGATCGCTATTTGCGTCCAGTACTGTGTCTAGCAATAGCAGCAACGTTTTGTGCATGGGCAACACTGCAGGCAATGGAAACCCGACAGCTCACACATCGCCTCACGCACACATTAGGACAGTTACGTCAAGAGCAGCGCATTTTGCAAGATGAAAGACGCAATTTATTAGTGGAATATGCCACCGTTACCGATTATGGACAAGTGCGAACGGAAGCACTGCGATTGGGTATGATAGAGCCACAATTAGAAACTGACTCGCTGATTTTTCTTGCGGAGAACGCGCCATGATGCCGCTGCATTTAGAATTGCCGCCACTACGCTTGTCTGACTGGCGCAAAAAGTTTGTCATCTTGTGTGTTATGACGATTCTCGTAGTACCCGTCATTGCCGGAGCGTGGCGGCTATCTACCTTTGTTGTGCAGGCAAACGAAGAAGTCGCTCGCCGCTATCACTACTACGAACACCTCCCCGCTCACCGCGGCGATATCGTAGACGCAGCAGGAAACCCGCTAGCAGTTAGCACCGAAGTATACGAAGTCCGCGCCGATACCAAAGTATTAAGTGAACACGACAGTGTGCGGCTTCCCGCTTTGTTACCGCGTTTGGCCGAGGCGTTGCAAATGTCTGAAGAAGATTTGGGCGACAAACTCGCCAACGGCGGACGAGCAGTGCTTCTACACAAAGCATTGCCGCCAGTACGAGCACAACAATTACAAAATATGCACTTACTCGGCTTGCGCGTTGACTATACCAGCAAGCGATATTACCCACAGAAAGAATATGCAGCATCGGTATTGGGCTATACCAATCACGAAGATGTGGGGCGCGCCGGAATTGAGTTTATGCGTCACCAAACGCTAGCATCAGCAGCAGGCAAAGACAGTGGAATGCGAGCACGCAACGGCGTGCGCCTAACGCAAACCGATGTACAGCCAGCGCGTGCCGGTCATACCATCACACTTTCCATTGATTCGCGTCTACAGTTTTATGCACACGAAGAGTTACGCCGGGCCCTGCATCATCACGGTGCTGCCGCTGGTGCAGCGGCGGTAATGGACGCCCGCACCGGAGATATTTTGGCACTGGCAAGCCTACCGAGCTTTAACCCCAACAATATCAGTGGAGGCGGCAACAAAAAAAATCGCGCACTCACTGACGCAGTAGAGCCGGGATCTTTAGCCAAACCATTTGTTGTTGCCGCAGCCCTACAACGTAACTTGGCACGAGCGAACGAAGTGTTTCCCACCGCCAAGCCAATGCGCATCGGTGGCGTTATCGTTAAAGATTCTCACATTGACGAAGACTTAACAGTGAGCGGCATTTTACAAAAGTCCAGCAATATCGGTGCGGTGATGCTGGCAGAACGAGTGGGTAAGGAATCGTTGTGGGAGCTGTATCAACGGTTGGGTTTTGGCGGCGGCAAAGTGCTTGACATGCCCGGCGAAACCAAAGGTAGTTTGCGTTCGTATAAAAATTGGCGTCCGGCAGATTTTGTCACTCATGCTTACGGTTATGGTTTTTCAGTTTCACTTTTGCAGCTACTACGCGGTTATTCTGTTTTTGCCAATGACGGTGTACTGATAGAGCCGCGGCTAGAAACAGATTTGCCGCTACTATTGAGACAGCGGGTACTGTCCGCCGATGTGGCGCGGCAAGTGCGAACGATTATGGAAGGCGTTACACGTCCAGGAGGCACCGCCACACGGGCAGCAATTACCGGCTATCGCGTAGCAGGCAAAACCGGCACCGCCAAAAAGCACGGTCCAAATGGTTATTTAAACAATGTCTATCGCGCGTTTTTTATTGGTATTGCACCTGCATCACGCCCGCGTTATATCGTAGCAGTGATGATTGATGAGCCGTCAAAAAATGGTTATACCGGCGGCGTTGCTGCAGCACCGGTGTTTCGAAATATTGTTCGCCGCGCCTTATTATTAAACGGTATTGCGCCTGACATGGCGCCGGTATTTGGTGATGTTTGACGCCGCCGCTACTGTTCATAAAATGGGGGCTCCACTTACCGCACTAAGCTGTGACAGCCACCATATCCCACCAAATGCCGCTTTTGTCGCATATCCCGGCGACAAGGCAGACGGGCGAGACTATATTCCACAAGCAATTCAAGCCGGTGCGGCCGGTATTTTTTGGGATCCTGCCGATTTTTCTTGGTCAGAGACGTGGCATACACCTCATGTGGCAGTACCCGAATTGCGCTCGCGGACAGGATTACTCGCTAATTTTGTATATAACGAACCAAGTCAAAAAATGTTTACTGCTGCCATTACCGGCACCAATGGCAAAACGACAATTGCGCATCTTGCCGCATTGTTGATGTCACACAGTGGGCGACGTACGGCAGTAGTAGGCACTTTGGGGGCTTATCTGCCGGGAGAAATACCGCAACCAACTGGTAATACCACACCGGAAGCTATCGCTCTACAGGCGTTTCTGCAAAGTTTTTGTCAGGCAGGTGCAGAGGCGGCGATGATTGAAGCCTCCTCACACGGCATTGTCCAAGGACGATTGGCGGGCGTACAACTGGAGGCGGCAGTTTTTGCCAATGCCGGACGCGATCATTTAGATTATCATGGCGATATTGAGTCTTATCATCGCAGCAAAGCACAGTTATTTGAATCATCCGGACTACCACTAGCTATTCTCAATGCGGATGATGAATATTGTGCGCAACTAGCACCACAGTTAGCCGCAGCTGGTAAGCGAGTATTAACTTACGGACGGCGAGGTACTGCGTTGCGCCTACTTGCTTTGCAATCAGATGCAGACGGACAAACTTTAGAATTAGACGGCGATGATGGTTGGCGACGGGTATGGCTGCCGTTTGCAGGCGCACACAACGCTCACAATTTCATGGCTGCTGCCTTGCTCGCGCGAGCCGGCGGCGGTTCATGGGCATCATTTAGCACCGCTGTGCCAACGCTGCCAGAAGGGCGTTTGCAACGAATCAATAACGGCGGCAACACCGCCCAACCAGCGATATATGTGGACTACGCACACACACCGGACGCACTAACGGCAGCATTGGCAGCACTGCGCCAGCATGGTAACCGACTGTGGTTGGTGTGTGGCTGCGGTGGCGAACGCGATCGCGGTAAGCGAGCACTCATGGGAAAGGTAGCGGCAACAGCAGATGTAGGCATTGTGACTGATGACAATCCACGTGATGAAGAGCCGGCAGCGATTCGCGCTGATGTATTGGCCGGCGGTGGTGGTCGGTTGCAAGAGATTGCCGGGCGTGGTGAAGCAATTACTTGGGTAATTACGCAAGCAGCGGCAACAGATACCATACTCATCGCAGGCAAAGGACACGAAAATTATCAAGATATTGCTGGTAAAAGGCATTATTTTTCGGACGCTGACACAGCACAAACCGCTTTGAAAAAGAGAAACGGCACATGTTAGCCACGCTCACTCAGGCAGCACAGTGGTGCGGTGGCATACGTTGGGGAAACGGTGACCCCATACTCACCGGAGTTCGTATTGACTCACGCCAAGTGCGTAACGGTGATTTGTTTGTTGCTCTGCCGGGCGCACGCACAAACGGACACGACTTTATCAACGCCGCCACAGATCAAGGAGCAGCAGCGGTTATGGTGTCTTTGCCGTTTAATGCCGCACACAAAATTAGTGTCGGTCAACTAGCGGTATGTGACGGAGCAGCAGCTCTGGCGAGATTGGCCTCACGTTGGCGAGATAAATTTGATGGCACTATCATCGCAGTAACCGGCAGCAACGGCAAAACAACAGTTAAAGAAATGCTTGCCAGCATTTGCCGTGATGCCGCCGATGAATCAAGTACGCATCGCACAATCGGTAATTTCAATAATCGCCTAGGGGTGTCACTCACATTGCTAGAATTGCGAGCAACACACCGTTATGCTGTCTTAGAAACCGGGATGGATGCACCCGGTGAACTTACCGAATTAGGACAAATGGTGCGTCCACAAGTGGCAATCATCAACAATTGTCAGCGGGCACACATCGGCAATTTTTCCTCATTAGACGACATTGCCGCCGCCAAGGGAGAGTTAATCACTACCCTACCAGTAGACGGCGTAGCAGTGCTCAATGCCGCCGACCCTTATTTAAATATGTGGCAGCAACTGGCCGGCACGAGGCAAGTGTTAACTTTTGGCTTTCCCGGTGAAGGGGCAGATTTTTGCGGTGATTGGGATGGAAAACACTTGCAACTACCCAATGGCACGCAAGTTATGTTGCGCGTGCCAGGAATGCACAACGCCCGCAATGCGTTGGCCGCAGCGGCAGCAGCACAAGTACTCAAACTACCCGAAACAGCGGTGTGCACCGGATTAGAATCATTTACCGGCGTTGCCGGACGATTGCGCTTTATTCACCGCCGACAATTATTGATCATTGACGATTCCTACAACGCCAATCCCGATTCAGCTTTGGCGGCGATGGCCGTTTTATCCGATTGCGATGGCGAAAAAATTGCCGTTTTGGGTGACATGCTGGCACTGGGTAAGGCAGCAGATGCGGCGCACCGTCAAATTATTGATGCAGCACAACAAGCAAATGCAACCGTGTTTGCTGTAGGAGAACACATGCAGGCAGCGACGGGAAGCGGTTTCTCTAGCAAAGCAGCACTGCTAAAAGCACTTAATGCCCGACTAGATGCCGCTGAGGGACAAATTGTCGTGCTGGTCAAAGGTTCGCGCGGGATGAAAATGGAAGATATTGTAAGCACCTTAGAACAACGGTCATGATTTATTGGTTATCACAGCAATTGGTAGATTATTTTAGTTTTCTTAACGTATTTAGTTATGTGACCGTACGAGCAATGTTTGCGGTTATCACTGCTTTTGTTATCGGTTGGCTGGCTGGACCGGCATTTATTCGCCGCATCAAACTATTTGGAGGACAGCCGGTGCGTGATGACGGCCCTCAATCGCATTTACAAAAAAATGACACGCCGACAATGGGCGGTGTACTGATGTTGTTTTGCTTACTTGTTTCTTGCCTGTTATGGGGCGATTTGAGTAGTGGTCGCCTATGGCTAGCACTTGTCGGAACAATCCTTTTTGGTGCCATTGGCCTAGCAGATGACTGCAAAAAGGTATTTGCTAAAAATGCCAAAGGCCTGTCGGCACGCAGCAAACTGGCATTGCAGTCGGCAGTAGCGGCGGCAGTGCTCATAGTAATACTTTATACCAATATGATTGATGGTTTTGAGGGCATCATCATCCCCTACACCAAAAATATTGTCCTAACGCTGGGGACGGCAGGGTTTGTTATTACCGGTTATTTAGCGTTGGTCGGCGCTTCTAATGCCGTTAATCTGACGGACGGATTGGACGGATTGGCAATTATGCCCGTCATCATGGTTGCCGCCGGGCTAGCTCTGTATGCCTATGTATCCGGACATGCAGTATTTGCCGCTTATCTGGGGTTACCGCATTTACTCGGAACACACGAATTGGTTATTTTTTGTGCTGCACTCATCGGTGCTGGACTGGCGTTTTTGTGGTTTAACGCTCATCCAGCGGCGATTTTTATGGGTGACGTCGGCGCGCTGGCGGCTGGCGGCGCACTGGCGTTAGTGGCGGTACTAGTGCGGCAGGAAATCGTTTTTATCATCATGAGCGGAATATTTGTGATGGAAGCCGTTTCAGTTATTTTGCAAGTTGGCTCATTCAAACTCACAGGTCGGCGCATTTTTCGCATGGCGCCGCTACATCACCATTTTGAATTGAAAGGTTGGAAAGAAAATCAAGTCGTAGTGCGTTTTTGGATTATCTCGCTGATGTTTGTACTCGCTGGGCTAGCTGCCCTCAAACTGCGATGAAAGCACTGGTTGTCGGCATGGGCGTGTCAGGGCTATCCATAGCACGCTATTTAGCGGCGGAAGGTGCAACCGTGCTGGCGGTGGACAGCCGCCGTGAACCACCCTGTTTGGCTGCTACTGCAGCAATATCCGGTGTTAAAGCACAATCAAACACTAACATTGCCACGTGGCAAAAATCCGATTTTGACTCTTATGATTTAGTGGCAAAAAGCCCCGGAATTCCACTGTCACATATAACAGCTCCAGTAGAAAAAATAACTGGTGATGCAGCACTGTTTGCCGACGCGTGGCGCCGCAATCCGCCCAACACCACATTGTTGGCGGTGACCGGCACCAACGGTAAAAGCACGGTAACAGAGCTTAGTGCACAATTGTGTACCGCCGCTGGACGGCGCGCGGAAGCTATCGGCAACATCGGCGAGCCGTTGCTAGATGCGTGGCAACGCTGGCAACAAACTGCCGCACCCGATGTAGCAGTGGCTGAATTGTCTAGTTTTCAATTGGAAACGGCGTCAAATTTCACTTCCGATATCGCGGCGGTACTCAATATCAGTCCCGATCATTTAGATCATCATTCTGATATGGCGACTTATACGACAGCAAAAGCACAACTCTACCATCACGCCGCACGGCGTGTCGTGAATGCCGATGATACGGCTGTGACGGCGATGACGACGAGTCCAGATGTGACGTTTTCCGCTACCGAAAGGACGACGGCAGCATGGCATTTGACCGCTGATGCCATTGTTGGCGATGCTCGTTTTGCTTTAACAGAAATGGCAGCACCACCACATAGTGCATTAGCCGCTTTAGCATTAACCGACGGTTTGAGTCTTGACACAACGGCGCGACGACAGGCACTAGCCAATTTTTCGAGGCTACCGCATCGGCAGCAAATCGTTTCTCACATTGATAACGTTACCTACATTAACGACTCCAAAGCTACAAATGTAGCATCGGCTTGCTTTGCTCTGAAGCAGTTGTTGGGTAACGCAGTAATTATTGCAGGAGGTGATGGCAAAGGACAAGATTTCACAAGATTGGCAACGGAGGCACAAGGACGAGTACGACTCGCCGTTTTGCTAGGTCGAGATGCACTTCAACTACAAACGGCTTTTACCAACGTTGGCATTGCCACACAGCAAGCAAAGAACATGCCAGAAGCAGTGTTCATAGCGACACAAGCAGCGACAGCAGGCGATACGGTAATGCTTTCACCAGCATGTTCCAGTCTAGATATGTACACCAATTATGGAGCGCGCGGTGACGCTTTTATTTCGTCTTGTTTAAATATGGAGCATCGCTGTGCGACGCAGTAATGTTTTTATTGCACCCGTAGACGCTGGTGTGCTTTTGGCATGTGGTGCATTGTTAGCAGTTGGCTTGACGGCGCTACATTCGGTGTCTTTGGCGGCAAACGTAAATTGGGTCGGCAAACAGTTAGTAGCGGTAATAACGGCAGCAGCAGCAATGGCCATGGTGTTTTGCTGCTCGCTGTCATCGCTACGGCGACAAGCAAAACTACTAATGATACTAGTGCTGACACTGTTGGCAGCGGTGTTTTTGTTTGAGCCGCGCAACGGTGCTCACCGCTGGCTGGGCGGTGGTGGCTTGTCGCTACAGCCAGCGGAATTGTGCAAATGGACGTTGCTGCTGCTTACTGCAAGCTATGCATCACGGCCGCAATTTAAGCGGCATGCAATTAAGTTTGTTTTCCCCATATTGGGCTGGGCAATACCAACATTGGGATTAATAATATTGCAACCGGACTTTGGCACACTCGTACTACTGTCTCTGGTAGTACTGTCAGTACTATTTTTATCTGGTTTTGACTTACGAGCAGTGATGGCATTATTTGCCATATTTCTTATTATTTTAATAGTGCTACTATTGACGGAACCGTATCGTATGCAACGACTGGTAAGTTTTGTTGACCCGTTTAATGCCGCCGGTGGTTACAACCAAAAGCACGCCATTATTGCTTTTGTACAAGGCGGGCTTTGGGGACGTGGTATTGGTCGCAGCATTGAAAAGTGGGGCTACCTACCCGAATCACACAACGATTTTATTATTTCTATAATCGCCGAAGAGACCGGACTTCTCGGACTTTTAATTGTTTGCGCATTGATTGCCCTTTTGGTAATGAAAGCAATTAACATTGCCCGCCGAGCCGAGGAACGGGGTGAAATATTTGGTGCTTTGTACGCCTTTGGTTTTGCTGTGTTGGTAACGACACAGTCCGCTATTAACATTTGCGGTAACTTGGCACTACTGCCATCCAAAGGATTCACGCTACCCTTAGTCAGTTACGGCGGCAGCAGTCTGCTATCTATGGGGTTACTGGTCGGTGTGTTATTGCGGATTGATTTTGAAAATCGCCGTGAGCAACGTGGTGGCGGAACATGACGGCACGCGTAGTTATCGCCGCCGGCGGCACCGGTGGACATGTATTTCCGGCACTGGCTGTCGCCAACGAATTGCGGCGGCTAGGAGCCGAAGTGCGCTGGCTAGGAGCAGGTGGCATAGAAACGCAGGTAGTGCCACCACACGGCATATTGCTGCAAACAGTGCCGTTTCGCCCGCCATCCGGAATTTTAGGTGGACTGCGACTGCTCATTGCTGTCATGCGGGCAAGGAAACTTTTGCGTCAGCACAAACCATCAGTAGTGCTAGGAATGGGTGGCTATGCCGCCGTACCGGGGGCTCTGGCGGGAAGGCTACTCGGCGCACCATTGATAGTACACGAACAAAATGCCATTGCCGGTCGCGCCAATCGTTTGTTAAACAAATTTGCCCGCCGCACATTAACCGGCTTCCCTGATTCATTACCCAAAGGCGAATGGGTGGGCAATCCAGTGCGTGACAGTTTTTGGCATGTTACGCCGCCTTCTCCTGATACCAATTCGCCACTGCGGCTGCTGATTCTCGGTGGTAGTCAAGGCGCACAAGCACTGAATAGCATTATCCCGCAAGCACTCACGCAAGTACGGCGCGATTGCATAATCACGCACCAATGTGGGCGCGGACGCGAAAAATCCGTCCGCGACGCCTACGCCGCCACCGGAATACAAGCAGAAGTAACAGAATTTATTGACGATGTGGCGACATGTATGGCGGCGGCTGATTTGGTAATTTGCCGGGCTGGCGCAGCAACGCTGGCGGAAGCGACAGCAGCAGGAGCAGCATTGTTGTTAGTACCGTATCCGCATGCTGCATCCAATCACCAGTTAGCTAATGCACAGTTTTTCAAAAAAAACGGTGCTGCCGAGGTTTGCGAACAAATTGCACTGACACCAGCTTGGCTCGCTGACTTTTTACAAAAAACGCAAAAATCAACACTAGCAACATTGGCGCTCAAAGCACGACGGCTAGCACGAGCTGATGCAACGACGGTGGTAGCACAATGCTGTCTACATGAAGCCGGCGAAAAAAACATAGCGGAAACAAAACATGCGGCATAAAATTCGACATATTCATTTTGTCGGTATTGGCGGTGCCGGCATGTGTGGATTAGCAGAAGTCATGCAAAGCCTAGGCTATGCAGTGAGCGGTTCTGACACCCGTGAACAGCCTTCTTTAGTGCGGTTACGAGCAGCAGGGGTAACGGTATTTGTCGGTCACGCTGCCTCACATGCTGATAATGCCGATTGCGTGGTGTATTCTGGTGCTGTGCCAACAGACAATCCCGAACGAATCGCAGCGGCAGCACGTGGAGTCCCCGTTATCCCGCGGGCACAAATGCTAGGCGAGGTATTGCGATTCAAACCCGGCATTGCCGTAGCTGGCACTCACGGTAAAACAACAGTGTCATCTATGCTGGCAGCTATTCTCACCGCTGACGGTCGCGCTCCCACTTGCATTATCGGCGGGCTTTTACAAGGTAACGATAACGCACACATTGGCGGTGGTGAATTTACGGTGGTGGAAGCAGACGAATCGGACGCCTCTTTTTTGCATTTACAACCTGTGGCGGCGGTGATTACCAACATTGACAACGACCACCTGCCAGCTTTTGGCGGTGATATGGCAGAACTACAAAAAGCTTTTGCTGGCTTTGTCGCAAACTTGCCTTTTTATGGTGCTGCCATTATCTGTATTGACAGCCCGCCAGCAGCGACATTGGCCGCCGAATTATCGGCAGTACGAGTAACAACTTACGGTTTTGCTGAAACCGCCGATGTGCGTGTTATTGATGTACGAACAATAAACGCCAGCACTCACTTTACGCTCAATTTACCGGAAGGAACACAATCCATTGAATTGCGTGTAGCAGGCAGACACAATGCACAAAACGCTGCCGGCGCTTGTGCCGCCGCCCGCGAACTAGGCGTAGAAGCCCCTGCCATGGCCGCTGGATTACATAATTTTTCCGGCGTTGGAAGACGGCTGGAAACACATGGTGCGCTCACCATTAATTCTGGCACGGCGTTGCTGATTGATGACTATGCACACCATCCCACCGAAATTACTGCTACGTTAGAAACACTGCGCGATGCCTATCCCGGACGGCGGATACTACTGGCATTTCAACCACACCGTTACACACGCACTCGCGACGTATTTACGGCACTGGTTGATTCGCTTTCCTTGGCTGATGTAGTGGTATTGCTGGATGTGTATCCCGCTGGGGAGAAACCAATTGCCGGAGCTGACAGTGCGGCATTGACAAAAGTACTACAAACTCGTGGCACCATGGTGCATCCGGTTCCCGATTTGTCAGCGGCACAAAAAATAGTACACCGTTATGCCAAAGACAATGATGTGGTTATGACAATGGGCGCGGGCAATGTCGGTGCGCTGCCAAAACTTTTGTTGGAGGCCTCATGACAGTACTCCGCGGGCTGTGGAAACACGATTTTCCGATGTCGCAGCTAGCGTCATGGCGTGCCGGCGGCGTAGCGGAAGCGTTATTCATACCTGCTGATCTGACCGATGTCGGTACTTTTTGCCATGAAGATCCACGTGCAGGCAATGCGCTATTTGTCGGTCACGGTAGCAATTTGTTAGTACGTGACGGTGGCATTGGTGGTGTCGTGGTGCGCACTGCACCCGGACTGTGTGCCATGCGTCAAGAAGATGATTTGATTTATGTAGAAGCCGGCGTAGGCTGCCCTAAATTAGCAAAATTTGCCGCCGCTGCAGGTTTTGCTGACGCTGCTTTTTTTGCCGGTGTGCCCGGAACTATCGGCGGCGCGCTGTCTATGAATGCTGGTTGTCACGGTAGCGAAACGTGGCAACACGTGAAGCAAGCACTGGTATTTAATGACGGCAAGCGCGCCTTGCATGACGCGTGCGATTTTGAAACTGGCTACCGTTCGGTACGGTTCAAAAACGGTGATACACCGTTTTTTGCTGCTGCGTGGCTACACTTTGTTCAGGGAAATATTACCGTTGCCCGCTCCCGCGTGCGTGATCTCTTGCGTCGTCGAGCACAAACGCAGCCGTTAGGCGAGCCTAGTTGTGGCTCGGTATTTCGCAATCCACCCGACGGCACGGCAGCGGCAGCATTGATTGAATCTTGCGGACTCAAAGGACGAGCCATTGGTGGTGCAATGGTTTCACACAAACACGCTAATTTCATTGTTAATACCGGCGGCGCCAATGCTGCTGATATTGAAAATCTCATTGTGCTGGTGCAAAGCGAAGTAGCGGCTCAAACCGGCGTTATGCTCAATACCGAAGTTCGCATTGTTGGTAGGAAAAAAACGGATGACTGAAAAAACCATTTTATTATTAGGCGGCAATTCGCCAGAGCGCGAAATATCATTGATGAGTGGTGAAATGGTGCTCGCCGCCTTGCGCCGTCTTGATATAAAAACGGAAACTTTTGACCCAGCGACGCGCCCGCTGACCGATATTACCAATACCGACATGATTCGGGTTTTTAATATTCTTCATGGCGGCGCCGGCGAAAATGGCGAAATACGAGGAGCACTCAAAACTCTTGGTTTGGCGTGTACTGGTAGCGGCTTATTAGGCTCAGCACTGGCGATGGACAAACATCGCACCAAATTGCTGTGGCGTGGGGGCGGCATTCCTACACCACAGTGGGAACTGGCAACCGATGCCACCGATGCAGCAAGAGTGCAGGAAGCGCTAGGGTTACCTTTGTTTGTCAAACCTTCTTGTGGCGGCTCTAGCACTCACGCCGCTGTCGTGCGCAAGTCAGATGAACTGCCAGCCGCCATTGTCGCCGCTGCTTCCGAAGGAGCGCCAGCATTGGTTGAGCAATTTGTTGACGGCGATGAGTACACCGCCTCTATTATTGACGACACTGTCCTACCGCTTATTGGTATTCGTAGTGCCAAAACATTTTATGATTATCATGCCAAGTACGTCGCCGAAGACACACAATTTTCATGCCCTTGTGGATTGCCCGCAGAAAAAGAAAAACAACTCCAATCGCAATCTCTAAAAGCGTTTCAGTTATTGGGATGTCACCACTGGGGGCGAGTAGATTTCATTCTCACCAACTCGGGAGTACAATTTTTAGAAGTGAATACTATCCCCGGCATGACTTCACACAGTTTAGTCCCTGCGGCGGCAAAAGCAGCTGGAATAGATTATGATACGTTAGTGTACCGCATCTGGGAGAGCGCACAATGACACGGCGGCGGATTGAATATGCCTTACTGGCGATGTTTTTTATCGGTCTGCTATGGTTTGCTACAACGGCGGCAGTTATCCGGCAGGTACGTTTAGAAGGTGGTGATACCGCAGTGCGTGCCGCCGCCAATACTTTATTGCGCGATTTACGCGGCAACAATCTATTAACGTTAGATATGGTCGCGTGGCGTAAAAATTTGCTGCTTTTGCCTGCCGTCAGCGATGTACGCCTACGCCGTCGCCTACCTAACACGTTAGAAGTTACGCTTATGACTCGTCACCCATTAGCGGTGTGGAACAACGGTGGTTTAGTAGATGACAACGGACGTCGCTATGCCGGTCAGGCACAACAGTGGCTGCCAATTTTTACTGGTCCAGCAGAACGTGCTGCCAGTATGACCGAGTTTTATCACCACGCTGTCGCCGCACTTAGCCCATTAGGTGAATCTATTGCGCAGTTGCAAGTCGGTGACGACGGCGCTTGGCAGGTGTTTTTGGACGGTGGGCGGGTACTATATTTGGGACGTGATGCCCGTCAGGAACGGCTTCAACGTTATGTTGACAATATCGTCAAAGTACGACAACGTTTTGCCAACATTCAGGTGATTGACTTGCGCTACGAACGCGGGTTTTCCATTATCGTCGGCGATGAAACGCCAGAGGTCAAGACATGAAAAACGGTGATAATAAAACAACAACGCAAAAGCGCAGCGGACCAGCATTGGCAGCGGCGGATTTTGGAAGTGCCGCAGTACGAGTGCTAGTAGCAGAAGCGCCGGATGAACATTCCATTCGCCTGCTTGGTATCGGCGAAGCGCCGACCGGCGGCATTCGCGAAGGAAGAGTCGTCAATATTGAACAGGCAACAGCGGCGTTTGGCAACGCGCTCAAAGAAGCTGAAATTATGTCCAAATGCAAAGTGCAGTCAGTCTGGCCAGCGGTGGCAGGAGAGCATATCAGTGGCGTAAATACCACCGGCTCTACTGTTATCAGCGAGATGAGTGTATCGGTTTCTGACATCAGCAAAGTTAAAGCTATGGCGCGGGCTGAAGTCGCACCGCGAACCAACATGCGCGTTATTGCTACTTTGGAGCGCGATTATGAAGTAGACGGTCAAAAGGGTGTGCAAAAACCTCTGGGGATGAGTGGTCACAAATTATCTGGCGACATGCATTTGGTGCTGGCATCAGCCAATGTGCTTGCTGATTTAGAAAAATGTATGCTGCAATGCGGTGTAGAAGTAGAAAATCAATTTGTGTTTTCAGGGCTGGGGGCTGCGTGTAGCGTACTCACCGACGACGAAAAGCGTTTAGGTGTCTGCGTGGCGGATATCGGCGCCGGTACCACTGATGTAGCTGTGTACTCCGGCGGCGTGGTGTGCAAAACATTTTCTATTCCTATCGCTTCTGACGACATTCACAATGATATCGCCCACATGCACCACGCTTCCATGGAATCGGCAGAACGCGCTAAAAAACAAATCGGCTTGACCGGTGACGGTGGTGAATTTGTTTCACTATCGGAAGTCGGCGGCGACGGCGAAAGCCGGCAATCCATGCACGTGATGCGCGACACCATTAGCCACCGCGTAGACGAAATATTAGAAACCGTCGCCAACCGACTGGCGCCTTATGGCAGTGAATCGCGACCACTATCGGCTGGTGTTGTGCTGGTGGGCGACGGCGCTTTGATGCCCGGCATCACCGAAGCTGCGGCAGCAAAACTCAACATGCCAGCACGTGTAGGACATGCTCGCTATCGCGGTGAAAACCACGAGCGCGTGACAGCACCACGTTTTGCTACCAGCATGGGACTTTTAAGTATGGCTGCCACGCATCGCTATGAAAGCGCCCACCGTCGCCGACAAGAAGGTTTTTTAGCCGATTTTTCCAGCTGGTGGCGAAAGCTACTAACCGACAAATCATAACCATTTTTTATCATTTTACTAATCACACTATCAGGAGACCATCATGAGCATCCAATTTTTAGACAATACCCAATCTCCGGCACGAATTCGCGTTATCGGTGTCGGCGGTTGCGGTGGCAATATCATCCGCTATCTGCAAGATCGCCACGTAAGCGGAATAGAATATGCTGCCGTTAACACCGATTCGCAGGCACTGGCCTCCATTCAAGGTGTGGAATGTGTACATATTGGCGAAGGTCTCACCCGCGGACTAGGTGCCGGTGCCGACCCCAAACTAGCGGCACAAGCAGCAGAAGAAGAATCTCGCCGCCTCCAAGAGTTAGTACGCGGCTGTGACATGGTATTTATTACCGCTGGCATGGGAAAAGGTACCGGAACCGGCGCCTCACCCATCATTGCCCGCCTAGCACGTGAAGAAAAAGCACTGACCGTAGCTGTAGTAACTTCACCATTTGACCACGAACGACGCGGTGCCTCGGCAATAAACGGGATAGAAGCACTATCCAAAGAAGTAGATTCTCTTTTGGTTGTACCCAACGCCAAACTGCAGGATGTACTTGGCAATGATGTCATGCTCAAAGACGCCTTGGCCGCCGCTAATGGCGTACTTTATAACGCTGTGTGTGGTATTTCCGAAATCATCACCAAACCGGGTGAAATGAATCTGGACTTCAATGATGTGCGCGCCGTGATGTCGGCAAAAGGCAAGGCTGTAATGGGCTCAGCTTGCGCCACCGGCACCGACCGTGCCACGGCAGCAGCACAGGAAGCCTTGTGCTGTCCGCTCATGGAAGACGTAGATTTGTCATCAGCCAGTCACTTCCTCGTCAATATTACCGCTTCTGGCGACTATATTCGCCTATCCGAAGCCGACGCCGTGCACGCCGTAATTGACGAAAAAGCACCAAACTGTCGCAATGAACGTTTTGTGGGCTTGGTGTACGATGAAAGTATGGGTGAAGAAATTCGCGTTACCATCATCGCCACCGGTATTAATGGCGAGGCACAAGCAATGGAATTTTCTGCCGCTGCCGTCGGTGGTGGCGCACCTGATTTGGAAGTCATTCGCAGTGGCATTAAAGATCCTTGTTTTATGCCAGCACGCCAACGACATAGACAAGAGCAGCTACGCGAAAAATTGGGTGGCGATGAACGCAAAGTTCCCACGATTATGCGCCGTCAATGCAATTAACCACACCTCCATTTTGGGATATTTTCAACCTGCTGTTAATTACCGGCACTATCGGCGGTAAAGACATTCTTCGTGTTTCCTTTATCTTTCCAAGAAAAAAGAATTTCCCAATTGTATGAACGCGCCAGCACAACAAACTATCGCTCGCTCCTGGTGCTTTTCCGGTACCGCTTTGCATAGCGGTCACACCGCTCATGTAAAACTATTGCCCGCCGACGCTGATAGTGGCATTATTTTTTGCCGCACCGACATTAATACTTGCATCAAAGCCGACAGTGGTAATGTTGGTAATACGCAGCTTGCCACCACGCTTTGTAGCGATAACGCTGAAATAAGCACTGTGGAGCATTTACTTTCAGCACTGTCGGCACTGACCATTGACAATCTGACCGTGGAAGTGGACGGCCCTGAGTTACCAATACTAGACGGCAGTTCTGTGCCATGGATGTTGCTTGTTACCGATGCCTGTGGCATTACTAAACAACAAGTTCCTCGACGACAGGTTAAAGTTCTGCGTGAAGTGTCAGTGGAATGTGAAGGTGCGTGTGCGCGTTTTGTTCCTAATACCAACGGTATTTCTGGCTATGCGGTACGCATTGACTACCCGCACGAAGTGGTGCGACGAACCGGTAATTGCTTTGCTCACCGTTTAGGAGCAGACGATTATGAGGAAGAGATTTCACGCGCACGCACCTTTTGCTACATTAATGATGTGGAGTTAATGCGCCACCACCACCGAGCACTGGGCGGCTCACTCAGTAACGCCGTGGTGTACGATGACAAAGGCGTGCTCAATACGGAAGGACTACGCTATCCGGATGAATTTGTGCGCCACAAGGTACTAGATGCCATTGGCGATTGTTACATCAATGGTCACCAGATACTCGCCGACTACGAAGCCGAACGTCCCGGTCACGGCGTGAATAACGCCTTGGTACGAGCTCTCATGGCAGACAAAGAAACGTGGAAATGGGTCTGATTAAAACAATACAACGACAGTTATTTTTTTAACGCTGCAAACGCTGCCAAAGCACGCACTCGCGATGCCTTCAAATCGCAAAGCGGATGAGGATAGTTTTTTCCCAATACCACGCCGGCGGCAGACAACACCGTAGCCGGTGCTTCCCACGGATTAAAAAGATAACGGTCTGGTATTTTCTCAAGCTCCGGTACATAGTGGCGAGTGTATTCACCCGACGAATCAAATTTCTGCCCCTGCATCACTGGATTAAAAATACGAAAGTACGGCGCAGCGTCGGCACCGCAGCCGGCAATCCACTGCCAACCAACACTATTGTTAGCCAAATCAGCATCCACTAGACAATCCCAAAACCAACGCTTACCGTAATGCCAGTGCACAAGTAAATTTTTAACCAAAAAAGATCCTACTATCATACGTAACCGATTGTGCATGTAGCCGGTCTGCCACAATTCCCGCATTCCAGCATCCACAATCGGAAACCCAGTTTGACCGCGCTGCCAGCGGTGCAAAGCTTCTTCGTCATCCCGCCATGGGAAGCGGTTAAATTTCTCCTGCAAATTATCATCCGGCAGCCTAGGAACATGATACAACAAACTATGAGAAAACTCTCGCCATCCCAATTCGCTAAAAAAGTGCGCCGCATTATCCACAGCATACGTGTCGCCAATGTCGCGCCATCGTTGCACCTGTACTTGGGCGGCGTGCCAAGCTTGATTAGGAGATAACTGTCCAGCGTGCAAATAGGGCGACAGCCTTGACACTTGCCCCTGAGCAGGAAAATCTCGCCCCGTTTTGTAATGCTTTAACTTTTCGCTAACAAAGTCGAACAATAACTTTTGCGCCGCCGCTTCGCTAATGTTCCAATGCGGTATTAATTGTCTGTCCCAGCGAATTGCAGGCAACAAATTCAAATTATCAATATCTCGGGCAGACTGTTGTGCGGTTATTAATTCTGCCGGTTTCAGTGTCACTGGTGCGGGCTGCGGTTTTCTTGGCGGCGAAGCACCCCAGCAACCATTACGATAAAACGGCATAAATATTTTGTACGGCGTGCCGTCGGCTTTTAATGTTTGTTGCGGCTCCCACAGTAACGCCCCATTACAGCAGTACACTTCCACACCTTCAGAATTTAATATTTTTTTAATCTTTTCATCTTGTGCCTGCCGCCACGGCTCATAACAGCGATTCCAAAAAACAGCGGCCGCGTTATGTGTACTTGCCAACAATGGAACAATGGTTTCCGCATTGCCCATACGCACACACAATCTATCGGCGAATGATTGATTAAGTGATTTTAAGGAATGATGAAGCCACCAGCGGGCCGCGGCGCCAGTTTTTTCCTCTCCCGCACTACCATCATCAAGCACATAAAGCGGTAATACTCGTCCCCGCTGGGTGGCAGCAACGAGTGCTGGGTTATCAGCCAACCGCAAATCTTGCCGAAACCAATGAATGACAAGCGGCAACGTCGTCATCAATTTTTAGTTTTTTTAGGAAGGTGACGAAGGGCTAGAAGACCGTTTGGCAGCGTACGCGGTAGCAGATGTAAAAATTACCGCAGATAATCCAATCGCCAACCATTCCCATAACGCTTGTAATTCTATATACGCACGCACCCAGTGGTCGTCCAACACCATGCGTCCAGCAATTAGCGCCAATAGCCCGCAGCCCACAGTTGTAAGCCAAGGTGCCTTTTCCATCCAACGCAAGATAAGAACGCTACCGCCCACCATAATCGGGATAGAAAGCAGAAAGCCAAAAATAACCAACCCCAAATCGCCACGTGAAGCGCCAGCTATCGCCAGAATATTGTCCAAACTCATCACCGTATCGGCGATGATAATAGTGCGCATTGCCAACCAAAAGGTATCAGCGGCACTAGTGGAATTGTCGTCAGAATCGTTTTTGGCCAATAATCGCCACGCCACCCAATATAACAATAAACCACCACCCAGTGACAACCCCGGCGTCGCCAATAGTTTTAATGCAAAAAATACTAGCGCCACACGGATGATGATAGCTCCCGCCGTACCTGCATACACTGCCCGTTTTTGCAGATGTTTTGGCAGACGGCGCGCTGCCAGAGCAATAACAACCGCATTGTCGCCGGCAAGCAACAAGTCAATCATGATAATGGCAAAGAGAGATGCCACCCATTCAGGAGAAAATTCCATTGTGCTCTTTCTAATTAATTTTAATAATAACTGCTATGCTGCCGGAAATAGCACCAAATCTTTGACTTGAGCGCGCACTGACACGTTATCGCCCAGATGAAAATTAAAATGCGAAGGCCATTCCGATAACACCCGTCCACCGCTTTGTAGGCGTAGCGCATACAGGGTTGTCGGTCCGCGAAAAGCACGCTCTTCCACTTGTGCCGACATACCAGACTCATCCAGCCGGATATCGTCAGGACGCAACAACACCTGCACGGCATCTCCCGGAGCACTCAAAAAACAACCAATACGTTCGCCATCGGTGTTGCCCTGCAAATGTCCCATCTCCATATCCACACCACCGTCGGCGGCAAGCACACCTCGTAATAATGAACCATCGCCTACAAACTCAGCAACAAAAGCACATTGCGGACGACGATACAAATTATAAATATCATCCCACTGGCAAACAACGCCTTGGTTAATCACACCACCCACATCGGCTATCAAAAAAGCCTCATGTTGACTGTGTGTGACCATCAATGTCGTTAGGCGACGCGACTTTAATATGCTCCGCACCTGCTTGGCCAACCGCTCCCGCAACACTTCATCTAGCCGAGAAAAAGGTTCGTCCATAAGCAACACATCAGGCTCCGCCGCCAATGCCCGAGCCAATGCAGCGCGCTGCTGTTCGCCTCCAGATAACTCATGCGGATACGCCTCGCATAATGACTCCAGTCCGCACAGTTCACACAATTCATTAAGCGTGTCGGTTCTGCCATTTTTGGTCATACCAAAGCGAATGTTGCCGGCAACCGTCAAATGCGGAAACAGCGCAAAATCTTGAAATACCATACCAATACGACGTTTTTCAGGCGGTGTGGTTTTGTCGGCTACACTAAGTTGGCGACTATTGATAACAATACTACCAGCACGAATGGGTTCTAAACCGGCAATACACGACAAAACAGTGGTTTTACCAGAACCGGAAGGCCCCATCAGGCAGCCAATTTGCCCCTCTTCTACTTGTAGCGACACACCCCCTAGCCCCACGGTTTTACTACCGTAAGCGTGGTCTATGTGATTAACTTCTAAAAAAGCCATAGTTAATCTATTATAAAGTCGTCATTGCTGATGCACCAAAAAATAAAACACTGCTTATACTGACCACATTAGTAAATATTTTTTATGCCCAAAAAAATATTTATTTTTTTCTAGCAATCAGTATCAATGTACCGTATAACGCCGCTTTTGTGGTTTTCTAAAAATCACCCAGCCAAACGCTCCACCCACAGCAAAACCAGCCAAATGCGCCCAATGCGCAAAAAAGCCCCAGCCAAATACAATGCCGACTATATCTAGTGCGACGAGAAATGTCGCTATTGTCCACAACGGAAACGGGCGCAAGCGCAACAAGTCATGAATCAACAACAGCTTGACGGGCACGCGCCCATACGAATACAGTGCGCAAGCCAGCATCCCTAGCACGGCAGCGCTGATACCTACCGCCGGGCTCGCACTCAGCAAACTGTTGGCGACATTACCAGCCAATGCTGCTAAAACAAATAATTGCACGAACCGCCGCGTTTTTAAAATCGGCAACAGTAACTGACCACCGATAAAATGCAGCGCCAGTGTGTTAAACAGCACGTGAATGAAACTCGCGTGCATAAAAGGTGTGAGCGCAAAATATTGTGGAGACCACTGGCTAGCAAAAACAAAATGCAACGCAGCATTGTCGGCACTGGAAAAAAACAACCAGCCAACAAAAGAAAGCGCAGCAATGCCATATATTGGCCAATAACCACGAATTAACCAGCGACGCACGAAGTAATTAATTGTCAGACCACTGCGACAAAAATTCTTGCCAGCGCTCTTTGTCTTGTTGTAAATGAGCACGCACTCGTTTTTCTTCAGCGTTGACGTCCGTATTCTCACCGCGAAAACATTGAAAGCGCAAATATAACAAATACGTAAGTAATGCGTCATTTTCACAATAATCACGTACATCATCTTGTCTGCCATTTTGCCATGCGCCCCAAACGCCAGCACCACCCACACCGATTTTTCCGGGCAGCCCACACAGTTGTGCCACAGTATCCAGTTGCGCCCAGCCGCGCGGTTGATACATGCCCAACACATCCATCAAATCCAAATGGCGCTCGTGATAACGAGAAGTGTAATTATTCCAACGAAATTTATCACCTCCAGCATCTAATCCGCGCGTACACCAGTAACTGCGAGCGACAATGCCATGCTGCATGGCACGATAGTTCAACACTGGCAAGTCAAACCCACCACCGTTCCACGATACTAATTGCGGCGTATATTTTTCAATAATTTTAAAAAACATCTCTATCGCACTAGCCTCGTCATATTCTGGAGCGGTGAGGGAAAATATTTTTAATGCTTCATCATCCGTGTCAAAACGACGCAACATGCATGAAATTACAGCCACTTGATGCAGAGGGAGCGGAAAAAAATCGCTGTCTTTTTCTTGCCGTTGCAATCGCTGAGCCATTTGCACCACTTCTGTATCGTCAATTTCATCAGCAAAGTCATGCATACAACGAAGCATTTTTACATCGGGAATAGTTTCAATATCAAATGCCAAAATAGGTGCGTTCATGTGAAGACTCCTGAAGACAAATAACGGTCACCGCGATCACAAGCGATAGAAACAATACAAGCATTTTGCAATTCATCGGCCAGTTGGAGCGCCGCCCACAAAGCACCACCCGATGACACACCGCAGAACACCCCCTCTTCACGTGCCACTCTCCGCATCGTAGTCTCGGCATTTGGTTGCGTGACTTGGATAATGCGATCTACCCGTCGCGCGTCATATATTTTAGGCAAATAAGCTTCTGACCATTTGCGAATGCCCGGTATTTGCGCGCCCTCCGCGGGTTGCACACCAATAATTTGCACTGATGGACTTTGCTCTTTAAAAAAACGAGCGCAACCCATAATGGAACCAGTCGTACCCATGCTAGAAACAAAATGGGTAATGCGCCCGCCAGTATCGCGCCATATTTCAGGCGCCGTGCCCCTGTAGTGCGCATCTGGATTGTCGGGATTGGCAAATTGGTTTAATAAAAAACCTTCGCCACGCGCCATCATTTCTTGCGCCATGTCACGAGCGCCCTCTATACCTTCTTCTTTGCTCACAAGAATTAATTCAGCTCCGTAAGCGCGCATGGCTTGCTTACGCTCTTCCGTCTGATTGGCAGGCATAATCAGCGTCATTCGACAGCCCAATACGGCGGCAGCCATAGCAAGCGCAATACCAGTATTGCCGCTAGTGGCTTCCACCAACTGGTCACCAGGGCGGATATCGCCGCGCCGTAGCGCATTAATAATCATATTGGTCGCCGGACGGTCTTTAACGGAACCGGCGGGGTTGTTTCCCTCTAATTTCAAAAAAATACGATTATTGTTTTGCCGCCCCAACCGCGACAACACCACCAACGGCGTATTGCCAACAAAGTCCGCCAACGATTTTTCTGTCTGTGCCATTATTGACATTATAAGGGACATAAATTAAGCGTTTTTGCTGGTTTTCAAAGTTGCTTGTAATGATATTGAACTTGCCACCTTATTTCTAGCAATCATGCTTGCTGGCGTTTGATATTGAGATACAACGCAGCAATACCGCTACCGCTGATAAGCGCAATGCCCAGCCATGAAAAAGCATCAGGCACAGCATCCCATATTAAATAATCAAACATCCCAGCAAAAATAATACTGCTATACAGCAATGCTGAAGCCACTGGAGTATGACCGCGCTGTAATCCACGAGTAACCGCCAACTGGCCGCCGGTAGCACTAACACCAATAAGAAGGAGCCAAAATATGCCGCTTCCGGTAAGCGGCGAAAAGCTACCGTAACCGACAATTAACAATACCGACAACACTGTGGAAAACGCTGTGAAATAAAATACCGTACGCACACCACCCTCATTGAGCACACCCAGTCGGCGCACATTAAAATAAGCACAACCAGCCATTAGACCGGCCCCAATGCTGGCGCCACCGGCAAGTAATTCACTAGTCCCCACCCCTGGTCGTAACACCACCAGCATCCCAATAAAGCTTACGAGCAGAGTGACAAACAGTGGCAAACTAATACGTTCGCGCAAAAAAACCGCAGTCAGTACAGCAAGAAACAGTGGTGCCGTTTGTAGCATAGCCATAACGGTGGGCAAATTTAGGCGTGGCAACGCATAAAAAAATAATAACAGCGAAAAAAAACCGGTGATACTACGCCAAAAATGAACGCGCAAATTACTCGTCACTAATATTTTGTACCGCGTGCCGACAATGCAGAGGCAAAACAAACAACCAATGACCGAACGGTAAAATACCAATTCCACAGTGCTGAAATATTCAGCGCCAAATTTGACGCCACTCCCCATCACACCAAACAACAGCGCCGCAAAGACAACCCACAATGATTGCATACGGCGGCGGAAAATTATTTCGTTAGTGCGCTTTTGATAGCCGTCACGAGTGTCGCTACACTGAAGCCGAAGCGCTCGTACAATGTTTCGGCTTTTGCCGAAGCACCAAAGTGTGGTAGCGCAATAATGTGTTCTGCTGGCGCGTAACGCTCCCAACCGTGAGGAGATGCGGCTTCTACTGCAAAGCGTGGCGCAACACCCAACACAGCTTGTCGATAGTCTACCGGTTGTTGCTCAAAATGCTCCCAACAAGGCACTGACACAACCGCTGCAATAATGCCATCTATCTCCAATCTTTGTGCTGTCGCCAGCGCCAGTACCACTTCGGTACCAGTCGCCAACAATGTAACATCTCGTCGAACTGGCTCATCAATCACATAAGCACCGCGCAAACATAAATTTTCATCCACCGTGCGCGGTGGCAATGCCGGAGTGCTTTGCCGCGACAACGCAATGACTGAAGGGGTATGTTTATTCAATAAGGCGGCTTCCCAACATTCTGCCGTTTCCATCGCGTCTGCGGGGCGGTAAACATGCAAATTGGGGATTGCGCGCAGTGAAGACAAGTGCTCTACCGGCTGGTGAGTGGGGCCATCTTCGCCAAGACCGATAGAATCGTGAGTCATCACATAAATCACTTGCAAATTCATCAAAGCTGACAGCCGCATCGCCGGACGGCAATAATCAGAAAACACCAAAAAAGTTCCACCGTAAGGTGTAAGACCATGCAGTGCCATGCCGTTCATTGCCGCCGCCATAGCGTGTTCGCGCACTCCATAGTACAGATAAGCACCACCTTGTTGTGCGGTAACAGTTTGCTGACCACCAACTTTGGTGTTGTTGGAACCAGTAAGGTCAGCAGAGCCGCCGATAAATCCTTCCACTACGCCGGCCAATGTGGAAAGCGTACGCTCACCAGCTTTGCGTGTAGCTATAGCTGGCGCTTCTTTGGTGAGTTCTTCTTTTAACCCACTGATGGCTTGATTAATTTCGGTGTCATGATTTTTTTCTCTAAGTTTTTGCCACTGCTGACGCGTATCATCAGTCGCCGTTTGCAAGCGTTGCTGCCATGCATCATGCTCCTTCGCACCGCGAGCACCAATGCATCGCCATTCGTCAAGTAATTTCTGCGGAATCACAAACGGCGCATGCGGCCAGTCCAATTCCTTCCTCGCCGCAGCAATTTCATCCTCTCCCAGTGGTGCCCCGTGTGTGGCGCTGGTGCCTCGCTTGTTGGGCGCGCCAAAACCAATAACCGTTTTGCAAGCGATGAGCGTGGGACGGTCACTGTCTTGTGCCTGCCTCAACGCTTCGCGAACCGCTACCGAATCATGACCATCCACTGCCAACGTTTTCCAGCCATAGGCGGCAAAGCGTTTGAGTTGGTCATCCGACACCGACAAACTTGTGTCACCATCAATGGTAATACCATTATCATCAAACAACACAATAAGCTTGTGCAACCGCAAATGGCCGGCTAACGAGGCAGCTTCGTGGCTAATACCTTCACTCAAACAGCCATCACCGGCAATGACATAGGTGCGGTGGTCAACCAATTCGCTGCCAAACCGCGAACGCTCAATATGTTCAGCCAAAGCCAAACCAACGGCGGTAGCAAGTCCTTGTCCCAAAGGACCGGTAGTAGTTTCCACACCGGGAGTATGACCGTATTCGGGATGCCCGGGAGTGAGGCTGCCCCATTGGCGAAAATTTTTAATTTGCGCCATATCCATTTGTGGATAACCAGTTAAGTACAACAACGAATACAGCAACATAGATCCGTGTCCAGCAGACAGCACAAAACGGTCGCGGTCAGGCCAGTCTGGTGCGGCGGCGTCGAACTTAAGAAAATTTGAAAACAGTACAGTAGCCGTGTCAGCCATTCCCATCGGCATGCCGGGATGACCACAATTGGCACGCTGAACGGCGTCCATAGACAAAAAACGAATACAATTGGCGAGGGAGTGAAAGTTGTCGGTCATTATTAGAATAAAAAAAGGTTGATTATAGATGATAGGTTGTAGTGCATTTTCTTGTAAGGGAGATCAAAGTTGGCAAGAAAATAACGACAACCCAATGAATTATTAAAAACCCTATTCATAAAAATTAACTGTGAGCAATTGTGAATTAATTTGACGTTACGTCAATCATCTTACCCGGATTCATAATATTGTTCGGGTCCAGTGCTTTTTTAATCGCCCGCATAGCGGTAAGTGCGGTAGTGTTTTTATAGCGTTTCATCGCCGCTAATTTTGTTTGACCAATACCGTGTTCAGCACTAAACGACCCCCCCCTTTCGTATACTGCATCCAAAATTTGCTCTTCCAGCATCGCTACCAATGCCGGATTTTTTTCCGGTGCTTGCCCACGCGGACGTAATGACAAATGCAAGTTGCCGTCACCTGCGTGACCAAAAGCGACGATGTATTGTCCTGCCACATCATCGACAATGAGATGGTTCACAGCATCAATAAAATCTGCCAAATTATCTGCCGGCAGCGACACATCCAGCTTACTCCAGCTGCCTTCACGTTTGGTTGCTTCTGGCGATAATTCGCGTACTGCCCAAAATTGTTGTCGCTGTGCTTCAGATGATGCCAATGCCGCATCTGTGATGAGTCCACATGCCAATGCCTCTGCCAACGCCTCTTGCAACGACAGGCTTGCCGATTCCTCTGCGGCTACTTCCACAAGCACTGCGAGCGGCGGTAACACAGAAAAAGGCAAGGGAACATCTGGCATATTTTTTTGTAATAACTTAAACAAAATTTCCGGCATTAATTCAAAACTTTCCACGTGACCGCCAGTAATCTTCTGGCACAAATCAAGCACTTTTAACGCGGCCTTAACATCCGGCACAATGGCGTAAGCTGTGGCGCGATCAACGAGGCGAGGAAATAATTTGAGCGTGGCAGCAGTGATAACTCCCAGCGTCCCTTCAGAGCCAATTAATAAATTTTTCAAATCATAACCAGTATTGTCTTTGCGCAAACTGGAAAGCAAATTCATAACTTCACCCGACGGCAATACGGCTTCCACACCCAAACATAATTCGCGAGCACTACCGTAGCGCAAAACATTAAGCCCACCAGCGTTAGTAGCTAAATTACCGCCAATATGACAGCTCCCAGCGGCACCTAGTTGCAGTGAAAAAAATAATCCGGCTTCTTCAGCAACGCGCTGCACATTAGCCAAAATACAACCCGCTTCCACCGTGATGGAGCTTGCTGCGGAGTTAATATCGCGAACGGCGTTCATATTTTCCAGCGACAAAACGACGGCATGACCGCTATCGTCAGGCGTGGCGCCAGCACGATAGCCGGTATTACCACCTTGCGGCACAACCGGTGTTTGCGTGTTATGGCACAACCGAACTATAGCAGCGACTTCCGTCGTTGTACGCGGGCGAACAACAGCCAAGGCACGCCCCTCACGCTGGTTTAGAAAATCGCGCAAGTAACGCGGATTAATATCATCACCAACGGTTAATTGCCCACCGCAGGCATTATGCAACTGCTCAAAAAACCCGTCGTGCGCCACAGTTCGTAGTCAGACTGTACTCGCCACAAAAAAATTTATCGCTCTATTCACGGTTTTTTCTTACTCTCTTTTGCTAGCATTGATATTATTAATATCTGATGAAAACGACAATACTTAAAAGATATTACTAATCACAATTGCCATTCTACTTTGTTCAATAACAATATAATTTATCATAGCGTAGTCAAGCAAATTGGCTGAAAAACGCCGCATCAGCACGCTCACGAATGGGATAATGCAAAATCGCCGCAAGGACGCCCAACGCGATAGATAAATACCACACCACATCATAGCCGCCCAGCCAATCGTAAAAAAGTCCGCCTAGCCAAGCACCGCAAAACGATCCCACCTGGTGAGAGAAAAAAACAAACCCGTAGAGCATAGATAAATGACGGGCGCCAAACATAACCGCCACCAACCCACTGGTAAGTGGCACCGTCCCCAACCACAAAAAACCAATGGCCGCACCAAACACCATCAAGGAAAACGGCGTCAACGGTACGATGAGAAACCCGGCGATTACTGCCGCGCGTAGTAAATAAAAAATCGCTAATACATCTTTTTTGGCGATGCGATCACCAAGCCAGCCGCATGTTAATGTACCTATAATATTAAAAAGACCGATAAAAGCCAGTGCCGTTACCGCCGACGCTGGTGACAAGCCAGCATCGGCGGCGTACGCCGGCAAGTGTGTGGCCACGAACACCACTTGAAAACCACAGACAAAAAAACCGGTTAGCAGCAACACATAACTATGCGAACGCAGTGCGTAAGCCAATACCGTCCAACTTGATATCGATGTTTGCGTTCGCGGCACCGTAGTAGGCAATTTGAACAAAGGCGCGCACAATATTATTAAAAATGAAACCCCGCCTAATATCAGCAAACTAGAACGTGCGCCCAGTGCAGCAATAACCATTTGCGCGAGCGGCACAATGACGAATTGGCCGAATGAGCCGGCGGCGGTCACAATGGCTAACGAAAAAGCGCGGCGTTTGGGAGGAACAATCTTGCCCACTGTGCCCAGCACTACCGAAAACCCGGCGCCAGCGACGCCAAGCCCCACAAATATTTGTGCCAGTGTCAGCGTTCCGCCGCCGCCTGCCATCGCCATAAGCAGCATTCCCAGCGTAAACAAAACACCGCCCAACGTAACAGCAATTGTCGGCCCGCGGCGATCGGCCAAAGCGCCAAAAAAAGGTGAAGCGATACCCCACATGATGTTTTGCAGTCCGATAGCCAACGAAAAAGTATCGCGACCGATACCTAACGTTTCCGTATAAATGGGGAGATACAAGCCAAAGCTCTGTCGCACTCCCATCGTAACGCAGATAAAAAATGCACCGACAGCGATAATTACCGCCACACGGTCTTTGCCAGTCAATAACATGCAATCATTATAATGTGCCATCCACACACCGCTTGACATAATTCGCTAACAAAGTGTGCTAGCATTAAAGTCTTGCAAAAGGAGAAAAAATGGCAGCACATGTACCTTTGTTAATCAATGGGCGATTTATAAAAAGTCGCTCCAAACAAACCCTACCGGTCATTAATCCGACTAACCAAAAAATACTGGCAGAAGTACCGTTGACCACACCGGCGGAAATTAATGCCGCAGTACGCGGCGCACAAGAAGCTCAGCGAGCATGGCGTGAAGAATCATTGCCAACACGCATGCGCTTAATGTTGGAATACCAACGCTTACTCAAAAATAATCTACTGCCGCTAGCAAAAATCGTCGCCGAAGATAATGGCAAAACGTTGGAAGACGCCAAAGGTGATGTTTTTCGAGGCATTGAAGTAGTGGAGTTTGCCTGTTCGTTACCAACATTAATGATGGGGGAAACGGCGGAAAATGTTGCTAAGGGGGTAGACACTTATAGCATTCGCCAACCGCTGGGGGTGTGTGCCGGTATCTGCCCGTTTAATTTTCCGGTCATGATACCGCTGTGGATGTTTCCGCTAGCAACAGCCTGCGGCAATGCATTTATATTAAAGCCGTCTGAGCAAGTGCCGCTGGCGGCGATACGACTAGCCGAATTATTCATGCAAGCTGGCGCACCCAAAGGCTTACTGCAAGTGGTGCATGGTGGTAAAGAACAAGTGGACGCCTTGCTCACACACCCCGATATTCGCGCTTTGTCTTTTGTAGGTTCAGTAGCGGTAGGTCGCCATGTGTACGAAACCGGCTGCCGTCATCACAAACGAGTCAATGCACTAGCCGGCGCAAAAAATCATATGATAGTTATGCCCGACGCTGACAAAAATCAAACAATTAACGCACTGGTCGGTGCTTCTTGCGGCGCTGCAGGACAACGCTGCATGGCCATCAGCGCTGCCGTACTGGTCGGTAAAACCCGACAATGGCTACCCGACATCACCCGCGCAATGAAAAACGCTCAACCCGGCCCATGGAAAAACCCCAAAGCCGATTTTGGTCCAATCATTAATAAAATTTCTTTAGAACGCATCCGCTATCTAATTGCCGAAGGAAAAAAATCCGGCGCACAATGTCTTTTGGATGGTTCAAAATGCAAAGTGACAGGATATGAAAAGGGGAACTGGCTTGGGCCGACACTGTTCGCCAAAGTCACGCCCGACATGTCCATTTATAAAGAAGAGATATTTGGTCCAGTACTGGTGACACTAGAAGCTCCTTCGTTAGAAGCAGCAATTGAACTGATCAACGCCGATCCTCGCGGTAATGGCGCGGCGATTTTCACTTCATCGGGCGCTGCGGCACGGCGGTTTCAACATGAAATAGAAGCCGGACAAGTTGGCATTAATGTACCAATTCCAGTTGCGCTGCCGTTTTTTTCCTTTACCGGTTGGAAAGATTCGTTTTACGGCGACTTACGCACATATGGCAAACAGGGCGTAATGTTTTACACCGAAACCAAAACGGTCACTACGCGATGGCTGGATAGTAACAAAAAAACTGCCGCCAACATGACGATTCGGTTAAAATAGCGGCTGTTTATTGGCGGAGTAGCTCAGCAGGTTAGAGCAGCGGAATCATAATCCGCGTGTCGGGGGTTCGAGTCCCTCCTCCGCTACCGCTTTCGAGGAATAATATGACATTGGCTTTAATTTGTTGCGGCGGCACCATTGACACCGTTTACACCAACGATGCTGGCTTTCACGGCATTGGCGAACCAGCAGCGGTGGAAGCTTTTGTCCGTGCCGGCGTTGTCGCACCGACCATCACCTCGTTAATACGCAAAGACAGCAAAGACATGGACGACGCTGATCGCGCCTCCGTAGTGGCCGCTGTTCATAGTTGTTCGGCAACGCAAGTGATAGTAACCCACGGCACTGATACCATGGCACAGACCGCTTGCGCCGTTGCTTCATCCATTAAAGAAAAAACGGTGGTTTTTGTCGGTGCTTTTTTACCTGCTGCGTGCAAAAACAGTGATGCCGATTTTAATTTAGGTTTTGCCTTAGCGGCAGTGCAAACCCTGCCCGCTGGCGTTTATATTGCGATGAACGGCCGTCTGTTGCCGGCGACGGCAGCAGTAAAAAATTACGCGGCGGGACGGTTTGAAATGGCTAAGAATTAATAATCACCTAACGGGAAAAACCTACATAATGCAACAACGAGAAAAGCATATTGAGTGCAAAAGTTAACATCACCATAAATTTTAACAATAACTTTATTTAAATTTCTTCAGCAGTTTGACTTTGTCAAAAATACAGCGCCAAAAAATTGCCTCTATTTGCGCGCACTCATATAATTCATCTATGCAACACATTGTGCTCGCTTCAACTTCCCCTTACCGCCGGCAATTATTAACACGATTGCAGGTGCCATTTGACTGTGTCTCGCCAAATGTTGATGAAACACCGAATATTGCCGAGCCACCCGATGCGCGTGCCCTAAGACTGGCCGAAGAAAAAGCTCGTGCCGCCGCCGACACTCATCCGCACGCCCTAATTATTGGTGGAGATCAGACCATCTCCAGCGGTGGCACTATTTTTGACAAACCTGGTACCACCGCCAACGCGGTGCGCCAGTTGCAATATATGAGCGGCCGTGAACTACATTTTTTTACTGCAGTCGCTGTTTTTAATGCACCACGCAATCTAATACAACAACGGTTGATAAGCCATCGAGCCCGTTTTCGGCATATGAGTAATGATGAAATTGAGCGCTATGTGCAAAAAGAACCAGCACTCAATTGTGCTGGCGGTGCGCAAATTGAGGGATTGGGAGTCAGCTTACTGGAAACGATGGAAGGCGGCGACCCTACCGCTATTATCGGGCTACCGCTCATGCATGTGGCAGCTATGTTGCGCAATGCCGGCATCGCCATTCCCTGAGCAGTTACCTCCCGCACAACATAAAATTATTTCTGTGCGTGCGCGACAATCGTTGGCAAATGACGTTCAAAGCCGACAAAAGAATGATTGCCACCATCTTCCACAATCTGTTGGACACCAGCATAGTATGTCACCGCTTCACGATGGTCCAGTACTTCATCGCCAGTTTGCACCATAAGAATATATTTTTCTAATTGCGCTGCGCGCATTACTTCCAATTCTCGCAGCTCCTGCACGTGAACATTGGTAAATTGATAACTTTCATCGCTATGATACAGTTTTTGCTCTTTACCCACATAGTCACTAAGCTTATCAGCCAATCGCACAGCGGGATTAACAAGCACGGCGCGTACCGTGTCATACCGCTCACAAAACCAAGTGGCATAATAGCCACCCATAGAGCTACCTACCAACGTGTGATTGCCGCCGTCTTGCAATATGCTTTTAATTTGTGCTACCGCCTGACTGGGTCTGTGACGCAGCTGTGGCACGGCACAATCTATACCATGTGCTGCACAATATTCAGCCAATAAAATCGCTTTACTGGAGAGCGGTGAGCTGTTTAATCCGTGCAAATAAATAATCATGTAAGTTTAATCGCGAACGCCTTTACATTAAAGCATACCGCACCCGCTAACTTCTACGCATTATCAAGTATTTTATAATGCGTTAATGAACTTGCCGTCACTGTTAAAAGTAGACCGCGCTGGCGCTATT
The DNA here is from genome assembly GCA_030386295.1 of Candidatus Persebacteraceae bacterium Df01. Classification (NCBI taxonomy): domain Bacteria; kingdom Pseudomonadati; phylum Pseudomonadota; class Gammaproteobacteria; order Candidatus Tethybacterales; family Candidatus Persebacteraceae; genus Candidatus Doriopsillibacter; species Candidatus Doriopsillibacter californiensis. The sequence goes on along the minus strand of JANQAO010000001.1, from coordinate 514,572 downwards.
GCTTTACTGATGTTAATCATTTTTAGCTATTTATCTCTGCTAAATTTGAACGCGCTACCACTGTGGGACGATGAGGCAGTACAAGCATTTATTGCCCGCAATCTGCTAGAAACCGGATTACCAACCGTGTGGGACGGGAGAAATTTGTTCGCCGATGCCAATGGTAAAAATATTACATCTGATTTACGACAAATTTATCCACAGTTGGTTTATTACACTAAAGCTTTAGTTTTTTGGCTGCTCGGTGACAGTCCAGCATCGGGACGATTAATAAGCGCGTTATTTGGTATTACCTCTATGTTCATAGTATGGCGAATTTTGTGCCGTGAATTTTCTACCCGCCCACGTTTGGTACTTATGGCATTTGCGCTTACTTGTTTTTCACCACTTATCCTTCTGCATGTACGGCAACTGCAATATTATGCAGAATCGCTTTTTTTCAATGTGCTGCTCTTTTGGCTTTATCTTTGCTATTTAGAACGCCGTCAGACGTGGATTATTGTCGCCATTACTGTTGTTGCCATCCTTTCCTTTCACGCCAACTATCTCACTTGTGCCGCTTTTCTTATCAGCCTTGCAGTCATGCATTTTTCTTTTTATGCCCGCTCCTTAAATCTGCATGACTATATTTGCTTTGCAGTTGCTAGCATTGTCTGGATAGCTACGGCAGCACCTGCCCTTGCTTTCTTGACGGGATTCACTGAATTTAGCGGCACCGACCCTTTGCTGCGAATGACTAATGCACTAACCGCTGCTATTGCCCATATTTTTGGACTAAATCGAAATGCCGTATTGCCTTGGCCAATTTTTATATGGCTTTTTTGGTTCGTTATCAACTATTTGCGAAAAATCCGAAATACACCCTCTCCAACTACAAAAAACCCGACAGTTCCTTTTTCCACCGCTGGAAATGAACCGATTATGCGCTACGCCTGCATCACACTAATATATGTCATTATTGTCGGTATAGCTACCTCATCTCACACTTATTACCACTGGAGGGGAGTCAGCGCACGTTATCTGGTCCCCATTGTTCCTTTTACGGCGATAGTATGTTCCGCCGCTGCTGACTGGTTAATGAAAAAAACAACCCCTTTATGGGGATGGCTGTTGTTTGCCGTCATGCTGCTTTCAAACGTTTTGAGTGTGCCATTTATAAACCACATTGAATACGGCAACAAACCACTACTCACATTACCGTTGCTGGTCAGAGAAATCCACCAGTCCAATCGCACCACTGGTGTTTCCATTTCCGTAGATTATCTCGCACAACACGCAAAACAAAATGACAGTGTGCTAACTCTTCCCCATCATTACGCCAATCCTTTGCGCTATCATCTAGGTGACAAATTGCTAATATGCTGTTTGCTAGATGAAAATTCACATCTACATAATCGCTTCAAGCAATATCCGTATTTGTTCAAAGGCCATAGTCCAAATTGGATTATCGGCTACGGGTACCCAATAACAACGGATGATCTGAATAGTATAAATAAATCAACGGGGAAACAGTACCTACTTCGCATCGCATTTCCCATTTATGAAAACGGACTTCACCCTCAACGACCAGAACCAACGGCACACATTTATGAAATACCAAAAACATATGATCCAAATTATGGGGTGTACATTTATCATGCTGAGCCAACGCTAGATTCTCCGTCAGAATTGACTAAAAAATCACCCACGTCCGGCAGCAGTAAATAATTCATAAGAAACGCGGCCGGCAGCGGTAGCCACTTCATCAATACTTGGCGTTTTTCCCCAGCACACCACTTCATCTCCCACTGCTGCATCAGGCAAATTTGTTAAATCAATAATGATTAATTCCATGGACACACGCCCCAGCACCGGCACCAACTGTCCGTTCACCGCCACTTGCAAACCTTGGGCGCGTGGATAACCGTCACCGTAACCACAGGCGGCAACACCCACCCGCGTATCTTGAGCGGCACACCAAGTTCTGCCATAACCAACAGAATCCCCAACGCAAACAAGACGTATAGAAATTAATTTAGTTTTGAGCGTCATAACAGAACGCAATCCCAAGCTGTCGCGGTGGCACCACGTCGGTGCCGGCGAAGAACCATATAATGCAATCCCTACTCGTGCCCAATCATCACCAATATCTCCATGCAACAACGTAGCAGCGGAGTTACCCAACGACAACATTGTCACTTGTTGCCGCAATTCTTGTAGCCGATCTAACGGCACCTGCAAGCCGGCTGGCTCATCTGCATTGGCAAAGTGCGCCATTAATGCCGTGTGTTTTACTGCCGGCGCACACGTGATGGCGTCCAACACCATTTTTGCTTCGTCAACTGCAATACCAAGTCGGTTCATTCCGATATCTACCTTCACAAATACGTTAATATCAGCACTCGCTGGCAATGCGGAAACCCACTGCATTTGCTGCACATTGCATACCGCCGTCCATAACCGAAGTGAAGCCAACTCGGCAACCTCTTCAGTACTAAAGGGACCGCTCATCAATAAAATCGGCTTGTCAATACAAAGCGCGCGCAAAGCTCGTGCATCCGCCATTTCCACTACAGCAAAACCGTCCGCTAACCCACGCAGTGTTTCAGCAACAAAAGGCAATCCGTGCCCGTAAGCACGAGATTTAACTACGGCGAAAATATTTTTCGCCGTAGCGCGAGCACGAATAGTGTGCCAATTGTGGCGCAGCGCAGCGCTATCAAGCGTTTTTTGCAGTGGCCGCATCAATAATTCCAGCCGTTAATTGTTGTTGTGCCGTCAGCGAATCATAAATAATCTTAATATCTCCATCTCCCAATGGCTCAATCTGACGCAATGCAAAAGTAGGCGCTTCTGCCGGCGTTGATGGTGCAGGCGCGTCAAACATAGAAAAAGCACTGTCGCCAAAAACACGCGGCGCTTGGTACAAAACAATTTCGTCCACCAACCCAGCAGCCAGCAATGCACCAGACAAACGCCGTCCTGCCTCTACCAACACTTCGTTAATTCCCCGCGCACTCAGTTCACACATTAATTGCAGCAAATCCACCCGCCCACTGCTATCCGGCAGCGACAGCACTTCCACTCCATCGGCAAAAAAATCCGGCACCGATTGTGCACTGGCAACGATAGCACCACCTGCAAATAAGCGCAATGTCGAAGTAGCTTGCAAATGCCGATCCACCAATATTCGCTGCGGCTGACGCGGGGTGTGCACATGGCGCACGGTCAATTGTGGGTCATCCGCTTGTGCCGTGCCAATACCGGTTAGTATGGCACAGGAGCGCGCCCGCAAATAATGCGCATCAATACGCGCACGCTCACCGCTAATCCAGCGGCTAAGACCGGACGATAGTGCCGTTTTGCCGTCCAACGTGGCGGCAATTTTGAGTTGTAACCAAGGCCGCTTTCTCACCATACGGGAAACAAAACCAATATTGAGTGCCAACGCTTGTTGAAAAATAATATCACTTGGCGGCACCACTACAACGTCAATACCAGCATCACGCAACAGTGCCACCCCCTTGCCCGACACTGTCGGATTGGGATCAAGCGTGGCAATGACGACTCGTGCTGGCCGTGCTGCGGCTAGTAATGGTGCACACGGTGGAGTACGCCCTTCATGCGCACAGGGTTCAAGATTTACATACACATCGGCGTCGCGTAAATTATTATCGCATTGCCGCATTGCTATTATTTCAGCGTGCGCTTCGCCGGCAGCGCGATGCCAACCTTCACCAATAACACGTCCACTACGACAAATGACGCACCCCACGCGCGGATTAGGTGTAGCAGTGAACAATCCGTTTTCAGCCAACGTCAACGCGCGAACCAGCCAACGACGGTCAACCGCGCTTACCGCTTCACTCACCGCTTGCCTCACCCAACCGTTTGATAAGCGCAATAAAATCGGCGGGTGAATTTAATTCTTCATGCACGGAAGCATAGCGCAAATATCCCATATCGTCATGTTCACACAACCACTCCAACACTTGTGTCCCTAATTCAGTAGAGGAAACATTTTCACCAATACTAGCTTCTATTTGCTGGATAAAATTGTCTATAGGTAAATCGTCGCGTTTTGGTTTGCGCACTGCCATAGCAATGCTGTTGTGTAATTTTTTTTTGTTAAAAACCTCTAGAGTGCCATCTTTTTTTTCTACCATTGGCTGAAGCAAAGGCAAGTCCGCCGTTCGTAATCCAACAACTTCAGTGGTGGAAAAACGATATTTGCATGCGCTACATTCGCGCCGCCGCACTCGCTCTGCCTGCCGTTGCCGCGAATCTACAACGTTGGTATTTAGACCTTGACAGCGCGGGCATTTCACACCGACTTAGTTAGTCTCGCTGATAAATAGGGAATTTCGCACACAATGCACACACCTCATCGGCCACCGTCTTCAGATTAGTTTTATCATCTGGTGCGCGCAATACTCGCAAAATAAATTCACCAGTTTGCCGAAACTCTTTTTCTCCAAAACCACGTGTCGTCGCTGCTGGAGAACCGATACGGACACCGCTAGTCACCATCGGCGGCTGTGGGTCATTGGGAACCGAATTTTTATTGAGCGTGATGTGAGCAACATCCAAGACGTCAGCAGCGACCGTGCCGGTGACATTAAGTCCACGCAAATCCACCAGAACGATGTGTGAGTCGGTACCACCAAAGACCACGCGCAAACCACCGTCCATTAAAGTTTTTGCGATAGCACGAGCGTTACTTATTGTTTGTTTTTGATATTCTCGGAATGATGGTTCCATCGCTTCTTTAAAGCCCACTGCTTTGCTAGCAATAACATGCATAAGTGGTCCACCTTGCAATCCCGGAAAAAGCGCGCCGTTAATTTTTTTAGTATAAGCGTCATCACTCCACATTACCATACCACCCCGCCCCGAACGCAGCGTCTTGTGCGTGGTAGTGGTAACAAAGTGAGCATGCGGCACAGGATTAGGGTACAAGCCAGCGGCGACTAACCCCGCATAGTGAGCAATATCGGCTAATAACAACGCGCCAACGGAGTCAGCAATAGCACGAAAACGAGCAAAATCAATCTGTCTTGAAAAAGCAGATGCCCCACAAATAATAAGCTTAGGTTTGTGTGCTTCGGCTAATTGCGCGACTTCTTCATAGTTAATATCTTCAGTTTCTGGGTGCAAGCCATAACCGATAGCGTTGAACAGTTTGCCGCTTTGGTTAACTGCTGCACCGTGTGTGAGATGACCACCTTGAGCAATGGACATACCGAGAAGAGTGTCGCCTGCTTTGAGCACAGCGGCAAATACGCTTTGATTCGCCTGCGAACCGGAGTGTGGCTGAACATTGACAAAAGGCGCGCCAAATAACTTTTTTGCCCGCTCAATAGCCAACCGTTCAACTTCGTCCACATGAGCACAGCCGCTGTAATAACGCTTTCCCGGATAGCCTTCAGCATATTTGTTAGTCAGCACCGAGCCTTGTGCTTCCATAACTAACGGCGAGGCAAAATTTTCCGAAGCAATAAGTTCAATGTGAGACTCTTGTCGCAGCCGTTCAGCTTCCATAGCAGCACATAATTCAGAATCGTATGTGGCAATTGTTACATTTTTTGAAAACATGTGCTTATTCCTTCAAAATAAATTAATAAATACAAGCGATATTTTATCACTTGGTAACGATGGTTACTGGTGTTTTGATTTCCTCGATTTTTGCCGTTCGGCGATGGTTTGTGCCACTTGTGTACGGACGTACAGCGGCGTGGCGGCAAGCACATCCGTTGTTTCTTCGTGCATCAACATATTTGCAGCTATTGTCGCCACGGCAGCCGCGGTTGGATATGGCGCGGTCGTATTCAGCGTTCCCGCTGCTGACAAATAGCGCATAAAACCCTCACCACAACAATGCTGCCGGCGACGGTTTATTTTGACTGCACCGACTTCCAGCAATTGTGGACGGGAATTGTGCCAGCGCCCATCGTACTGCTGACACAATGCCAGATAAAGATGTCCACGATGCGCTGGCAATGCAGCATACGCTGCCGTTTCCGTCTCACCGTAATTTGCTTGTGCCAATGCCGCCAATGACGGCGTTGCTACTAGCGGGCGCTGCGAAGCATACGCAAATGTCTGCGCCAGCCCACAAGCCAAGCGCAAACCCGAAAATCGCCCAGGTCCGGCACCAAAAGCAAAGGCGTCGCATTGTGCTAAAGTCATTTCCACAGTCGCCAATAACTGCCTTACTAACGGTAATGCGTGTTCGGAATGCGGCGTTTTGTCAACAACCTTTTGTTGAATAACCTCATCGTTCGACCACAAAGCAGCAGAAAACATCGGCCCACCCGAATCAACGGCCAAAATAGTACTCATGTAAAAATTGCGCTGTTCATAACCGTCGCACATCCTGTTTGTAGCAGCGGCTCAACCCGTTAATACAAGCCTCCGCACCGCGTATATTAGAAAAATCGTCCCCGACAATATCCGCCAACGGCAATAACACAAAACCGCGCCGATACATGCGCGGGTGTGGCAGTGTTAATTTCGGGTGACGCAGGCGGGCGTTGCCATGCAATAAATAGTCCATATCAATACGGCGCGGGGCATTACGGCGGCGGCGGCGGCGTTGAATGCGGCGTTCCGCCACTTGCAATAAACGAAAAAGTCGCCCCGGCGGAAGAACGGTCTGCAATTGCACAACCGCATTGCAATATCGCGCCTGCCGCCCGGGACAGTCTAGTGGAGCGCTCGTGTATAACGACGACACCGCCGCCAATCGCGCACCGGGCAACAATTGCAACCGTTTTGCTGCCAACTGCACATCACGCGCCGCACGCCTCCCGTTACCTCCCAGCCCAATGTAAGCACAAGTCAACGATTTGGTGTGCCTGGGTTTTTAGTAGCAATCATCGTTTTGCGCTCATCGTCGCCGGCTAATTGATAATCACTCCACCATTGCACCACTTCTGGCTCAATATCACCACCACACAGAGTACCAAAAGCAATCGCGCGATCAAATAGCGGGTTTCGCAACACGCCACGGGTACGACGTAAAGTAACCTTTCCTACAAAACGCGCCACCAAAAAATATAAATCCACTGCGCGCGCAACAACGCGCCGCGGCACAATATTGTTGGCGGGAAAGTTTGCCGCTTCCAACGCCTGCTCCATAGCAGCAACACTTAGCATTCCTTCTTGTTGCAAGGCAAGCCAGCGACATCTCACTGGCATCCAAAATAGCGCCGCGATGATGAAAGACAAAGATATGTCCTTACCGCTTTGATGCCGGAGGTCGGCTTTTTTAAGCGCATTCATAAAAAAATCACCGCCAGAAGACACTGCGGGCAAAATGTGGTCGGTAATGCCGCATTCGGCACACCGTTGAATAATGTTGGCGCTCGCACCGGAATTGATGATTTTTGCAAATTCATCAAACAAGCGCGATGTCGTGATAGCGGTGAGCAAGGGCGCGTAAAGCGCAAACGTTTTTTGCGTAGCTTGGCTAATAGTGAGATTGAGCTTAACTCCCAACCGTAACGCTCGCAATAACCGCACTGGGTCCTGTCTGAAACGAATAGCCGGCGCGCCGATAAGACGCAAACGCCCTCGGCGAATGTCGTCATAGCCACCAGTATAGTCAATAATATTTTCCGTCGTCGGTTCATAAAACAAAGCGTTACAAGTAAAATCACGACGCACGGCATCGTCGGATGCGCTACCAAATAAGTTATCCTGCAAAATTCGGCCGCTATTTTCATCGCTGATAACTTCGTCACCGTCGGCACGAAAAGTAGTAACTTCAATAATACGCATTTTTTTCCCACGATAAAAATACAAATGTACGATTTGAAACCGCCGTCCAATAATACGTGAACGACGAAAAAGACGGCGTACTTCGGTCGGCGTGGCGTTGGTAGAAATGTCAAAATCTTTGGGCACAATATCAAGCAATAAATCACGCACCGCACCGCCCACCACATAGGCCTCAAACCCAGCTTTTTGTAACCGGCGAACGGCACTCACGGCATCTTCATCAAACATCGCCAACGCAATACCATGTTTTTTGACCGGAATACGGTTCGTCCGCTTCAACCACTTCGGTACTCTAATCATACTCGCGCCCCCGCATACACATCATCCGCAATAACAGCCAACAACGGGTACTTTCCTTCCAGCGCCCGATGCGCCGCTTCGTGAGAGTCAGCAGCACGCTGTTGCGCCGCTGACTCTCCCAACACGGTGACGTAAGTTTGTTTACCGCCGGCAGCGTCTACCGCCGCGTCTTTAATATCATTAGCAATTTGATACAACAGACCAAAAGGAGACGCAAACGCTTCCAACCGCGCATCTTGTTCTCGGCGACACAAAAGTCCCAGCTGTAAGGCACAATAAAACAAGGCACCAGTTTTCATCTCATGCATACATCTTAATGCAACTTCATCTGCAGCTACAGCTTGCAAATCCAGCGCTTGTCCGCCACCCATGCCTTTACTACCAGCCGCTGCCGCTAGCAAAGCAACTGCCGCCACCGGCAAACCGCTTTGCGCAACGATAGAAAATGCCAATGTTTGTAGGCAATCACCCGCCAAAAGCGCCATAGCTTCACCGTACGCACGGTGAGATGATGGTCGTCCACGCCGCGTGTCAGCGTTGTCCATGCAAGGTAAGTCGTCGTGCACCAAAGAATAACAATGTAAGCACTCCAAAGCACAACCCGCTTCCAATGCAAGTGCTAATGAGTCAGCGGGCGCACCATCAACGTCGGCAACAGCCATAACCATCGCCGGGCGCAACCGTTTGCCACCAGCCAGTACCGCATCACGCATTGCCGTTTGCAATAGCTCAGGCGCCGGTTGTTGCATAATTTCTTCCAATCGCCGCTCCACGCGACCGTTAATTTCCGCAAACCAAAAACGATAGTCAGCCGTCAACATTGTCCTTATCAATTAACGATTGTTTTTCTAGTTGTTGAATTTTCCCCCGCGCCGTTTCTAGTTGAAAACGACAAAAAGAAATCAATACAGCTCCCCGTTCACAAGCTGCCACCACTTTATCCAGCGGCACATCTCCGTTTTCCAACGCTGCCGTCATGCTTTCTAATTCGTGCAACGCTGCCTCAAAATTCTTGGGCACTTTTTTAATAGGCGCAGGTGGTGACATTACGGTGGGATTATAGCGTGTCGTTTTTTTTGTATTCTATAAAATGTGCAAATAACAATGCGTAATGCAGTTTTGTAACATTTTGTGCCTTCGTCAAAATTACCATTATTTTGTACCTGCTTCACACTTTTTGTTGTCTCGGGCAACACAGCTACTTGACATGGTGTTTTTATTTCTAATACAATGATAATGATTATCATTTTCATTGTATTGCATTTAGAAACTGCCTTATGTCACATTACACCAAATTCATCATTGCCGTTACTTTGCTGCTGTCAACAACCGCCCATGCGGGACAAATCAATTTGTACACCGACCGACAAGAAGTATTTATGCAACCCATCATTGCCGCTTACGAAAAACAAAGTGGTGATGAAGTGAAAGTTTTATTTATCAAAAAAGGTTTGCTGGAACGCCTCAAAGCTGAGAGCGACGCTTCGCCAGCAGATGTTATTTTGGTTAAAAATCAGTTACTGGATTTTGTTAAATCAGGACTCACCGCACCAGTAGTAGATGACAAGTTAAACCAAGCCGTCCCCGCCAACTATCGCGGTAATAATTGGTTCACTATAACTAAGCGGGTGCGCGCACTATTTACGGCACCTAACATAAACATTCAAAATTATGTTGATTTGGCGATGCCCGAATATAAAGGTGTGTGTTTGCGTAGCGGCACGCACGCTTACAATATTGCTTTGTTTGCCGACATGCTCTCTCGGCTTGGTGAAGAAAAAACCGAAGCGTGGCTACAAGGTGTTCACAACAATCTCGCCCGCCAGCCACAAGGCAAAGATCGCACACAAATTCAAGATGTAGCAACCGGCACTTGCGCCATTGGCATAGCCAATTCTTATTATTATTTCAATTTAATTAATCGTGCCGACGACGACGAACGGAAACAACTGCAAGAAAATGTACGTATGGTGTTGCCAACACAACCACATATCAACATTACCGGCATGGCGCTAGCCAAAAACGCACCAAACCAAGATGCTTCCCTGCGTTTTATGCGCTTTTTAGTAAGTGCTGAGGGACAGAAAATTTTTGCCTCACAAAATTTTGAATTCCCAGTACGTGATGACATCCCCTATCCTGATATGCTAGAACCTTACCGAACACAAATGCAAAACGCCCTTCCCACTACTGACGACTCTGCACTACGGCAGCGTGCATCCGAATTAGTAGAGGAAGTTAATTTCAACCGCTAACTAAACAAGTTTAGCGCCGCAAAAGAAACCGGTGAATATCAGCCTGCCGCTATTTCTTCGAAATCGCCGTTTTTCTTTGCGTTTGCGTGCTCCTATATTTCGGTTGGGAGCACTAGCAATTATCGCGCTGATGGCAGCACCCATTTTAGGCGTTGTTGGCGGCGCACTGTTTGGCCCCGGAGCGCATCAATCTGTTTCAGCGGCAGCACTTATCGATTATGCGTTACAAACCGCCCTATACGCCGGTGGTTCTGTATTGCTAGCGATGCTTATCGCTCTGCCTGCCGCCTGGATTACGGTTATGTATCGCTTCACTGGCGACAAAATTGTCACTTGGGCGCTATTTATGCCTTTAGCATTGCCTCCCTATGTGCTCGGTTACGCTTATTCACATTTTTTTGACTATTTTGGCGTTTCTATTCGCGGCATGATGGGAGCTTGTGTGGTGACAGCACTAGCGGTTTATCCTTATATTTATCTTTTCGCCCGCGCTGCACTCAAACAACAATCCTGCCATATTCAAAGTGCCGCCCGCCTGATGGGATACTCGCCACTGGTAACCTGTCGACTCGTATTATGGCCACTGGCTCGCCCAGCAGTGATGGTGGGCGCAACATTGGCGCTGATGGAAACATTGAATGACATTGCCATTGCCGAACACTATGGCGTACGCGCCATTGGATTGGCGGTTTATGATTTGTGGCTCAACCGCGGAGATTTGTATGCGGCCTGCCGCCTAGCAGTACTCATTATGCTGCTAGTACTTGGACTGCTGGCAATAGAAGAACAAGGTCGCAAAAAACAACGTCAATATGCGTCACTGTGTGACCGCCGCTTTGCTTGTGATGCCACTACTGTTTTGCGCGGGTTTCAGGCACATTGCTGTACTGGGCTGTTGTTACTGCCCGCAGTGACCGGTTTTGCCTTACCCGTAACATGGTTTGCCTTTCTTACTTGGAAAACTCCCGCCCATTTGTGGCGTGTATCTTTTGTCGATGGCCTCAGTGGTAGCCTGTGGCTAGCAGTGGGGACAGCCGTGTTGCTTATCGCACTGGCAGCATTGTTCGTGCTTGACAAAAGACAAAATGGTCGCGGTCTACTAATGCAACCATTAGCACGTTTAGCACAAGCCGGTTATGCCCTACCGGGGACAGTACTAGCCCAAGGCTTTTTCGTGTTAGCACTGGCTACTTCTTCTGTCATTGGCAAAAATTTGTTATTCGGTGGATTAGGATTAGTAATCATCGCTTGTTCAACACGTTTTTTTATTATTGCTACCGGTGCGTTGGAAACCGGTATGGCTAACATTTCTCCACAATTAGACGCAGCGACGCGGTTAGCCAGAAAAAGCGCATTAAGTGCCTTTTTTACCGTGCATTTGCCAATTTTGCGCCCAGCAGCAGCCATTGCTGTGCTGATGCTGTTTTTGGAAGGCGTTAAAGAATTGCCCATGACACTCATTTTGCGCCCCTTTGATTTCCAAACACTAGCAACGGTTGTTTATCAATATGCTTCAGACGAAGCGCTAGAATTAGCAGGTCCTGCCATACTTGCCATGGCTGCGATTGGCGGTGGTGCGGTATCGTCTTTGTTTTGGCTGGAAGGGCGCAGCCGCTAATCTTAACAGAGTACTAAGCGTATTTCGGCGCAAAAATTTATTTAACCACGCCTTAAAAACCCAATAATGTATATTTAATTTCAGTGTACTCTTCCATTCCATAAGTGCCACCTTCACGACCCATACCGGATTGCTTAATGCCACCAAACGGCGCTTCCTCACTGGAAATGATGCCCTCGTTAACTCCGATAATACCCGCCTCCAACGCTTCTGAGACGCGCATGGCACGTCCCAAATCGCGAGTGCATAGATATGCCGATAACCCATATATCGTATCGTTAGCCCTCTTAATAACTTCATTTTCATCGGTAAAACGAAACACCGGAGCCACCGGCGCAAATGTTTCCTCACAACACGGCAAGACATCATCGCACACATCACTCAACAGCGTTGGAGCATAAAAATTACCGCCCAATGCATTACCGCCACAAAGAACCTTTGCCCCTTTTTGCACACAATCGTCCACATGTTGCGCCGCCTTATTCGCCGCCGCACCATCAATAAGTGGACCGATAGTCACACCGTCATCCATACCGTTACCCACTTTGAGCGCCATGATACGTTCTTTGAACAACGCCATAAATTCATCATAAACACCGTTTTGAACGTAAATGCGATTGGCGCAAACACATGTCTGGCCTGCATTGCGAAATTTACTCAGCATCGCCTGTTGCACGGCGCGCGGCACATCAGCATCATCAAAAACAATAAACGGCGCGTTACCACCTAATTCCAGCGCCAGTTTTTTAATTGTCGGCGCGCATTGAGCTGCCAAAATACGCCCCACTTCGGTAGAACCGGTAAACGACAACACTCGCACCGCTGGATTGGCACAGAGTTCACTTCCAATCACCGTACCGCTGCCGAGTACTAAATTAATCACTCCCGCTGGCACGCCTGCTTGTTGCGCCAATGCCGTTACCGCAATAGCGCACAATGGTGTCTGACTAGCCGGTTTAATCACTGCCGTACAACCGGCAGCAAGTGCCGGTGCCGCTTTGCGAGTAAGCATTGCAATAGGGAAATTCCACGGCGTAATCATCGCCGCCACACCTGCTGCTTCACGCGTCACCCGTATTTGCGTATTGGTGCGTGGAGCCGGCACAATGTCGCCTCCGTCGCGCCTTGCTTCCTCGGCAAACCATTGCGCAAAAGACGCGCCGTACCGCACTTCACCACGTGATTCGACCAGCGGCTTGCCTTGTTCCAAGGTCATCAGTCGCGCCAAATCTTCTTCATTTTCTAATAGCAATTGGTGCCACGCCATCAGTACGGCAGCACGTTCTTTAACGGTTTTAGCACGCCACGACGGCCATGCCGATTCAGCTGCCATAATAGCTCGGCGCGCTTCTGCCTCGCCCATCGCGGGGACTCGTGCGATGATGCCGCCGGTAGCGGGATTATCAACCGTCAATGTGCCGCCATCGTCAGCTTGCACCCATTCACCGCCAACAAAGCCAGCAGCCTTAAGTAAATTTTGATTATTAATATCGTTAATTGTCATTGAAATAACTCCAAACTTTTTAGCTATAAAGATACATTAAAAACCTTAATATACCTTTTCGAATATAAGCTATCCTAACAACAGATGATAAATTCTGAACGAACACCTGAGCCGCATTACAGCTAAAAAAGCATGCAAAAGAACGGTAGTATTTTTTTGTAGTATGATATTAAAATAAAAAAAGGATTTTCTATGAAAATTATTCACACTGGGTTGCGAGCGAAGGATTCCCCCCACGCTTTAACTTTTCAAGGACCAATATTGCAATTATCCGCAGCCCATTTTGACTCACTCGGGAGTAATTGACTATGAGTACAAAAGGCAATGCTATCGGCACAATCTTGATTGAAAATACTCGGACTCGAGTTACAGAGTGGCGGTTTCCTGAACAAGGTTATCGTACTGGCATACACATTCATGAACATGACTACTGTGTCATTCCGATGTTCACCGGCACGTTAGAGATACAACATCCCGATGGCACCATAAAGCGCAGCGAACTCTCCAAAGGCGTTCCTTATTTCCGAAAAAAAGGAGTTCATCACGACGTGATTAGTGTCAATGATTTTGATTGCTGTTTTATAGAAGTTGAATATTTGTAAAGTAATCAGATCAACGCTTGCACTAACGTCTACCAAACAGGTAATTTAATTTTTTTCCGTTGTAACCACGAAAGCTCTAGCTTTTTATCTTTTTATGCTATAAATAATCATTGTATTGTTATAACCAATGCAAAGAGAGGAATTGCCATGAAAATCATTCACTCTATGGTGCGAGTACGGGATTTACCCCGCTCATTGGCTTTTTATGAAGCGGCATTGCAATTGTCCGTGGCTGCTCGTTTTGACTTTGAAGGCTTTACGTTAGCTTACCTACGCAACGAAGAAACCAGTTTTGAACTAGAACTCACCCACAATCACAACCAAGATTGCGATTATGAATTGGGCAATGGTTATGGGCATTTAGCACTGTCGGTAGCAAATCTGGACGCCGAACATCAACGGTTGCAGACGGGTGGTTTTGAGCCGACACCCATTAAAGATTTTTTTCGCGACGACGCCCTTATGGCACGCTTCTTTTTTTTGCAGGATCCAGACGACTACAAAATTGAAATTTTGCAGCGTCACGGGCGATATTGCTAATTGTTGTCAAATTCACAATAGATAAGTTTTAAGGAGGCCTTCATATGACACAAAACACCCACAACACCGGTCGCCGTGATTTTATACGCGGTGCCAGCTTACTTTTGACTGGCACGGCAGCTTACACGCTGACGCCAAATTTTGCTTTTGCGGCCGGAGACGACCTCTTGGAAGATTTAGCACAGGTTTGTTACGCAATGTACCCACACAAGCAAGTACCACATGACTATTATCGCGCTTGCGCACAAGGACTTCTAGACAAGGCAAAAGGAGATGTCGCGCTCAATAAGTTGCTGAGTGAGGGCGTAGCACAACTTAACGCCGCCTATCCCAAACCATTTCGCGAAATTTCCGCGGATGATCAAGTGTTATCACTAAAACAAATTACCAGCAGTCCGTTTTTTAAAACCGTGCGCGGTCACACTGTAGTAGGTTTATACAACATTCCCGAAGTGTGGAAATATTTTGGCTATCAAGGACCATCATTTCCGCACGGTGGTTATTTAGATCGCGGTTTCAACGATATTAACTGGATTAAATAATATTAAAGAGAATGAGGAGAGACACATGAAAATTTTTGATAAGAATAACGATAATGTAGTGGTAGTTATCGGCTCCGGTGCCGGCGGCGGCACTTTGTGCCACGAATTGGCCGAGCGCGGTGTAGATGTGGTGTGTTTAGAAGCGGGTAAGCACCTTAACTGGCGGACTGATTTCGTCAATGACGAGTGGGAGATGTTTGGGCGTACAACTTGGCTGGACAAACGAACGACTTCTGGTAACTGGCGAGTGGCAAAAGACTTTCCAAATTTGCCGGCGTGGATATGCAAAACAGTTGGCGGCTCTACTTATCACTGGGCGGGTGCCAGTTTGCGCTTCCAAGAATATGAATTTTCTGTTAAAACCACATATGGCGATATCACCGGCGCTAACTTGCTTGACTGGCCACTCACACTGTCGGAGTTAGAACCTTTTTATGACAAGGCCGAAAATAAAATGGGTGTCACACGCACAAACGGCATTCCGGGACTGCCCGGTAGCAATAACTACAAAGTGTTTGAAGCCGGTGCCAAAAAAGTGGGGTATAAAAATGTACATACTGGTCGAATGGCCGTTAATTCACAACCACGAGATGGGCGCGGCGCCTGTCGCCAACTGGGTTTTTGTTTTCAAGGTTGTCGCACGGGAGCAAAGTGGTCCACACTGTATTCTGAAATTCCCAAGGCGATTGCCACCGGTCATTTTGAATTGCGCCCCGAATCGCACGCAGTGCAAATTACTCACAACGCGGTCGGCAAGGTAGACGGCGTTTTGTATCACGACAAAGACGGAAACCTACATCGGCAGTCGGCAAGATTGGTGTGTGTGGCCGGTAATGCTTTTGAAAGCCCGCGTTTACTACTACATTCGGCAAGCGCCAAATATCCAGACGGATTGGCCAATTCTTCGGGACAAGTAGGACGCAATTACATGCGTCACATGACAGGATCGGTATATGCGATTTTTGAGCAGCCGGTAAACATGTTTCGCGGCACGACAATGGCCGGCATTTGCACTGATGAGGCGCGACACGAACCGGCGCGCGGTTTTGCCGGTGGTTACGAGCTAGAAACTTTGTCTTTAGGTCTGCCATTTATGGCCGCTTTTTTGAATCCGGGCGGCTGGGGACAAAAATTTTCCGAACTGATGGATAGTTTTCAAAATATGGCTGGCATGTGGCTGGTCGGCGAAGACATGCCACAAGAAAGCAACCGTGTGACATTGCATCCTAGTGAAAAAGATCATTACGGAGTGCCCATCCCCCACGTACATTTTGATGACCACGAAAACGACACGGCCATGCGCAATCATGCCTATGGTCGGGGGCGCGCGATTTATGAAGCAGTAGGCGCCCGCAAAGTAGTAGAAACACCACCGTATCCGTCCACGCATAATATGGGGACTAACCGCATGTCGGCAAGCCCTCGCGACGGCGTTGTCAACAAATGGGGGCAGGCGCATGACATTGACAATTTGTTTGTATCCGACGGTAGTCAGTTCACCACCGGTGGTGCCGAAAATCCAACGCTTACTATCGTAGCACTGGCCATTCGGCAAGCAGATCACATCGCTGATGAAATGGAACGCGGCAATCTATAAAATCGACAGCTCATGCTGATTTAATAAATCACAAGCTAGAGAAATTCCAGCTGCCATTGGGAGAACTCTCTGCTCTCCAAAAATAATTTATTTCTTCCCATTTTTAAATCTTTGCCTAGCCCAACCAACTCGCTACGTGTTTCTATATTGTAATAAAATACATTTTTAAATACGTCCTAGCATAACAACACAATTTTTCTACTTACTCACGAATAACTTGTGAGTTTCGTCCTGCTTATCTATAGCATTTTCCACTGGGATATCCAACTTCCAAAAACTTGTGACGCATGGAATAATATCGTCAAAATGTTCACTGGTATTATCACTGCTATTGGGCGCATTGACGCTTTTATTCCTGCAGGCAGCGGTGCGCGATTGCGTGTATGCACTCCCACCGACTGGCTGCAAAGTTCTGTAGTAGGCGACAGTATCGCCGTTAATGGCACCTGCCTAACTGCCATAGAAATTAATAACGACTGTTTCACCGTTGATTTATCCGCTGAAACGCTGGGACGTTGCACACCATGGCAAAACGGTACCGCAGTAAATTTAGAACAAGCGTTGGCGGTAGGGGATAAATTAGGTGGTCATTTTGTTACTGGGCATGTGGAAGGAATCGCCCACATTGATGTTGTTGAAGAAGATGGTGCTGGTGGACAACGCTGGCGAGTGGTACCGCCGCCAGCGTTGTTGCCATTGCTGGCGGAAAAAGGCGCAGTCGCCTTGGCTGGCGTGTCGCTAACCGTTTGTGATGTAAATAAAAATTGTTTTTTTGTCAATTTAGTTCCGCATACCTTGTCGGCAACTACGTTGGGGCAACTGACGGCTAACGAAGCGCTCAATATCGAAACCGACATGCTTGCCCGCCACGTAGCACGCTTATTAGCACTTCCGTCTTCGTCCTAACTGCCGTCAAACAGGCGGCTCTTGATACAATGTAGGATTAATTTTTTACGGAGTATTCAAACATGATTGATATTGCTTATGCACAAAGTGGGGCGGCACCAGAAGGAAGCGCACTGACAAGCTTTTTACCTCTAATTTTAATTGTCATCATCTTTTACTTTATGCTGATTCGTCCACAACAAAAAAACGCCAAAGCTCATCGCAATATGCTGGCAGCGTTGTCGGTCGGCGACGAAGTGGTAACCAGTTCCGGTATTTTTGGCAAAGTCACTAAAATCAATGACGGCGTCGTAGTAATCAATACGGGAAAAGTTGAAATCGCTTTTCAAAAGCAGGCCATTCAATCGCTGTTGCCTGCCGGTTCCATAGAAAAAATATAACAGTACATGTCACGGTTTCCAGTATGGAAGCATACGATGGTGGCATTGCTCATCATGATTGCCTCCGTTTATGCCCTACCCTCAGCGTATTCTAAATCGCCAGTAATTCAAGTACGTGCCGGTAGTGGTGCAGCGAACACGCCCGCCACGTTGGGCACCATACGTAAAGCACTGAACGAAGCCAACTTATCTGCTTCCCATTTGTCTTTGCAAAACGGTGTGGTGCAGGCGGTTTTTGAACAATCCGAAGATCAAGTTGCCGCTCGAGCCGTCATCGCCGAAGCGCTCGGCGGGCGCTATGTAGTAGCCTACAACACCGCCAGCACTGCACCAGCGTGGATGCGCTCCGTCGGCGCCGAACCGCTGGCATTAGGATTGGATTTACGCGGGGGAGTATATTTTTTGTTGCAAGTGGACTTGGATTTTGCCGCACAAAAACGCCTCAACGGTATTGCCGGTGAAATGAAAAACGCGCTGTCCGATACCGGCGCCCGCATCCGCATTGAAGAAGGTGCCATTGTGGTGGAAACCACTACCGCCAGTAGCGAACGAGTGCTGGCCATTATTGAAGATAAATTTCGCGACTTGCTGCCACCTGATGAATCGTCATCAACGATGCGCTTTACGCTCACTCCCACCGCGATGGATGAAATTATTGACCTTACAATGCAGCAAAATTTGCAAACACTGCGCAACCGGGTAGATGAATTGGGAGTCGCCGAACCGGTTATCACTCGCCAAGGGGCTGACCGTATTGCTGTACAACTTCCCGGTGTACAAGATACGGCACAAGCCAAAAAAGTATTGGGGAGAACAGCAGCACTGGAATTACGCGGCGTAGACGAAAGTAAGACAGCGTCCGAGGCCGTGATACGCCGCGCCAAACGTGGGCGTCCACCGGCAGGTACAGAATTATTTTATGATCGCGACGGCGACCCGTTGCTGTTGGAAAGACAAGTCGTTATCGGTGGCGACAACATTACTGATGCACGTCCAACCTATGACCAAAATAATCGTCCGGCAGTACATTTATCGCTGGATTCGGCAGGCGCCGAAAAAATCAAGCGCTACACTCGCCCGCGGGTTGGGCAACAGTTAGCAATTTTGTTATTGGACAAAGATAGTGCCGAAGTTATCAGCGCACCAGTAATCAATGAAGAGCTGTACGCCAGTTTTATTATTCACGGACGCATGAGTGCCTCCGAAGCGGCGGAATTGTCATTGTTGTTACGCTCCGGCGCGCTGGCAGCACCGTTGGAGATTGTAGAAGAACGCACCGTCGGTCCCTCACTGGGAGCTGATAACATTCGTCGCGGCATTAATTCGGTTATTGGAGGCTTTGCTGCCATCGCCTTTTTTATTGCTGCCTATTACGCCGCTTTCGGTATGATTTCAGTCGGTGCGCTACTGGCTAACTTAATCATGCTGACTGCGCTGCTGGCACTGGCAGGTGCAACACTGACGCTGCCCGGTTTGGCCGGTTTTGCGCTAACGCTAGGCATGGCGATTGACGCCAACGTACTTATCAATGAGCGCATTCGCGAGGAGGTGGACGCCGGCAAGTCAGCACTCGCCGCCATTAACACTGGCTACGAACGCGCCTTCACTACCATTATTGATTCCAATGTGACAACATTAATCGCCGGCATAGCTCTGTTTGCTTTTGGCTCCGGTCCTGTACGTGGCTTTGCCGTCGTCCTGTGTTTTGGCATTTTGACATCCATGTTCTCGGCAGTGCAAGGTTCACGTTCGCTAGTTAATCTCGCATTTGAACGACGTCACGCCAAATCACTGTCTTTGGGATTGCGCATTCTCAATCTTAAAAGAGTACTGCCGCTGATGAAATATCGCCGCTACACCGGCGCGCTGTCAGCCATTTTTTTGATTATCTGTATCGTGTCACTGGGGGCACGCGGACTCAATTTCGGCATTGATTTTACTGGCGGCACGGTAATTGAAACCGCTTTTGAGCGCCCGCCAGCAATTGCTACAGTACGTCAGTCCATGGCCAATATTGGACTCGCGGACGCGCCAATCCAGCAAAGCGGCGACGGATTACTCATCATTAAAGCGCCACCAGGAGAAAACGGTTCGGAGCTTTCTTCGCGAGTGCTGGAGGCTTTGCGCGAAGTGGACACTGACGTCACGCTACGGCGATTAGAATATGTAGGACCACAAGTAAGCGATGAATTGTTTATTGCCGGTGCACTGGCGTTGCTGTGCGTGGTGGCGGGAATTATGATGTATCTGTCCATGCGATTTAAGTGGCGAATGGCGGTAGGTGCGATTGTTGCCAACTTGCATGATGTAGTGTTTATTCTCGGCCTGTTTTCGCTCTTTCAGTGGGAATTTAATCTACCAGTACTAGCGGCAATACTCGCCATTTTAGGCTATTCCGTCAATGAAACGGTGGTAATTTTTGACCGTGTTCGCGAAAATTTCCGAGGACAACGCCGTCTTAATAGTCCCATTGACACTTTAGACAGCGCAATTAGCCAAACATGGGCACGCACGATTATCACCCACGGTTCCACGCAATTAGCAGTATTATCTATGCTCTTTTTCGGTGGAGATGCATTATTTTTATTTGCGCTTGCACTAACAATTGGTATTTTTTCTAGTATTTATTCGTCGGTTCTAATCAGCGGTCCAATTGCATTACGGCTTGGTATGTCACGTGAAGATTTTATTCAAAAAGAAAACGACCCTAAAGCAGAAAATTCTGCTGGAGCGGTAATCTGAGAGTCCATAAAGGCGTTTTAAATGTAATTAATCAGCAACGTTGCTGTGCTGATTAAATAGTGACTTCATCCACCCCAGCATTGCGAGTTTTACCCGTGGCGTCGCTGTTAGCCGCAGCGGCACTGCTGGCCTTAGGGCATGGACTACTGGGTAGCGTGCTGGCACTGCGGGCGCTTGGCGCTGGTGAAGATGCTGGCGCTATTGGTTTTTTCATGTCGGCACATTTTGTTGGCTTATTACTGGGAGCGGCAACCTGCCAATCAATGATTTTTCGTGTTGGCCGCATCCGTATGTTTGCGGCCTTTGCTTCGCTCATTTCTGCTATCAGTGTGGCGCACTTGTTGATCGAGGGAGTTGTTGCCTGGGCTGCATTACGTTTGGCACACGGTTATGCTTATGCCGTTATTGTGGTAGTGGTAGAAAGCTGGCTCAACGGTCATGCTGTGGCACAAACACGCGGACGGTTGCTAGCAATTTACGGGATTGTTTCCATGAGTGCGCTAGGAGCCGGGCAATTACTGCTAAATGTTGCGCCGCCATCAGAATTTTCTTTACTAGTGCTTTCATCTATTCTAATATCCCTATCTTTGCTACCGGTTGCACTAGCTGGTCCACAGCGCGAGCCTGCGATATTGGCTGCTGGACGGTTAAGTTTATGGCGGGTATGGCGGAAATTTCCTCTAGAAGCAGCAGGCGCCCTTATATTGGGCATGGTTTTTTCGTCATTGCTTGCGTTAGGACCGGTGTACGCGCGCGATATGGATTTTTCCCGCGGTGAAATCGCTATCTTTATGGCGGCACCATTGTTAGCATCAGTAGTGATTCAATTTCCGCTGGGTTGGTTATCTGATCGTATGGATAGGCGCTACATAATTCTTTTTTCCTCATTGGTTGCAGCAATGGCGGCAGCAATGCTAACGACAGAAGGTAGTTTTTGGCAGCGATGCGCTTTATCGTTGCTGTTGGGTGGCTTTTTTATTCCGCTGTATTCTTTGTGTTTGGCGCGCGCCAACGATAAAATTGGTGAGCAATCTTTGTTGGCGACAGCAGGGGCGATTATGATGCTGTATTCTTTAGGTTCGGCGCCAGCGCCTCTAGTGGTTGGATTTTTCATGCGCACACACACCCCTTCGGCTTTGTTTGCATCGCTGGCGGTGTTGCTATTGGGGTTAGCGACCATAGTAATTTGGCAATTAATTCGACATCCGTATTCACCAACACGAGCTGAACCTTTTCAAGTTACGCCGACGCCATCATCATCCACTTCTCCATTACTACGTACCGACCCTCGGTCTCAACGAAACGCTATTGCTAACGACAATAAAAAAAGCTGATGCTATAAATAACAGTTATGTTCGTAAAACACTTTGGACAATACCGTTGTGTTATTTTTGCGTTGCCTAGTCGATACTTTTGAAATCTTTGCTTTGTCATTACTAATCCAACGAACGATGACAAATTAATAAGCTAGTTTTATATTCACACTTATCGAAAAACCGTTCAAATTACTTGGCTTCATTAGACAACTGTTAATTTTCTATATAATGAAAAGATTGTTCATCATGGGATTTTATTCATGACCTCACCTCGAAAAAAAGACTTTATTGGTGCCGAAGCACGCGCTGATTTTATGGCATTGGACGCCTTACCCAATTCAAAAAAAATTTATGTAACTGGCAGCCGCGATGATATACGCGTGCCCATGCGCGAAATTTCCTTGTCACCTACCGAGCTCAACGGCGACACTCGGATTAATCTACCGGTTACCGTGTATGACACATCCGGCCCTTATACTGACCCGAAAGCAATTATAGATGTGCGCGCCGGTCTGCCCTGTGTACGCGAAGGATGGATTAGTGAACGCGGCGATACGGTTGCTCAAGATGAACCAACATCTGCTTTTGGTCGCGCTCGGCTGGCCGATAGTCGGCTGGATGTTTTGCGCTTTCCTACGCCACCACTACCGCGCAACGCCATTAATGGAGCTCGCGTAACGCAAATGCATTATGCCCGCCGCGGTATTATCACACCGGAAATGGAATTTGTCGCTATCCGTGAAAACCAGCGCCACAATGCTGCCGAAGTGCAAAACGCCCACCGTGGACAAGCCTTTGGCGCCGCCATTCCACGGGAAGTCACTCCCGAATTTGTGCGTGATGAAATAGCTCGCGGACGAGCGATTATTCCAGCTAATATTAATCATCCCGAGTCCGAACCGATGATAATCGGACGAAATTTTTTAGTTAAAGTAAATGCGAATATCGGTAATTCGGCCGTTTCATCTGGTATCGGCGAAGAAATTGAAAAAATGACTTGGGCAATTCGCTGGGGTGCCGACACAGTGATGGATTTGTCTACAGGAAAAAATATTCACGAAACGCGCGAGTGGATTGTCCGCAACGCCCCCGTCCCCATCGGCACTGTTCCCATCTATCAAGCGCTGGAAAAAGTAGACGGTAAGGCTGAAGATTTGACGTGGGAACTTTTTCGCGACACGCTCATAGAACAGGCAGAACAAGGAGTAGATTATTTCACTATTCACGCGGGCGTGCGGATGGCTTATGTGCCGCTCACAGCAAAGCGAATGACCGGCATTGTTTCGCGAGGAGGATCCATCATGGCTAAATGGTGTCTAGCGCATCACAAAGAAAGTTTTTTGTATGAGCGATTTGGTGAAATTTGTGAAATCATGCGTGCTTACGATGTAAGTTTTTCTTTAGGCGATGGGCTGCGCCCGGGTGCTCTAGCCGATGCCAACGATGAAGCGCAATTCGCTGAATTAAAAACGTTGGGCGAGCTCACTCAAACCGCGTGGGAAAACGATGTGCAGGTAATGATTGAAGGTCCGGGGCATGTACCTATGCAATTAATTAAAGAAAATATGGAAAAAGAATTGGACTCCTGTTGTGAAGCGCCGTTTTATACGCTAGGACCTTTGGTGACCGATATTGCACCCGGTTATGATCACATCACATCTGCGATTGGCGCAGCGCAAATCGGCTGGTATGGCACGGCCATGCTGTGCTATGTAACTCCCAAAGAGCACTTAGGCCTGCCTAACAAAGATGACGTAAAAACTGGCATTATCACCTACAAAATATCCGCTCACGCCGCCGATTTAGCCAAAGGACATCCGGGCGCACAAGCGCGTGATGACGCTTTATCGCGAGCACGCTTTGAGTTTCGTTGGGAAGACCAATTTAATCTGAGTCTGGACCCAGATACCGCACGTCGCTTTCATGACGAAACGCTGCCACAAGAGTCAGCTAAAGTTGCGCATTTTTGCTCTATGTGCGGACCAAAATTTTGCTCTATGAAAATCACCCAAGAAATACGCGATTATGCCGCCCAACAAGAATTAGATACCAATCATGCGGTGGCACAGGGAATGGAAGAAAAATCCGTTGAATTTCGGCAAAGTGGTGGAAAAATTTACAGCTAGCCGTCGTCTCAAAAAACTACGGCAAAAGAATCAAATTGTTACCAACGGCGAGTTGGATTTTGCCGGCATGGTTTTTATGAATCGCCTGCCTCGGCGCTTTTCATTTTTTTCTCCAATTCGGTCAGCGCCTGAAGATAACGCGATTCAGGGCGCAACGAATGCGCCATTTGATAATAACGCCGTGCCTTGCCCCACAAGTTAAGCCGTTCCGCCAACGCCGCTATCGCTGATACTTGCTCTGCACTACGGCTCGTTTCAGCTCCTTTTTCGCCCGCTGTAAAAAATGTTTCACACAATTTACGACTCCCCAACGCAGCAATAACTAATAATATTTCTGGTGCCTCACCATTCGTTTTTGCTGCACGTTCTAACGCGTCAGCAACGCTTTTATCATTTCCCAACCGGTGCAAAGCGTAAATATAACCGGACAGAAGCTCGGCATTCTTACGTTCGTCAGCGTGTACATGATTTTTCCAAAAATCCTCCAATTTTTCGGCATCATCAATCGTATCCAATCCTTGACGCACCATGTCGATTACCGCTTTTTTCCACTTGGCAGAAGGTGATACGGTACGCAATTGATATGCCGCGCCCAACGCCGCCGGCCATTCACTACGCCGCCGCGCCGTATCCAAAAACATCTTCGCCAGCACCGGAGAATGCCCCGGCGCACCCGCTGCCGCCAAAATATTAAAGGCTTCACTGAGTCGATCTTCATCACAAGCCAAACACGCCTTTGCTGCCGCCGCCAATTCGGCGGGACTGCTATTTGCAGTCAGCCGCAATAAATGTTTGCGCTTTTGTACGTCGCCTATCTTTTCTGCCGCCACCGCCGCCAACCAAGCGTGTGTCCCCGCATCCGAATGCTTGTCCTCGCTAAGACGCAAAAAGTGTTTGAGTGCCAATTTGCTATCATCTAACGCCAAAGCGCGCACGCCGCCAGCCAGTGCTTCCTGCCGTTGTGTAACCGCTCGCTGTCGCCCCCATGATGCCATACGTGATGGTAGTAACAGCAAAAAAGCCAACGTTTTTATAAAAAAAGCAACAACAATCAACGCAATAACGACCACTACCAACGCCAAAGACAGCGGCGGCGACGCTTCCCAACCACCAAAACGCAAATGCACCGGCGCTTGCAGATACAGTTGTGCCACGGCGATGCCCACAGCAACAAGGGCAACAAGAAATAGTATTTTGAGCCAGCGAGATATTTTCATCGAATTATTTGCGGTTACAGGTTGAGATAATACATTGGAGCGCCAAATTTTTGCAGCAGTTGTAATTGAACCGCAATATTGCGGTCAGCATCAACAGGCAAATTCCATTCGGCAACAAGGGAGTTTAAAGCTTGCTGATACGGGGCTCGCTGACTACCAATGAGCAATATTTCTAGCCGTGCCAGCTGTTGCCGCACAGCAAATTCATCTATGTGTGGGGCGGTGAGATTGCCATTATTTTCTACACGACGCAAATTAAACGTATTTTTAAACATCGCCTGCACATCAGCCAAAAATCCACTTTCGGTAACCTCTGGATCTAAATCAGTCTGCCGATAATGGGTAGCATTTTTTTCAGCCAAATCGTTAATGATGGTTATAATTTTTTTCCGATTTGGTGTTTCCTGCAACCGCCGCACTTCCCCGCTGAGCCAGTGAACGTCAATACCTTCATCATCTTGCAATTGCAATAGTGCGGCAGCAGCGGCAGCGGTATCACCGCTTTGTCGTAGCTGAATGTCGATGAGTTGCAAACGAATATCAATAGGGAACGCAGAAGCTTGTGCGCTACTCAATTCGGCTAAACGGCTTTGCAAAACCACTTGCTGTTGCTTGAGTAACACGATTTCGTTGCGCAACTCCGTCAATATATTCTGCATATCCGTCACATCAACGGCGATGACATTAGACGTTTGCTCCAACACACTAAGCTGTTCCGGCACATCCGCCAGTAAATTTGTTGATTTATCGGGCGTGTGCGAAGAAAGTTGCCAAGCTTCCCACGGCGGAAAGCCGTTAACACTCGCGTAATAACCGCCGCCTCCGAGCAAAAGCACTACTATAAAAAATCGAAAAAAACCACCGCGTTTAGGCTTGGCAGCAGTCGGTTGGCGTGACGGCGGCGGCGCTACTTTTTTTTGTGGTGGAGAAGTGTTGGCGTCGCTCATGACGGAGATTATAAACCGTTGATTGTATCGGGTAACTTACCAGATACAAAGTGTGAAATTGCCGCCGCCATACCTTCACTGCTTGCTGGTGCGAGAACAGGATAGAAATATCCCATATCTTTGGCGGCAAGCACTATATGTGAATGAATCACAAACAGTGGCAACCGTCGCAACCAATCGTTTGCCGGTGCCGTCATTACCAACATGTGACGCGCCGTATCACCACTATAAGCAACTGCGGCACATAATTGTCCCGTTGCCGCCATTTCTTGCGCGGTGGCGCTTTCTTTAGCGGAAAAAGAAGGTGGCGGTAGACGACGGTATGCGGCAAACGTTGTCACTTGTGCACCTCGCTGCCGTAAAGCTTCACATAACGGTGGCGAGATACTTTTCTCGTCATTACCGCTTATACCGCCCAGTACTGCGATACATTTCTCCCGCACTTGCTCCGGTTGCAAGCTGTCCGACGATAATAGCACGTCACTGTCGCCAATGGTATTGTCACTCAACAATGACACAGGATAATCAGCTTTTTCCATTGCAACACGAGTGCCTGAACCAATTGGCAGCATCATAGGCAAAGTTGGACTTGGCAACAGATGGGTGCGGCAGCGTAATACCGCTTCGGCACTGACAAAAATAACCATGTCAAAACGTGCTGACTGAACGGCGAACCAGCGCAACGAATCATCCTCATCCATATCAACAATGCGCATAGCAGAATTAATCCACGACCGTAAATGATATTTCTTGAGTGCTTCAGCCAGTTGCTGTACTCTCTCCGGCGGACGGGTAACCCAAACAGTTTTCACTGATGCAATACGATTTGTGCTGCCGTTTCTCCAGCTTCTTCGGGACTGTGCAACGGTGCTTGTGCCTCAGCAGCACGGTAGTGTCCATCACTGGCATAAAACGCTCGCAAATGCACTTTGCCCGCCATTATTTGTGCGTGTGCTCCCAAAGGGGTGTGACAGTCACCGTCAATAGCGGCGGCAAAAGCACGCTCAGCGCGAATACGAATAGCTGTTTTTTTGTCATTAATAATATTTAACTGTTGCCGCAATGTTTTGTGCTCTGTCAAACATTCAACCGCTAACACACCTTGTCCTGGTGCTGGAATAAAAATTTCTGATGGCAAATACTCACCAACAATTTCTTTCATATTGAGTCGATGTAACCCAGCAGCTGCCAGCAACAACGCATCACAGTCGCCTGCTTCCAATTTGGCAAGCCGTGTTTGCACGTTACCACGCATCATGACAGCACGCAACTTCGGTGCTTGTTTCGCCAATAATGCGGCACGGCGCGGGCTGCACGTGCCTACGGAAGTACCATCAGACATTTGCGCCAAAGTCGCATAGTGGCGCCCCACAAACACATCACGCGGGTCTTCGGCAAATCCAACAGCACCCAAAAAAAAGTCCGCATCCGATGTTGCCGCCATATCTTTAAGCGAATGCACAGCAGCATCTGCTTCATCCACCAGTAGCGCCTGTCGCAGGCGGTTTACAAATAATTCTTTGCCACCCACCTCACTCAGTGGCCGGTCAGTGATGTCATCACCAGTAGTGGAAAAAGTGCGAATTTCAGCTTCTATTCCAGCCGCCTGCAATGCCGCCGCTACGGTATACGCTTGCTGTTGCGCCAGTGGGCTTTTTCGGGCGGCAAGACGAATTACCATTTTTTAATCTAATAATAGCGACAAACAAACCAGTAGCGCTATCACAGAAGATATTGCCGCAGTACGCCAACGACTACGGCTACGGCTAAGTCGTATCGCCTCGTTATTAACCAAAGATTCTTGCTTTGCCCGTCTCAACAACAGTCGTGCTGCCAGCGGCAAATCATTAACCACTGCTAACCAATCAGGTGCCTGTCCTCGTAAAACGCTGATTACACGACGAGTGCTATATTGTTGCCGCGCCCATTTTTCCAAAAATGGTTTGGCGGTATCCCACAAGTTAATGTCAGGAGCTAGTTCGCGCCCCATTCCCTCTACGTTAAGTAACGTTTTTTGCAATAATAATAATTGCGGTTGTAATTCCAATTTGTACTGACGAGCAACTTGGAACATCTGCAACAGAAAACGACCAAATGAAATTTCTTTGAGTGGCCGAGAAAAAATAGGCTCACAAACAGCACGAATGTCGTTTTCAAATGCGGTCACTGGCGTATCTGGTGGCGTCCAGCCAGCGTCTACGTGCATCTGTGCCACAGCGCGATAATCTTGATTGAAAAAGGCAATAAAATTACGCGCTAAGTATTCTTTATCAAAATCCGTCAAACTACCAACAATACCATAGTCCAACAGAACGAAACGACCTTGGACGTCTACATGAACATTACCCGGATGCATGTCGGCATGAAAAAAACTGTCTCGAAACACTTGCGTAAAAAATAACTCAATCCCGTTTTTTGCCAACCGCGAAAAATCCACTCCGGCTTCTCGTAATGCCGCATGGTTGGAAATCGGTATCGCCGGCAGGTATTCCATCACCATAACATCATCGCGGCATAGCGGCCAGTGTACTTTAGGTGCTACGATAAACGGTGATGATACCAAATTGCGGCCAATTTGGGTGCAATTGGAAGCCTCCCGTAATAACTGAGTTTCATTTCCTAAATGGCGAGCGAACTCCTCTACCACTTCTTGCGGATGTAACCGCTCTCCGTGTTTGAGCAAAGTCTGTGCCCACCAAGCAAAACTACGCATCAGCCGCAAATCTCGCTGAATCCGTCGGCGCACACCGGGGCGCAAAATTTTAACAGCTACTTCTTCGCCGCTACCTTGCAATCGAGCGCGATGCACTTGTGCTACCGAAGCACTACCCAACGGTATTTCGTCAAATTCACTAAACACGTCAGCGATAGTACATCCCAAAGCATTTTCCAGCGAGGCGCGAATTTCAACCGTTGAATGCGGTGGAACTCGGTCTTGTAACCGCGACAATTCAACAATATACTCAGCAGGTAGTAAATCGGGACGGGTGGACAATAATTGTCCAAATTTAATAAATATTGGTCCCAGATGCTCAAGCGCCATTCGCAGGCGCGCCGGTGGCGGTGTTGCTGATCGCCGCCACCGACGCCAAAATCGCGACCAAAAATACGGCAACCGAGAAAGGACAATATCATCCAAACAAAAGCGCCAAGCAATAGCAAAAATGGTCAAAGCACGAAAAATAACCATATACGCGCATATTATCATTGCTACCAAACGAAGACGGTGTGCATCGACAATAATAAATGTGCTTTTTTCCAACAATTCTTTTCACTTATGTGAATGCGAAGAAGAAAACCACGCACAAATACTTCCTCATTTTTAGCTTTAAAAACAGACTTGCAAAGTGCTTTTTAATAATAACCCTTCTTTATATTAATAATGCGCAAATAGGTTAAGATTCAGCTCTTAACATGATTATTCATCCGCAAATTGATCCTATCGCTTTTCGCCTTTTCGGCTGGCCTGTGTATTGGTACGGCATCATGTATCTGTTGGCTTTTTGTTGGTTCTTTTTTATGGGTTGGCGTTTTTTGCAAACCCCAGCATTTGCCTATTTGCGCCGCCGCATCGTTATGGAAGATTTAACTGTTGCCGGTCTTTTAGGCGTCATTGTCGGCGGTCGCTTGGGATATGTGCTGTTTTACAATGCCAGCTTTTATATTTCCCATCCGACACAAATTTTTTACATCTGGGATGGCGGCATGTCGTTTCACGGCGGTCTCATCGGCGTTATGCTGGCGGTGCTGGCTTATGCACGGCTGAGTGGCAGCACATTTTTGCGGTTGATAGATTTCGTTGCTGTGCTTGTACCAGTGGGACTGGGTTTAGGTCGCATCGGAAATTTCATTAATGGCGAATTACCGGGACGAGTGGTCTCATCAGATTTGCCATGGGCAATGGTATTTCCACAGATAGATAGTTCACTCCGCCATCCTTCGCCGATATATCAAGCACTATTAGAAGGCGTAGTACTAGCCGCCGTGATGTTGTGGCTGGCGAAACGCCGCCGGCCACCAGGATTTTTGGTCGGCACATTTCTCATTGGTTACGGATTAGCACGCTTTTTTTCGGAACAATTCCGAGAACCAGACGCGCATATTGGTTTCTTAATCGGCGGCTTTACTATGGGGCAACTGCTGTCTTTGCCCATGTTGTTACTGGGCATCATTTTTATTTTTAACAAGCGCATCAATCAAACATTAAGCACAATGGGTGAGAAAAAAATCGCCACATCATCAGACAATTGGAACAACTCCGAATCATTTAACTTACAAGAAAAAAGCGACGTTCCACCATCCACTGTCTCACCACTCACTACAATTAATAAAAAACATCAAAAAACGAAAGCGCCGACCGACGATTGGAATGCCCCTCAATCAAATATGGAAGAAGCAGTAGAACACAAATCACTTAGCTGGTTTAGTGCGCTTTTTGGCGATGATGAAGACAATGATGAAGACGATGGGCGCATTTCTCGCCGCTACAAGCGTCGCCTACGAAAAAAACAACGAAGTTAACCGGCGAAATTTTTAACTTCCGACGACCTCATTTGCTACATTACAACCTGCTATTGCAGTTTAAATCAGTTTTTTCTCATGCTCCACAGTTTGTGCGAAACAATTTAAACTACGAACTCGCTAATTAATTTCCTTTAACTTGCCGAATAACATCAGCCGTCATTGGCATCACGCCTTCCCAAATAGCAAAAGAAAAAGCTGCTTGCTCGGCCAGCATACCGGCACCGTCAACACAACAAATCGCCTGATTGGCAACTCGTAAAAATGTTTTTGCCGCCTTACCATAACTTAGATCATACGCAAGCTCAGCGCCAGCAAAAACCGCTGACGACAACGGTAATTTTTCGCCAGATAATGCTGCCGAGGTGGCGTTAATCACAATATCAAACGGCTCATCACAATCTGCCAACGCAATGCCGCGTACCGATATCGTACTGTGTTCACCGACAGTTTCCGCAAGCGCCACCGCTCGTTTGGTATTGCGGGCGGCAATACACAAATTCGCCGGATTTTTTTCTGCCAGTGCCAACGCAACCGCCCGCGCCGCACCGCCGGCACCTATCAGCAACAACCGTTTGTCAGCAATGGCAACTCTCAAATTATGTGTAATATCTCTCACTAGGCCAGCCCCATCAGTGTTGTAAGCGACAATGCCAGAGTTCCTTGCTGCCAAAACATTAGCCGCTTGTGCGCGCTTGGAAAAAGCACTGGCGCTACTGGCAAAGGCCAATGCTTCTTGTTTGAACGGCACTGTGATATTCAAACCACACCCGCCGGCAGCAAAGAAATTTCTAGCAAATTCATCAAAGCCACTAAGCGGTGGCGCATAAGCAGCGTATACAATGTCGCGCTGAGTACACTCGGCAAAATGTGCGTGTATCCACGGCGACTTGGAATGGCGCACTGGATGACCGACGACGGCGTAACGACGGCTCATACTGGCGCAAAATATGCCCGTTGGGCGAAAAAATCCAAATCGCGTACTCGCACTTCTATCGTTTCATCCAATACTCCGGAAGCAGGTGGATTCAAAGTACCACAGAGCGGGTAACCTTCCAACCGAATGCGATTGCGCGGCAACAATTGCGCTTTCAACACCGTATTTGCTGGCAAATCCGCCAACGCCCGCAACACCCAATGGCGCTCCATTTGATCCTGATAATAACGCGCATGTACATACTGCACGTTAAACATTTTTGCCAGTTTCGGCCAATTTACCGCTGGCGATGGTGCCTGTCCTAGTAAAAACAGCAACAACCGCTGATTGGCAAGATCAACGTAGCGGCGCAACGGTGATGAAAGCCATGCGTACGGTTTCGTCGACGACGGTCTAGTAATCGTCACGCCATTAGCGCGAAATAAACCACCTTTTTTATACAATTGCTTCGCCCAGACGGAATTAACGTATCGCATCAATTTTTCCACAACAACACTTACTGAACTGCGCACATCAGCGATAACACCAGGAGGATTAGTACTGATGCGATAATTTAGGCGAGTGCCATCTTCTCTGCGGGCACTCGGCAGATGAGCCGCAAAAGTACACAACACTTCGTATTGTGTACGTACCGCTGCTGGCACTTGTTGTTCAAAATTTTCCAGCGCAAAATTATGGCTGATAAACACCTTTTCCAATCGTGTCTGTGGCGCACCAATGTTACCAGTAGTCGGATTAAAGTGACAGTACAGCGATAAAGTCGGGCAATAACAACCGGCATGCAATGAATACGCCTCAATTTGCTCGGATGATAGCATCGGATGTTTGACATCGGGAAAATATACGGACGTCAAGCGCATGGTCTCGTAGTCTCCTACCGATAACGGCGCCATTGCCGGTACTGCGATATGTAAACCAATAAGCCAGCCACTACCTTCTGCTTGCACACTAAAGGCGTCATCTACCTCAATAGTACCCGCGTCATCTACGCTAAATGCGCGCGCAGATGAAAACGGTAACGCCGGTAACGATACTTTATCCTCTGTTGACGGCGCTGGCCAGTTGTGAATAAACATCGCCTCCCAGCATGACCGCGCGTCAGCAAACAGCCCTATTTTGACCAAATATTCAGCAATATGCTGCTCACCGCCGGCAGCTTTCTTGACCGCCTTAAAAATAGAAGTATTTTTGTTTTTCCTCATCAACAAATTAACAGCGGCGGCAGCCACTTCCTGTGGTATTCGCCCAGCAGACAGTTCTGTCAATAATTGTTCTTCCTCTTTGGCATCACTGGCACGGCGACACAAGGCGGCTTTAGCTTTTTCCAACACTTCTGCCGCCGCCGGTTGAAAAACGCCGCTATTGCGATAAAAATATGCTGGATTATTAATAATTTTTTGCACTACCGCTAATGTACCGACATTTCCTTCAGCATTAACACACGCAGCCAACGTTGCCGCATCCAAAGAACGCCCAGCAGCGGCACGCCATAAAATATCAATGTCCATACTGGCTGCATATGCT
The DNA here is from genome assembly GCA_030386295.1 of Candidatus Persebacteraceae bacterium Df01. Taxonomy (NCBI): domain Bacteria; kingdom Pseudomonadati; phylum Pseudomonadota; class Gammaproteobacteria; order Candidatus Tethybacterales; family Candidatus Persebacteraceae; genus Candidatus Doriopsillibacter; species Candidatus Doriopsillibacter californiensis. The sequence goes on along the minus strand of JANQAO010000001.1, from coordinate 481,237 downwards.
TTTGCCTCCACCACAAGCGGTGTACTTTCCTCTTGCACAATCAGCCACACGCGGTGACGTGGTATTTTGTCGCCACTGGTTAGGCTAACAGTACGCGGCGTAACGACGGCAAGCGGTGCACAAACCAACTCACTACGTTTTTCATAAATTGCCCATTCCCTATGAACAGTCATATCACTAACAATAACAGACATAATGAAAGCTGGCGGGGTGGCTGATGGGACTCGAACCCACGACAACCGGGACCACAACCCGGGGCTCTACCAACTGAGCTACAGCCACCATTAAATTATTTCCTGCACGCCCGGCAGGACTCGAACCTGCAACCCCCGGCTTAGAAGGCCGATGCTCTTTCCGGTTGAGCTACGGGCGCTTAGTGAATATTGGTCGGGGCGGTGGGATTCGAACTCACGACTTCCTGGACCCAAACCAGGCGCGCTACCAGGCTGCGCCACGCCCCGATGCTCACTATTGCCAGAAATTTTCGGAATCGCCCCAAACGTTTGTAGGAACTGTTTTTCTCCGCAAATCTTCTCTAGCATCACGCACAAAACTGTACTCGTCCAAAGCTGCTACATCCACTAGCTCTCCTGTCTCCAACAAAGACTCCCGAACCCGAGCAACGTTCAGACCAGAAAGCGAATATCGCACTGTGTTATTCTCAATATAAGTGTTAGGAGAAGCGACCAGCTCAGCGGCAAGCCCGGGCGCATCAACAATAGAAGATGGGCCAAAAATAGGTATCACCAAGTAAGCACCGTCATTGCCAGTGTAAGCGCGAAATGTTTGACCGAAATCAGTTTTCGTCTGTTCAATATCCATCGTGTCAGCAATATCAATAAGACCGCCAAGACCAAAGGTTGTATTGAACACGAGCCGTGCTGTTGATGTCACCACATCATCACCCTGCTTTTGCAAAGTCTTGTTTATGATATTGGAAGGCTCACCTAAATTGTTAAAGAAGTTTCCTAATCCGCTTTTTAGTGGCGGCGGAAAATGAGTATAAATCTTTGCTGCCGGCTTAATAATTATGGTATCCACTACTTTGTTGATTCCGTAAATATTACGATTTATCGGTTCAATGGGATCAAAGGCACCGTCATCCTCAAAAGAATAATCTTTAGGTGCACATCCCGAAACCAGCAAAGCGGCAAACGCTAACGCACAATATTTTTGCTGTTTAGTCATCGTCCCAAATCCTTTTTTTGTACCAACCGCATGAGAGAGAGATTATACCGACTTTGTCTTTGTTTCATGTTTGAGCGTACTAACCGCTAGCTCATTAAATTGAATGCTCCGACTGTGTAGTCAACGCGGCTTTGTCCTCGGTAGCGAGCACAGATTTTTTTTTGTTGGCGCTTTCCAATAATCCGGCGACTGCATTTCAATAAGACGACTAAGTGTCCGCCCAGACTCGCCCCCTCCACAATCACCGTAAAGATTGTGTAGCGTATCAACAGCGCTCAGCACCAACGTTACACCCTGATCGTACAAAATGTCTACCAGCCAAGTAAAGCGTCGCGTCGCTGACGCTTGCTCCGCATCGTCCAGTCGCGGTACGTCCGATACTAAAATGGTGGCATAACGTTCGGCCAAAACCAAATAATCACTCTGCCCCAATGCATCAATACATAACTGCCCAAATGAAAACCAAATAGCATCAGACGTGCGCGCCAAAGCTGGTAATACCCGACCATTCACTCGCACTGCCGGCAATAATTGAATGCCGCAAGCCAGTTTGCCAAATATCCGCTGCATATCAGCGACGCCTTCGCCATCCTGAGAATCAAAAAACACGCCGCCACTTTTGCTCAAGTGCCGTAATCGATAATCTTCATCGCCGTCTAAAGAAAATACTTCCAGCTTAGTCTTCAGCATATCAATTGCCGGTAAAAAACGCTCACGTGCCAATCCGTTTGGATACAACCCATCCGGCGAATAATTAGAAGTCATCACTAGGTAAATACCATTGGCAAACAACCTCTCCAACAATCGCCCTAGAATCATCGCATCGGCAATATCCGATACATGAAATTCATCAAAACATATCACCTGATTTTTTTGAGCAATACTATCGGCAACACTAAGTAATGGATCGTTTTCGCCACTCCGTTTTTTCATATCATCATGCAAATGACGCATAAATTGATGAAAGTGCACTCGGATTTTCTTTTCTGTTTTTAATTGTAGATAAAAGCCGTCCATCAAAAATGTTTTTCCCCTCCCAACTCCACCGTGTAAATACAGTCCCCGTTTACATTCGGGAGGCGATGTAAACAACCGCTTAATAAAATTTATACGCGGCAGTGGCGTAGCACAATCACCGGCAACTTTTTGCAATTTAGCGACAGCTGCCGCCTGTATTTCATCGGCAAACAATACTTCATCACGCACCAGCGACTGGTACCAGTCCACGACGGCATTTTCGCCCAATCTGCAAACATTTGTGTTCATCAACAATCGCAGCTAGCGGAGGATTATTCCGACATTGACTGTAGTCAACTCATTAAAATGACAGAGAACGGTAATAAATAACGACGATAAAGAAAAGTGATTCATAATTGTTATATATAATTAACAGATGGCTTGCGCACGCACATTGTACGAAAAATTATGGCAAAAGCACGTCGTGCGAGAAAATGATGACGGGCAGGTGCTACTTTATATTGACCGCCACCTAGTACACGAAGTCACTAGCCCGCAGGCTTTTGAGGGATTGCGGTTAAACAATCGTCCTCTATGGCGAACACAATCTATTCTCGCTGTACCTGACCACAATGTTCCCACAGTAAATCGTAGCAATATCAGTGACGATATTTCAAAATTACAACTGCAAACGTTGGATGAAAATTGCCGCCATTTCGGCGTGTATCAGATTAGCATGAATGACCGCCGCCAAGGCATTGTTCATATTATTGGCCCTGAACAGGGATTGACCTTACCCGGTATGACCGTAGTGTGTGGTGATTCACATACCAGTACCCACGGCGCTTTTGGCTGTCTGGCGATGGGCGTCGGGACTTCCGAAATTGAGCATGTCATGGCAACACAATGCTTGTATGCGCGACGCGCCAAAACAATGAAAATTGAAATTAATGGTCTCTTGCGTCGCGGTGTCGGTGCCAAAGATGTGATACTGGCAATTATCGGCAAAATCGGTACTGCCGGCGGTGTTGGCTATGCCCTAGAATACGCTGGAGATACTATTCGTAATATGGACATGGCTGGGCGCATGACTATCTGTAACATGTCTATTGAAGCGGGTGCCCGTGCCGGTATGATTGGTGTAGATGACACTACGCTAAATTTTGTGCACCATCGCCCGATGGCACCACAAGGCGAAGAATGGGATAGCGCGTGTGAGTATTGGCGCACATTAAAAACTGATGACGATGCTCTTTTCGACCGTGTGGAAACATTAGACGCTGCCACCATTCAACCACAAGTATCGTGGGGAACGTCACCAGAAATGGTTGTCAGCGTCAACAGCTGTGTACCCGACCCTGCGAACGAACCTGATCCTATCAAACGTGCAGGTATGGAAAAAGCACTCGCTTATATGGATTTGAAGCCGGGAACCCCTATCACCGATATTTACCCAGACAAAATATTTATCGGCTCTTGCACTAACGCACGCATTGAAGACTTACGCATTGCTGCCGCCGTTGTCAAAGGACAGAAATTAGCCGGCAATATCAAACAAGCGATAGTAGTACCTGGCTCTGGGTTGGTGCGCGAGCAAGCTGAAAATGAAGGCTTACACGAAATTTTTATAGAATCTGGCTTTGAATGGCGTCATCCGGGTTGCTCCATGTGTTTGGGAATGAACGAAGATCGCGTGGGCGTCGGTGAACGTTGCGCTTCCACTTCTAACCGCAACTTTGAAGGGCGACAAGGATACAAAGCACGCACTCATTTGGTAAGCCCCGCGATGGCAGCTGCGGCGGCAATTAACGGAAGGTTTGTTGACATTTCCGGTTAAGAATGCATATTACTGGGAGGAAAAACGCAAAGCAGCGAGGACTTTCACTGCTTGTTTTTATTGTTGTTGTCATTGGCGGCACTCTCACTGGAACTTTGGCTTACAATGAATTATCTTATTTTGAAAATCATGACAACCTGCGACAGCAGGAAAGTAATCGCACCCTGCGACAAGCAAAAAAATCACTCATCAATTACATGTTACTGCGGGCTGATAACCCGCTGAACATTGCCGGGCCAGGAAAAATTTACCCGCGTTTGCTCATGCTGCCCTGTCCGGATAATTTAGGCGACCACATATTGGACGGTTCTCAAGATCCAACTTGCGGTGCAGAAAATAACAATGACGTTCTTGATAGCGGTAGCCGTTTTGGTCGCCTGCCGTGGAACACAAAAATAGACAAAGGTGTAGATGCAAATAATCAAATTGAAGACGGGCTAGGTCGTGACTTCAAAGATGCGTATGGCAATCGTTTATGGTACGCGGTATCAAAAAATCTAGTGCCTACTAAAAAAGAAAATAATTTAGATCTTAAGCCATTAAATCTGCACCGCTTAGCAGCATTGCAAGAGGACTGGCTTGAAGTCACGTCTTTGGTTGGGAGTGATAAGCGTATTGCTGCGGTTATTCTTTCACCCGGCAGTGATAAACAATTTCGACTGTCAGAAAGTATATTGATAACAATCAGCTTGAATCATAATAATGACAAAATTAATCCTACTTTATATTTTGAAAAAACACTAAGCGAAAGTAATGCCGACAAGGATGGATTTTTTGTACAGGCACATCCCAGTGATAGCTTTAATGACATACTTATCTACATAAGTATTGACGAGCTATTGGTAAACAATGGCACATTCATAAATCGCTACCGGCATGTAGTTGGCATAAGCGACTTGCACAACGCGCCCATTGAAAAACGTCCGCTGGCTTTGTTGCGTGATGCCGTTGTTAATTGGCGTGATTTTTTTGGCTTTTATCCGCTACCTGCTGCCAACAGCATAACAAATCTTGACGGCCTCCTGCGACATTGCGCCACTTACAATAGCGGAACACAGCCATTGTCTATTTCCGTCACTGCCGCATCCATAACAGTTATTTTGCCCGCATCTTTAGAAGCCATCGGTCCGACATCGTTCTCACAAAATATAGCAACGTTGACGATTACATCCATCGTCGGTTTTTTGCTTCATGATAATTATGCCTTTTCCACACCAACAACAGTTGTCGTAGCAGACATTTCTCTTGATGTTAATACCGTATCACTTTCTCGCTATGCTCGCGTATCAATGACAACCGGTACTTTTGTCGTCAACACGACAGAGATCCAAGGACACAACGGTATTTACACATTAAGCACGGGAATTACCATCATTCTGAATCGTGGCACACTAATTGTGCCGTCACAAACGCCACTTAATCCTAGCGAGAGCATTATTGGTTGGTTCCCAGAGCATTATAAAACCACAATGATAGCGAAATCAGATAACACAAAACTAACAGTACAAACCACAACAGCAGCTGGTTTTTTAGGCAAAATGATTCTTACTAATTCATCTGAAATGCTTACTATAAAGGCTACAGACAAATTAATATTTTCGACTGGCAGCGTAATAAAGCTAGAGAAAGATTATTCAGGGTCAAGTGATCTGTACAGTGGTGTCTCTTTGCGATATGCTAGCGGCACAACTACCGTGCTTACCGATCATCAACCCTCCCTTTCTTCCTATAAAAAACGACATTTTGTTGTTCTAATGCTCGCCGATATTGTGGGTTCAAATTATTCCGTATATGCGCCGGCAGTGCTTTATCCGTGGAATGAAGAAACAAATTCGAGCGCTGCCGCTATTACTCGAGACAATTGGCATCCATGGCCACCTTGCTTTGATGCGCGCAACATGAAACGCCAACTACGTACTTTTATTGAAGATCAGCCGATACATTATGCTGTTGCCGGTAATTGTCACCATAGCGGCGACAATACACAATGTGGACTTTCCAATGGCATCACGCTTACTATTAACAACGGCGCGTCAATCGCGCTACCAAAGGCGTTTACATTAACGCATTCTTATACGACAACCATTCAAATGAACGGCATCAACGAAAAAATCATTGTTAATAATGGCAAAGCGCAACTCAATTTAACCTTAATACATCCTGTTATTTTTTCTGTTACCGTTAACAACCAACACCTAGCTGATTTCTACTTACCTGCCAATTTTAAATTTTCTGATGGCGTGAGCATTAGCATACAAGTTGGCACTAAAATAATTGGCCGCAATGCTGCATATATAAAAAATATTCCAGCGTTATTAATTTATAGTCCAGCACCGCTTTCTCGGTCCGGTTGTATTAAAGATATGAGATATACCATCACTTCCACAGTTAATAGTAATGTCATAAAAATCGCCAGCCAGAAAGAAAGCGGTGCAGATTTAACTAATTTATGTCAATGGCTAGACAGTGATGAAAATGCCGACGGTGACCTGCTGTATGAAATAACCGCGCCGACAACTGACAATCGATTATCAACGCCCAACGATTACTTTATTCTTTTTGGTGGTCAGTTAATACTTGAATAAGCGTCAAAAAAACCTCTTTATCAATACCCTTCGTGTAATACTTCCTTGGGCACTGACTTTAAATTTTTTACCACCCGCAAAAATTGCAACACTCGCAATATTTGATAAGTCATATCAATTTGCCACCAAACAAAACCTTGTCGAGCACTACCGGGATAACGATGGTGATTGTTGTGCCAACCCTCACCAAAAGTTAGTAGAGCCACCAGCCAGTTATTGCGGCTATGGTCATCCGAAGTGTAGGGACGCTTACCAATTAAGTGACAAACTGAATTTACGCAAAAAGTAGCATGATACACCGCTACTGTAGAAATTGCCCCACTCCACACGAGCATTTGCAGGCCGTTAGTTTGCAAAAGCGGATTTGATACGGCAAGCCATTCACCTATCCCATAAAGCATTCCCATAAAACATGCCGGCACAATCCAATCAAAGCGATTAATAAAAACCAGCTCGGGATAACGAGAGAAATCGCGAATTACCTCATAATGCGTAGCAAAATGCCGCGCACATGTGAACCAGCCAAAATGACTCCACAAAATACTTTTTAAAGGCGAATGTGCGTCCTCTTCGGTATCGGCGTGCAAATGATGACGACGATGGTGCGCCGCCCACCACAAGGGACCACGCTGCATTGCCATCATACCGGAGATAGCAAAAACAAATTGCCAAAAGCGGTTCGCTTTGAATGCACGGTGAGCAAAGTAACGATGATAAAAAGCGGTCAGCGCAAACACTCGAAAAAAGTACAACCCCAATGCAACCCAAAACGCGGTAGCACTAACACCCGTGTAAATAACACCAAAACAACCCAAATGAATAACTATAAAAGGCAAGCACCGCACCCAGCTAAATCCACTTTGCTGTTTATCCATTCTACGCACGGCGGAGTCTGCATCAACCCAAGCAAGCATGCTGGAACCCAAATTAGTTAGCGCTGATTTCATGTCAACAATTTATTCCACAGAAATAAGCGAGCGATGGAACTCATAGCCCAGCTCTCTGCCGCAATTTTTTAATCGCTTGTAATTGAGCAGCAGCTTGCGCCAATTCAACTTGCGCTGCAGCATAATCCATACCCGTCACACCGCTTTGTAATTTGTCTTCGGCGGCAAGACGAGCTTCTTCGGCGCGCGCCTCATCCAGCGCATCACCACGTTCGGCAACATCAGCAAGCACGGTAACTTTATCCGGCTGCACTTCCAAAATGCCACCGGATACATAGATAAAATCTTCTTTCCCGTCAGGCAAGTTGAGTTTGATAACACCCGGCTTAATATTGGTAAGTAACGGCGCGTGATTGGGTAAAATGCCCAACTCACCAGCGACGCCAGGAACTACCAACATGGTTACCTCGCCGGAATACAGCGTTTTTTCGGAACTCACCACTTCAATTTTAACTGTGGACATGATTTTTCTTTTCTTTAAATTGCCGTCAAATTATTTTATTAACGCAAATTGGGAAACAAAAAGCTGAACACTTAATTGTGATTCCGTTTTTCTGTTATTTTTCATTCTCTTGAACATCCATAACGTTCTGCGTTATCAACATTGACATTGTAATGGACTAAGCTGCTTCCTTCTTCATTTTTTCAGCTTTTTCTTCAGCTTCCTCAATAGCACCAACCATATAAAATGCTTGCTCCGGAAGATGATCATAGTCGCCGTTGATGATTCCTTTAAAACCGCGTAACGTGTCTTTAAGCGATACATATTTGCCCGGTGAACCGGTAAACACTTCAGCGACAAAGAACGGCTGCGACAAGAATCGTTGAATTTTTCTAGCCCGCGAGACTACTAACTTGTCCTCGGGAGCTAATTCATCCATGCCCAGAATAGCGATAATGTCACGTAATTCTTTATAGCGTTGCAGGGTGTTCTGCGCACCGCGCGCAATTTCATAATGCTCATCACCCACCACCAGCGGATCCAACTGACGTGAAGTGGAATCTAGAGGATCAACTGCTGGATAAATACCTAACTCGGCTACCTGTCGCGACAAAACAACGGTCGAATCTAAGTGTGCAAAAGTTGTCGCTGGCGATGGGTCGGTCAAGTCATCTGCTGGTACATAAACCGCCTGCACTGAAGTAATAGAGCCTTTTTTAGTAGATGAAATGCGCTCCTGCAGTTTACCCATTTCCTCAGCCAATGTCGGTTGATAGCCAACCGCCGACGGCATCCTCCCCAAAAGCGCCGAACACTCGGTACCGGCTAGTGTAAAGCGATAAATATTATCTACGAACAACAGTACGTCGCGACCCTCATCACGAAAATTTTCAGCGATGGTCAGACCAGTCAACGCTACCCGCAAACGATTTCCTGGCGGCTCATTCATCTGCCCGTACACCAACGACACTTTGTCCAGCACGTTAGAATCTTTCATCTCGTGATAAAAATCATTACCCTCACGAGTGCGCTCACCAACACCAGTAAACACTGAATAACCAGAATGCTCAATAGCAATGTTGCGAATTAATTCCATCATGTTAACCGTTTTTCCGACACCTGCGCCGCCAAACAGCCCGACCTTGCCACCTTTGGCAAAAGGACAAACTAAGTCAATAACTTTGATGCCGGTTTCTAGCAATTCTTGATTGGGTGACAATTCTTCATAAGAAGGTGCAGACTGATGAATCGCGCGGCGTGATTTTTCACCAATAGGCCCTGCTTCGTCAATAGGATTGCCCAACACGTCCATAATTCGGCCCAGTGTTTGTTCACCGACAGGAACATTAATTGGTGCACCAGTGTTAACCGCCGTCCATCCACGCCGTGCTCCTTCGGACGAGCCCAAAGCGATGGTGCGCACCACTCCATCACCCAGCTGTTGCTGCACTTCTAACACCAACCCGGAACCTTCACTGACCGTAAGCGCGTCATACACTCGCGGCATATTTCCAGCTGGAAATTCCACATCAATTACCGCCCCAATAATTTGGACAATTTTTCCTTGTGCTTGTTCACTCATCAGAAGACTCCTTTTGTATCTTAAATCAATTTTTTACTTTCGCCAACGAACACCGCTTATTGCTGAGCGGCTTTCACCTTGTCGGCAAAAGACGTAAATAAATATCTGGCGCTACGGCGTAAATCAGCTTCCGTATCACCACTCATCACATCCAATCCCATTTTTAAATTACCACGGCTTGTTTTAATGACCATTTGAGCAGTTTCAGCATCGGCGACCGCCTGTAATAGTGACGAATTCATCTCAAAGGCTGCCGATGATGTTTCGCGTGTATCCAACTTTGATATTCCTGGCGTGAATTGAAAATTTCTTGCTTTGCTTAACAATCCGTAATTCTTTCCTGCCCAAATAGAAACTTCGTGAATGGTTACTTTGGGTCCAAAAGTCACAATGGTAAGAAAAACTTTTTTTCCACGCGAATGCCAAAACAATCCCGCTTGTGCCCACGCCTGTTCAAACACGCCACCACTATGCCGCTTACGTACGTAAAAAGCGCGACCGTCTACTTCCACCTGCACTGATTCGGAAGTATTTTTTTCGTACCACACATTTACTGGATCAAGGACAAGCTCCACATCACCCACATCATTACTATTAGAACGAATACTGGGCGGCTCTCCCAAAGACCCACCGACACACGACTGCAGCAAAACCACCGCCGACAATAGCAACAAACGCAGCATGGTCATACCGCCGCCGCTCCACCAACAATTTCGGCAATTTCCTGTGTGATAGAGGCTTGACGTGATTTGTTGTACACCAGCTGCAATTCGTCAATGAGATTGCCTGCGTTGTCTGATGCTGCTTTCATTGCCACCATGCGCGCCGCTTGTTCAGAGGCGATATTTTCTGCCACCGCCTGATAGACCACTGCTTCGACAAACCTTGTAAGCAACGTATTTACCACTGGTGCCGCCTCCGGCTCGTACAAATAATCCCACGAATGACTGCGTGGTGCTTCCACCAGTACTGCATCTGAAATCGGTAATAATTGCTCCACCACCGAGTCTTGCTTGACCGTATTGATAAAACGAGTAAAAACCAAATGTACTTCGTCCACATCACCGTTGCGGTAGGAGTCCAACATCGCCGTAACAGCACCAATGAGTTCGGCTGCCTCGGGGGCATCACCATAACCAGTGTACTGCGACAAGATATCTGTTTTTAAGCGCCCCAAGAACGCAGCTCCTTTATTACCCAACACTGCCGCTTTAATGCCAAGCCCTGCCGCTTCTTTTTCGCGCATACTCGCCACTGTTGAGCGCAACGCGTTGGTATTAAGACCTCCACACAACCCTTTATCGCTAGTAACAACGATAAACCCAACATTACGAACATTATCACGAGGAGTAAGAAATGGATGCCGATATTCGGAATTGGAGCGCGCTAAATGGGCACAAACTTCACGAATTTTTTCTCCATAAGGACGCGCTGCAGACATACGTTCTTGAGCGCGCCGCATTTTAGACGCTGCTACCATTTCCATAGCCTTAGTAATTTTTTGCGTGTTTTTAACGCTTTTTATTTGGTTACGAATTTCTTTTGCTGCTGGCATATTTGCTCCTGTACGTTAGCGCAATGACACCGCCGTGCCTGAAACCGATACCATCAGCATGCTACCGGAGCTGCCGCCAATAACTTCATAGTCTATGTCAATGCCCACTACCGCATCTGCGCCTAATTCTCGTGCCTTGGCCCCGATATCCTCGAAGGCAGCAGCACGGGCTTTTTCCAACTCTTGTTCGTAGGCACCAGAACGTCCACCGATAATATCGCGAATTCCGGCAAATAAATCTTTGAAAATATTAACACCCATAATTGCTTCACCAGCGACAATCCCGCGATAGTCGGTAATAGTCTTTCTTTCAATCGAAGGCGTGGTGGTAAAAATCATTACGACATTCCTCTATAAAAAATGCTCTATTTAAGATCTAATAAAGATAGCATTTTCTATCTTTTTAAAAGCAAAAAGTTGAACAACTTCTGCTTGATTAGTTTTATCCATTTTTGAATTTAATTGAATATTTTCATCATTCAGTTCACTGTTTCTTACCGTTTTGGGATCAACATCAACTCGGAAACCGCCCCCAAAAAACAAGTCTTTCCTCATAATATGTTTCTCTTTGATTTTTTTGAAAATTGACAGTGCCAATTATGCCACTGTCTCGAAAAACTCTTCCATTGCCGCTTTCAATTTACCGTCCACCTCATCGGTTAATTCTGGTTTAGCATCAATTACCGCCAGTAAATCGTCGTGTTTAGATTTCATGTGCGAATGCAAATTAGTTTCGGTTTTGAGCGCGTCTTCCACTCCAATTTTGTCAAAAAATCCATGCTCAATGGCATACAACGTCAGTGCTAACTCCGATACTTTAAGCGGCGAATATTGTTTTTGCTTCATCAACTCGGTCACCACCTTACCCTTGTCCAATTGCCGACGAGTAGCTTCATCCAAATCGGAAGCAAACTGGGCAAAAGCCGCCAATTCACGATATTGCGCCAACGCCAAACGCACACCACCACCGAGTTTTTTAATAATTTTGGTCTGCGCTGCACCGCCCACCCGCGACACGCTCAAACCGGCATTCATCGCCGGACGCACGCCAGCGTTAAACAAATCGGTCTCTAAAAATATTTGTCCGTCGGTAATGGAAATAACATTCGTCGGCACAAAAGCGGTGACATCGCCGGCTTGTGTTTCAATTACGGGCAGTGCCGTCAGTGATCCGGTTTTTCCTTTGACTTTGCCATTGGTTAATTTTTCAACATAATCAGCGTTTACTCTAGCACCACGCTCCAAAAGACGAGAGTGCAAATAAAACACATCACCCGGATAGGCTTCACGTCCCGGCGGACGGCGCAACAACAAAGAGATTTGTCGATAAGCCCATGCCTGTTTGGTCAAATCATCATAAATAATCAACGCATCTTGTCCGTGGTCGCGGAAATATTCTGCCATTGTGCAACCGGCGTAGGGTGCGATATATTGTAGCGCCGCCGCATCAGATGCCGTCGCCGTCACCACGATAGTGTGTTTAAGCGCATCGTGCTCCTCCAACTTACGCACTACCGCCGCCACAGATGAGGCTTTTTGGCCGATAGCAACATATACACAAATACAATCCTGTCCTTTTTGATTAATAATAGCGTCCACGGCAATAGCTGTTTTTCCAGTTTGGCGGTCGCCAATGATAAGCTCACGCTGACCGCGACCAACTGGCACCATAGTGTCAATGGCTTTAAGTCCTGTTTGTAATGGTTGTGAGACAGATTGCCGCCAAATTACTCCCGGTGCAATTTTTTCAATTGGTTCATGCTCGGTAGCTTCAATTGCGCCTTTACCATCTACGGGCTCGCCTAACGGATTCACAACTCGCCCAATGAGACCTTCGCCTATCGGCACTTCCAATACTCGTCCGGTACAGGCAGCACGATCACCTTCACTAATGTGTTCGTATTCTCCCAATACTACGGCGCCTACCGAATCTCGCTCCAAATTTAGCGCCAGACCATAGCCACCGCTAGAGAAAGACAACATTTCACCTTGTTGCACATCGGACAAGCCGTGCAAACGCACAATCCCGTCACTGACCGACAGCACAATACCTTCATTGCGCATTTCGGCTTCTTGATTGATGTTGCCTATTTTTTTCTTAATAACGTCGCTGATTTCAGCCGGACTTAACTGTTTCATCTGTTGTCTCCTATGCTAACGCCGCCGCCAGTCGATTTATCCGACCGCGAATACTGGCATCTAACACATTGTCTTGCGCATATACGCGCACACCCCCGAGTAAATCGGAGTTTTCTTCATAAGTAGAGCGTACTTTACTGCCACTCCATTGTTCCAAAAAAACGTCGAAATCGCGCTGCGCCGCCGCATCCATTGGAACCGCCGTTTCCACACGTATTACCGATATACCTTCATCCTGCAAGCGCAATTGCTCAAATCGCGCGGCAATAGCGGCAGTCGCCTGCAACCGCTGATTTTGTGCCAATACACGCAGGAAATTTCGCTGCCCTGAATCAGTGATATCTAAGGCATCAATCAACGCTTCTGCAATTGTGTTTTCTCCCGCCGTATGACCGGAAATAGCACTTTGTAGCGTCTCTTCTGTCGCCACCAACGCGGTAAACATATCACCCCACAGCGACACGGCACCGGTCTCTTTGGCATGAGCAAAAGCTGCCGCAGCGTATGGTCGGGCGATTTTGTCGCTCATGAACGCAAGTTCTGTTTAAGAGAATCCACGATATCAACGTGAACGCCGATATCCACTTCACGAGCCAGCACTTTGGATGCCCCCGCAATAACTAATTCTCCCACTTTAGCTTCTAATTCGCGACACATAGCGGCGCGTTCCGACTCCAATTTTTGCCGTCCCTGCTCCAAAATCCGAGCATTTTCGCTTTCAGCTTCGCCGCGAGCGGCTTCTACAATTTCACTGCGCCGTTTTTCGCCTTCAGCAATGTAAACACTGGCTTTGGCACGGGCCTCGGCAAGCAATTCATCCTTGCGAGCACTGGCAGAAGAAAGCGCTTGCTTACCTTCCTCGGCAGCGGCTAACCCGTCAGCGATTTCTTTCTGGCGCGTTTCAATGGCATTCATCAATGGCGGCCAGACGTATTTCATCATCACCCAGATCAAAATACCGAAGGTGGCAATCTCGCCCAATAACGTGGTGAAGCTGAGTAGCTTGAGTCCGCCTTCCGCCGCCAGTGCCGGTGCTGGCAACAGTAGCAAAGGCAACGCCTTAGTGAATATATTCATCATGGCGCTCGCAAAATTAGGCAAACAGAACAATCATTGCCAATACAATGGCGATAATTGGCACGGCGTCGGTTAGGCCAACCGTCAAAAAGAAACGCCCCATTAATTTACCTTCTAACTCAGGCTGGCGGGAAATTGCCTCCAGCAAGCGCCCAGCAAGAATGCCAATACCAATAGCCGCGCCCATTGCTGCAAGACCGCCGCCAATAGCAGCCAATCCCTTACTAATGTTGTCGGCTTCTTGAGCCAAAACTTGCGTCGACAACAATAATGACGACAGTAAAACGGTGACTTTTTGAATGATTTTCATAGTTTTCTCCTTGTTTAATTTAATGTTTTTCGTGCGCCATAGCCAAATATACAACCGTTAACACGGCGAACAAATAGGCTTGCAGAGGCACTACCAAAATATGATAGATTGCCCACGGTCCGCCAAACAGCCACTGGCCCAAAAATGCCCCACCGGCGATATAAGAAATGCCGCCGCCAATAAGCAGAAAAATCATTTCTGCTGCAAATAAATTACCAAACAATCGCATGGCGAGTGACAACGGCTTGGCAAGCTCTTCAACTACTCGCAAAACGATATTAACTGGTGCCAACGTTGCGCCGAAGGGAGCAACGGCCACTTCATGCAAAAAACCGCCAACTCCTTTAACTTTAACATTGTAATACAAGGTCATCCCAAATACCGTCAACGCCAACGCTGCAGTCAGGCTTAAGTCAGCCGTTGGGAGCAGTTTAAAATGCGGTACTGAACCGGTCAACAAGTAACCTCCTGAAGCCACCAAATCAACCGGCACCAAGTCCATACAATTCATTAAGAAAATCCAAATAAAAAGGGTTAACGCCAAGGGCCCGACAACAGCCGGTGCGCTGGGAAACAAATCCCGCACTTGCCGGTCAAAAAAACCAAATAACATTTCAAAAAACACCTGCAGCTTAGATGGTGTTTGCACCGAGGCTCTTCGCGTCACTTTTAGCAGTAGCCAAAATGCAATAAAGGCCGTTACCCAAGACATCAACAACGTATCCAAGTGCAACGCCCACGTTGTCGGCCCGTCACCGACCTCTCCAACAGAAAAATGAGAAAAATGCCCGTTAATGTAATCGGTAACGTTACTTGGCCACGGCGTCGCTCCTGCCACTAGCTCGCCCTTGCGGCCATGCGCGCCGCTGAAAAAATATTAATAACTAGTGCCAGTATCACACCAGCCAGCAAAAAATCAGCTTCTAATCCGCCAAATGTATGCAATGTGCGAACGACTACGGCAAGCAACAAAACGGTTACGGAAAACTTGGTCCCCCACAACGAAAAAGCATATTTAGAAGAGCGTTGTGCGACGCAAAAAAAGTGTGGCAATGTCACTACCAAAAAGCCACCTGCTGCGGACAACACCTCTTCATGCTGATTTGCAATAAATCCCAGCGCGGCAGCCACCCACAAAAATTGGTAATAAAAGCGCATTTAATAAATAACGTGAAATTTCTTGAAAATTGGATTATATGCGAAATTGCTTTCCATCAAAATATAAAAATGTCATTTATTGAAAAATAGGTATCGGTAAATAAGTCGGATGTTATTCTATCAAGGTGTGTGTGTTTTAACTTATGAAATATTTTCAAAAAAAAATCAACACGCAACACGCATATTTTCCACTCCACGCACGGCGTTAAAGCGCTGAACGGCGTCTGCACGGCATAGCTCATCCTGCGTGATGACAGCTTCACGCAACTTTCCAGCGGCAAGCAATGCCGCCCGCTGGACACCCGGAAGCAAGCCGCAGCGAACGGGGGGTGTTAGCCACTCTCCAGAAATATGCACGGCAATATTAGCAATGCAGGTTTCGGTAATTTCGCCTTTTTCATTTTGTAATACAGCATCATCAAAACCGTCCGCACGTGCCGCTGTCAAAGCACTATCGTAAACCTCCCGCTGTGTAGTTTTATGGCGCAACAAACCATCATCAACGCGCACAGTATAAGAAGACAAACAAGCGCGCACTTCACTTATTGTCGCCGGAAAAACACGCTGCTCCAAAACTAACTCACCGTCGGGCGACAACGTCAAACGCAAACACACCGGCACACTAAGGGTTTTGCAATGCGCCTCCACCAGTTGAGTTGCCGCTACCCGATTAAAGCGAAAACCAAAATAGCGTGAGCTCGCCGCCAGACGTGCCAGATGATGAGACCACAAAACCACACCATTAATATCAGCACGCATGGTTTCAATAAGATGAGGCTTCTGTTTTGGCACGAGAATCGCTGCCTTTAAGCGACATTCACGCCATTCACCACTCGGACTGGAATCCGCTACCACGCCGCTGCCCACGCCATAATGGACAAGTTCGGCACGCTTATCTACAACCGCCGTACGAATACCAACATTAAATCGCGCTTGATTGCCGCCTGCCCATCCGCAAGCACCGCAATACAGGCCTCGCGGTATTTTTTCTAGTTGTCGAATCAAGTGCATAGCGGAAATTTTAGGTGCTCCCGTTATTGAAGCGCAAGGAAATAACGCATTGAAAATATCATGCAATCCGCTTTGCGTCTGACAGGCAATGGTTGATGTCATTTGTAGTACCGTCGGATATTCTTCTACTGCCAGCAATGCTTCTACTCGCACCCGCCGCGCGTCCGGCAAGCGCGACATGTCATTTCTGAGCATGTCCACAATCATCAGGTTTTCGGCACGATCTTTGGCGCTGGCAGCTAGACGAACTGCTTCACCTGGAAAATTGCGCCGCGTACCTTTCATAGGCTTGGAAATAAGTGTGTTGCCTTGCTTCTCAAAAAAACATTCTGGCGATACCGAACAAACTGCCCAGTCGTCGGTTTCCACATAAAATGCCCATGCCGAAAGCTGCCGTGTGCTGAGCATTGCGAACAAAGACAGGGGACTACCAACAAAAGAGGCACGCAAAGGGTACGTAAAATTTGTTTGATAAACATCGCCAGCAGCAATGCGCTGTTTGATAGTGCCTATCGCGGTCTCGTAATTTGCGCGATTAATGGCCGCCTTCCACCTCCCAGTCAAATGCGCCGAAGCAAGTGGCGCAGAAACTGGTTCGGGCGGCGCATCGTAAACGGCAAACCATGCCAGTGGCAACAACGACCACGACGCATGGACTGTTTGCGCCGCATCAAAAGCCGGCGCTGCTTCATACGTAACAAAACCGGCCACGTAAGCCCCAGATTTTGTCTCACTATCAGCAGCAGCAATAACATCAGTGACTTCATCCAGACAAGTCGCCACCAAAACCTGCCGCGGCACAGCAAAACGCAACCAACCACCCGATGGTGACGGCACAATAACGTAAGGGAAAGGTCGCATTTTATAAAAACAATGCAAAACCGCTTTGCCTTAAAGCGGCTTCAAGGAATAATTTTTACTTGTCGTTTTCTTCGTTAACAGGAAAATAGTCAACCAAGCAACGTGGTAAATGAGAAAAAGCGGCAATTATTTTAAAAGGCACAGTAATAATTTCAAGAATCGGGTTAGACGCGCGCTCTATGTTTGTCTCACACTTCCCCTCCTCTTCGGCAGCCAGCACGCTCGGCGAGGCAACCAACAATAATGCAATCAGCGTTTTTTTCATCCTATTTCTCCTGATGGAATTACACAACGTTTATTATTATCTCATAATGGCAGAAGCTGTAACCCGTTATTGTCCCTCAACTCATAAATTGTCCAAAAATTTCTGGTTTTCGGATTTGAGCGATGGATCTGTACCCATAGCGTAGTGCTTACTCATATCTGGAGAATAGCGACTAGCTTCAGTCTGACGTCCTAATTCCTCGGCAATAGCGCGCACATGATGCGGACCACCACCACAACAAACCCCCACCATACGAATGTTGTTATCAAAACATTCGCGGGCAAAAGCGGCCATTTCGTAGCGAGTGCACGTAAAAGCGTCTAACGCCGCCGGGAAAGCCCGCATCCCTTCTGGCAGATGGTGTTCCCCACAAGGATCTTTGATTGACTGAAACGACGGCATCTCAGCCGATGTGCGAAATGTTACTGGAATACCGGCCACGTGCCCAGACACGGCAGCACGAATATCTTTAAGTTGCGGCAACATTGTCGCCGGACCACGACAACAATTCATACCCACCACGTCGGCACCGGCATCTTCTAATTGCTTACAAGCCTCTTCCGGCGGGATACCCTCCCGCAGTAAGCCAGTAGAATGCGTTATTACATTCACCACCACATCCACTCCCGCTTTTTTTGCTTCTTCTAGCGCGATAAGCCCTTCACCTAACCAAGAGAGCGTTTCCACCAAAATGAAATCCACTCCGGCGTCTGCCGCCCAAGCAACCTGCTCGGCAAACATCTTACGCACTTCGTTGTGAGATTGTTTGTCATCAGGAAAATAAACATTCGTATTGCAAATATTGCCAGCAACGAGAGTACGGCCGCTCTTATCCTCAGCAGCAGCCTGTTTAGCCAACAGCAAAGCATTTTTTTGCAGGGGCTCCAGTAAATCTTCTTTTCCGATAATACGCAATTTCTCACGATGCCCATAATAGGTAAACGCCACCATAGCGTCGCTGCCAGCACGCAAAAATTCGCGATGTAATTGCGCCAACACTTCTGGATTTTCCAGCACCACTTCAGGCACAAAAGAACCAGCCTGCAAATAACCGCGCCGCTCCAACTCAAACAAATATCCTTCGGCACAAATAAATGCTTCTGCGTCCAGTCTCTCGGTCAACTTACCCATGAATATCTCCTTTACGATATAACTGTATTGGTAATTTAAAGCACCTTTGCCCAGTAAAAATTACTAGAATGTCTACAAATTGTAACCTAGTATTAAAAATTAATTGCATGCCTATCAATTTCACTTTCTGGCTTTTTCAGTGAAACACATCTCAGATTAATTTGACATTTTTACTAGTCAGTTTTTTCTATGACTCTGATTTTAACTGAGGATTAGAAAACTACTACACTGCGAATGGACTCGCCTTTGCGCATTAATCCAAAAGCACGGTTAATGTCCGACAGTGGCATAGTGTGAGTAATCATTGGGTCAATTTCTATTTTTCCTTCCATATACCAATCCACGATCTTTGGCACATCAGTACGCCCCCGCGCCCCACCAAATGCCGTTCCACGCCAGACGCGACCAGTTACCAATTGAAACGGCCGAGTTGTTATTTCCTGCCCAGCACCGGCCACACCAACAATAACCGACTCTCCCCACCCCTTGTGACAGCACTCTAGTGCTTGTCGCATGGTGTCTACATTTCCTATGCATTCAAAACTAAAATCAGCACCGCCTCCCGTCAAATTGACCAAATACGGCACCAAATCACCTTCTACTTCCTTCGGATTAACAAAATGCGTCATGCCAAACCGCTCTGCCATTTCACGCCGCGCCGGATTAATATCCACTCCAACGATTTTGTCTGCGCCCACCAGCCGAGCGCCCTGCACTACGTTCAACCCGATGCCGCCAAGCCCAAACACCACCACATTGTCGCCAGGCTTGACTTTGGCGGTGTTAATAACTGCACCGATACCGGTGGTTACACCACAACCAATGTAACACACCTTGTCAAAAGGGGCATCTTCGCGAACTTTAGCGACTGCAATCTCAGGCAACACGGTGTAATTGGAGAATGTAGAAGTGCCCATGTAATGAAATAAGGAATCACCGCCCAGCGAAAAACGGCTGCTGCCGTCAGGCATAACACCACGCCCTTGCGTAGTACGAATTGCCTGACAGAGGTTAGTTTTGCCGCTGGTACAATATTCACATTGGCGGCATTCTGGCGTGTACAAGGGAATAACATGGTCTCCCGACCTTAAAGAAGTAACACCCTCTCCGGTTTCTACTACCACGCCGGCACCCTCGTGCCCAAGTATCGCGGGAAAGAGTCCTTCTGGATCGGCGCCTGACAAGGTAAATTCGTCAGTATGACAAATACCAGTGGCTTTGATTTCCACCAACACTTCACCCGCTCTGGGACCATCCAAATTAACGGTTTCAACGGTAAGTGGTTGCCCAGCGGCAGTTGCAATAGCTGCTTGTGTCTGCATTACTTTCTCCTCTTGTTGATTATGTAGTATCAATCACAACAGGCAATAATTGTAGCCCATTTTAATATTTTATAATGCGTGCTAATCGTCAAAAAGCGTAACTAACATAACGTCAGTCATCAAAAATTCAAAAGCCACTTTATCAATATCCGCAACTAAAAAACAATGGCGATTCAAAGGATTTTTGTCGGGCTTGTAGCTTATCGTCGGTTATCAATGCGATAAGATTTGGCTCAAAAATAGCTGGGTGCGCTCGTTCTGAGGATTATTAAAAAATTCTTCTGGCTCATTTTCTTCCACAATTTGTCCCTCATCCATGAAAATCACGCGGTTTGCCACTGTGCGAGCAAAACCCATCTCGTGAGTCACACAAATCATGGTCATTCCTTCTTGAGCCAATTCAATCATCACGTCCAACACTTCCTTAATCATTTCCGGATCTAGCGCCGACGTCGGTTCATCAAATAACATGATTTTGGGCTTCATGCACAAAGAACGAGCAATCGCCACTCGTTGCTGCTGACCACCCGATAATTGTCCCGGATATTTTTCCGCCTGCTCGGGAATGCGCACCCGCTCCAGATAATGCATCGCAGTTGCTTCAGCTTCCTTTTTAGGCGTGTTGCGAACCCAAATCGGCGCCAAGGTAAGATTTTGCAACACAGTTAAATGCGGAAACAAGTTAAAGTGCTGAAATACCATACCCACTTCGCGGCGGATTTCATCTATGTGTTTAAGGTCATCATTAAGCTCTATACCATCCACCACTATAGAGCCTTCTTGATGTGCTTCCAAGCGATTAATACAACGAATCATTGTAGACTTGCCGCTACCCGATGGACCACACACAACGATGCGTTCACCGGCGTGTACCTTCAAATTAATATCCCGCAATACATGAAATTGCCCATACCATTTGTTAACCTTATCCAAACAAATGCAGGGTTCACCAGAATTCTCAGCTTTTTGCGTGCTTAACATGATTATTGTTCTCTTTCTCTTTGAGTTTATCTTTTGTGACCAGTGTGCAACTTGGCTTCTATGTGCTGGCTGTATTTTGACATACCGTAACAGCACGTAAAATAAATTGCAGCCGAAAACACATAGGCTTCCAACTCGTAGCCTTTCCAATTAGATGAACGGGCCGCTGCTTCGGCCATTCTAAGCATATCAAATAAACCGATAATTAGCACTAACGTAGTGTCTTTAAATAGCTCAATAAACGTATTGACGATTCCGGGAATCGCAACTTTCATTGCTTGAGGCAAAATAATCAATCCGTTTTTCTTCCAATACCCCATTCCCATGGCGTCAGCTGCCTCGTACTGACCGCGAGGAATAGCTTGCAAACCACCACGGATAGCTTCCGCCATATAAGCCGATTGAAACAGGGTAATACCAACCATCGCCCGCGCCACTTTATCAAAATCCACTTCGGCCGGGAAAAACAACGGCAACAGATTGGAGGCCATGAACAGTACGGTAATTAGTGGTGCAGCCCGCCACATTTCAATATAAAACACGCTGATGGTACGAATGATCGACATTTTTGAGCGGCGACCCAGTGCAAATACGATACCCAATGGTAAAGCTGCGACAATTCCCACTGAAGCCAGCATAAAGGTCAGCATGAAACCGCCCCACTGGTCGCTGCTGGCTACTGGTAGCCCTAGCCACTCTCCGTGCACCAGCGCAAAAGCAAAAAATGGAAACACGAAAATAATAATCGCACCCAGCTTCATTTTGTGACGAAACCCGTTAATAAACAGCGGTATTATCAAGGCGATAAGCGATGCAAACATCAACACTGGACGCCAAACTTGGTCGGTGTGACCGCTGTAATATAACCCGAACATCAATTGTAAAAACCGCACCCGAATAAAAGTCCAACAAGCACCTGGTGCGTCTACTTCATTACCGTTAGCGTCGGTGATTTTGCAAGCAGACGAATCGCCACCACTCCAAGTAGCATTAAACAGTAACCAATTGAGTGACACTGGAATAATGTTGTACAACAGCAATAAAGACAGAAAAGTTAGACCGATATTAAGTGGCGTTGACAAAAGGTTAAGGCGAATCCAACCGATTAGTCCGGTTGTAGCTATCGGTGCTGGCCGCGCTGGAAGGGAAATAAAACGAATAGTCACTGTTAACGCTCCTCTAGCTGCACTCGCCGATTGTAGGCGTTAAGCAGTGCAGATGTGAGAAAAGAAAGTAACCAGTACACACCAATTGTCACCATCATAATTACCAGCGCTTGACCAGTTTGATTGAGCGCAATACCCGACCATACGTTGACGAGGTCGGGATAACCAACGGCAACTGCCAGTGATGAATTTTTGGTCAAATTTAAAAATTGGCTGATTGTCGGCGGAACAATTACCCGCATAGCCTGCGGAATTATTATTAATTGCAGAGTAATTCGACGATACAACCCTAAAGAGGAAGCAGCTTCAGATTGCCCATGCGATACGGCGAGAATTCCACCACGTACGTTTTCAGCAATAAAAGCGGCGGTATACACTGTTAGCCCAAACCACAACACAAAAGCCGTTAAAGGCACCCGCCCACCACCGCGATAATTGAGTCCTTTTAGTTGAGGATAATTAAATGACAAATGCTCACCAGCCAGAAAAACACCAGTGGACAAAAACGCGGCAATAATCGCCAGCGATACAAAAAATACTGGAAACATTTTTCCAGTTGTATCTTTCCGTCGTTGAGCCCAACGGCACATAAATACAATCGCGACAATAGCGCTGACAAGAGCGGCAATTAACAATACAGCGCTTGCAATGGAAAATTGTGGTGACGGATAATATAAACCAGCTTTGTTCAGAAAAAACATTTCACCCCAGGTCCAGCTGTTTCTCACCACCGGCGCCAACGGTAAAAATACTACAAAGTTCCAAAATAATAACTGCAATAACAATGGTGTATTACGAAACCATTCAATGTAAAGACCAACAAAACGGGAAACCAACCAGTTAGGAGATAAACGCAACACGCCAACCACAAAACCCAACACAGCGGCAGAAATAATCCCTAAAATGCTAATAAAAACAGTATTTTGAATGCCTATAACAAGCACTTCCCAATACAGGCTTTCCCCTAGCTCAAAGCTCCAAAAAGGAAAGAATTTTTCTGGAATGGCAAACGGCGCGATGTCATCAAAAAAATGAAATCCGGTTTTTATACCGCGTTCTTCCAGATTTTTGTTCGTGTTGTTGGCAATTGTAAAAATTACCCATAGCAAAAAAAGCACCGCCGTACTTTGAAAAAATATTGACCGCACTTTGGGGTCTCGAAGCAAGGGAATACCCGGCGTTCTAAAAAAACGGCTAATTCCTTTGTTAGTAGGTATAGGTGCCATTTTTTTCTCTCTCTCTCTCTAATGGCTGTTGTGCAGAAAAACCCACACAAAAAACGGGCGGCAAAAGCCGCCCGTTCATAATATCAAATAATTAGCGAACAGGTGGGGCGTATATCAAACCGCCACGGCTCCACAAATCATTGGGGCTACCAGCGCGAGTAAGACCGAGCGGAGTATTTTCGCCCACATTGGCCTCATAAATTTCGCCATAGTTACCTACCTGCTTGACAGCTTGATAGAAGCAATCCTTAGAAAGCTTGTCGCTGATTAACTGACAGCTATCGCCTTCTAACCCGAGTAAACGGAGGACGGATGGATCTTCACTGCTTCTCATTTGGTCAGCGTTGGCGGAAGAAACACCCAACTCTTCAGCGTTCATCATTGCCCACAACGTCCATTTAACAGTGTTAAACCAAGCATCATCACCTTGACGAACAACCGGACCCAAAGGCTCTTTGGAGATTGTTTCCGGCAACACTTGGGCACTAGATGGATCGGCCAACTCACTGCGAATAGCCGCTAATTGGGATTTGTCAGATGTCAATACGTCACAAGCACCACCTTCAAAACCCTCGCGTGTTTGCACTGAGGTTTCATAGGCGACTAATTCAAAGTCCATTTTATTGGAGCGGAAGTAATCAGCGAGATTGATTTCTGTGGTGGTACCTGATTGCACACACACACGGGCACCATCCAACTCTTTGGCACTGTTAACCCCGAGATCTTTTTTAGCCATGAAAGCCTGCCCGTCAATAAAATTATAGTAGGTAAAATTAAGACCTAAGGAAGCGTCACGGGTCAACGTGTGCGTCGTGTTGCGGGACAGCACGTCAATTTCACCTGAAGACAGGGCGGTAAAACGCTCTTTTGCTGTCAGTGGCACAAACTTGACACTTTCACGGTCACCCAACACAGCAGCGGCGACCGCATAGCATACGTCTGCATCAATGCCGCGTATTTTGCCTGCGTCATCCGGAGCGGAAAAGCCCGGCAACCCGCCGTCAACGCCACAAATTACGTGTCCCCGATTTTGCACATCTTCCAATGTACCAGCGGAAGCACCACTACTGACTACTAAAGCGCCAGCTGCAAGCCAAGCTTGCCATGTTTCATGTTTCATAATTCTATGCCTTTTGTTTTTTATAGAAATCAAAAATAGGAAACACCGCTTTACCATGCTTCCTCCAAGTTACTCATATTATATAGGAATATTTTACTAAGTCTCCAAATTTTTAGAACATTCAAAAACAGGCATCAGGCACGGCCTTTTGATATCTGAAAATGCTTATTCATATCCGACAGGACTGTTTATTCCTTATATTCGCACACCCTCTGCAGCCAACTTGTTGTAGATTTAAGCGGCTTCTTTGTCTACTTTGCCTTTCACAGCAGTTGTCTGTATAAGCCGGTTCAGGCGACGCTTGACACGCGCAACCGTATTCGGATGCAACATTTCTTTTCTTGCGGCCTTATCGGCAATTGATTGCATAACATGAAAAGCCGCACGACCTTCCTCAGCATTACCCGCGCAAGCACGAACTTTTTTAACAGCAGTACGATAACGGGAGCGAATCGCCTGCCCACGTTTGTGTCTAGTGAGCGCTTGCCGCGCCCGTTTTTCTGATTGTTTAGTATTAGCCATAGTTTAAAAATTTGAAATTCTATCACGCTTCCACTTATTTCCACGCGCTCACATTACTTTTTATGCTCGCATTCGTAACCCACTGGGGTCATACAAAGGTCGCAAAGACGCTTCAGCGACAAACCGCTTACCTGCTATTTCTATTTCATAGGCTGATGACAGCAACTCCGTCGCCGTTTCATTACATCCACAACGCACATAGCCTAATCCAATCGCTGCTCCCAAATGATGACCATAATTACCACTAGTAATGTAACCTGCCACTTCGTCGTCACGCAAGATAGGTTCATTGTGGTACAACAACGGTTGAGAATCACGCAGTTTAAATTGCATCAACCGCCGCGTAAGCCCAGTTTCACGCTTTTTAATGACTGCGTCTTTGCCGATAAAATCACCCAAAGCCGTGCTTGCTTTATCAACACTGACGGCAAAACCCAGTCCTGCTTCCAGCACGTGGTCGCGACCACAAACGTCGTGACCAAAATGGCGGAATCCTTTTTCCAAACGACAAGAATCTAAAGCGTGCATCCCGCACCACATCGCCTCTGTTGGCGCTTTTTCTGTCAGTGTTTCAAATACATGTGCAGCCATGTCCACCGACACGTATAGCTCCCATCCCAATTCACCAGCAAATGATACGCGATGAGCACGAACTACAGTATGACCAATTTCCACTTCCTGTGTGGTGCCAAAGGGAAATGTGTCATCCAACGGTTGCGCTATGGACAAAGACAAAAAATCACGCGCCGCTGGCCCTGTGACGAGTATTACGGCCTCCATTACCGTAGTATCCATCACCATACACTGCGCCTGCGGCGGTGTTTGCTGTTGAATCCAAGCCATATCACGCCGCACAGTTGCTGCCGGAGTTACTACCAAAAATTCATCATAGCTAATCCGAGCAACAGTTACGTCGGATTCCACACCACCATCAACGTTAAGAAACGGCGTGTATGCTATGCGCCCCACCGGCAAAGCGACATCATTGGCGGCGATACGCTGTAACACTGCTTCGGCATCGACCCCGCTCACACGAATTTTACCAAAGCTACTAAGGTCAAATAGTGCCACTCCATTGCGCACTGCATGATGTTCAGCCGCCTGGCGGGCAAACCAATTTTGCCGTTGCCAACTGTATTCGTAGGCTGGTTTTTTCCCAACGCGCAATTCATCAGCAGACAAAAACCAATTAGCTCGCTCCCACCCAGCAAGCTCACCAAAACATGCTCCACGCACCGCTAGTTGTGTATGTAACGGCGAACGTCGTACACCACGGGCGGTCGCAAATTGTCGGTATGGAAAATGGTCAGCGTATAACAACCCCAACGTTTCACTCACCCGCTCGCGCAAATAGCGACAGTTCCGCTGAAAGGGCATCATACGAGCAATATCCAATTCCGTCGCATCTAGCTGAGGACGCCCATCAACCATCCATTCGGCTAACATCATCCCAGCACCGCCAGCGGATTGAATTCCTACTGAATTAAACCCAGCGGCAACGTAAAAATTCTTAAGTTCCGGTGCTTCACCCAGCAAGAAACGGTCATCGGGAGTAAAGCTTTCCGGTCCGTTAAAAAACAATTGAATGCCGGCTTTTTCAAGCATCGGCAACCGCGCGAGCGCTTTTTCCAAAACTGGCTCAAAATGCGCATAGTCTTCGGGTAACGATTCAAAAGAAAAATTTTCAGGTATGCCTTTCATACCCCACGGCTTGGCATCTGGCTCAAAAGCCCCAAGTAAAATTTTGCCTGCGTCTTCCTTATAGTACGACCATTCGTCAGGCACCCGCAACATCGGCAGTTCGCCTACTTCATCAATAGGTTCAGTGACAATATAAAAATGCTCACAAGCGTGTAGTGGCACAGCAACACCAGCCAACTCCCCGACAGTACGCGCCCACATGCCGGCAGCATTTACAACACATTCACAACTTATTGGCCCTTGGTTCGTCATTACGCCAGTTATGCATCCATTGTTGTGGTGAATAGCGGTCACTTTCACCCCCTCCAACAAAGTTGCCCCACCGTCACGCGCAGCTTTGGCAAGCGCTAATGTGACATTCACCGGATCGACCTGCGCATCTTCAGGCAACCAGATAGCACCAGCAATATCATCGGTGCGCAATCCCGGATACAGCGAGGCAATACTTGTCGGCGATCGCTCTTCCGCTGGAACGCCAAACGCCTTAGCCGCCGACACACTACGCCGCAACTCCTCCAGTCGTTCTTGAGTAAGTGCCAAGGCAATAGATCCACGTTTTTTATAACCGATATCTATACCCGTTTCTTTTTCCAGCCGTTGGTACAATTCATGACCATATTGCGCCAATTTTGTCATTGTTTCCGTTGGGCGTAGACGCGGCATCAGCCCAGCAGCATGCCAAGTAGTACCGCAAGAGAACTGCTTACGTTCCAGTAACACAACGTCATGCCAGCCTAATTTGGCCAAATGATAGGCGACTGAACAGCCGACCACGCCGCCCCCGATAACCACTGCCCTTGCCTGTGTTGGGATTTGCACGTTATTTTCCTTTCTATTTAGCGTAGGCAAAATTATACGATTTTTGCTAGGCTGCAGAGGCGTTATACGCAGATAGTAGCCATTACTCAAATGTTAAATTTAAAAATAATTTGCCCTTAGTTTGGCAGCGAAAAAATCAATTAGTTAATTTTTGTTTGAGCAGCCGACTTATGATGCTCATGTCGGCACCGACAAGCGTATTTTTAAGTTGTCCCATTACTTTTCCCATATCACGCATAGAAGAAGCTCCACAGTTAGTAATGGCGGCTTCCACAGCTTGTTCTAATTCTTTTTCGTCCAGTTGCGGCGGCAAAAACGGCTCCAAAATAGTAATTTCTTCACGCTCACGAGCAGCCAACTCATCGCGCCCAGCACTGCCATATTGCGTTGCCGACTCACGGCGTTGTTTGATTAACTTTTGAGTAACCGCGACAAAATCAGATTCCTCCACTGGCTTGCCAGAATCTATTTCTGTTTTTTTAACCGCAGCCAGCAACATACGAAAAACGTCTACGCGTAACTGGTCGCCCGCTTTCATCGCTACTTGCACTTCTTTTTGCAAGCGCTGAGCGGGAGTCGGTGGAGCAGTTGAATCGGAGGAAGCACTCACCGAAAACAGGCAAACTATTGCAAATCAGTATTTGCGGGTAGGAAGAGAACGCATTCGCAATTTGCGACGCAATCGCTTAACGGCGGCAATTTTCAACCGTTTACGGCGAGTAGTTGGTTTTTCAAAGGCCATGCGCATACGCATTTCGGTCAATAGCCCAGAGCGCTCAACCTGCCGTTTGAAACGGCGCATGCCGCCTTCAAACGATTCGTTTTCACTAATACTGACATGAGGCATTCGGTTATTAATCTCCTTTTTCAATAAAAAACCCTTTATTCTACCAGTTGATAGCGTTCAAAGAATATATGAACTACGCAATTTTACTAAAATCTACACAACGGCATTGAATTTAGCAAAACATGTCCAGTCTAAATTCGGAACAGGTAAACCGCTCGCGACGTGAGCTGAAAGTAGAAAATAATTGTCACACCGCACCAGAACGGTGCAGTAAATCGGCAACCGCTTCGGCAATAAGCCTATAACCTTGCGCGTTAGGATGCAAGTAATCAGATTTTAAATTCTCGTCATGCAACACCGATTTTAAAATACTATCTTCTATCCATAAATCGTATGCTGACGCCAACTGCGCATACAACGGATGATTGGATGGCCACAGCGACGGGCGCGGCACACTGATAACGACTACCCGAGCGTTGGTATCGTGAACAATTTGTATCATGCGTTCTAGATTGTCTACTGTGACCTTTTCAGGGTATTTTTTTAAAAAATCATTGCCGCCGCTACAAATAATCACCAGGGCTGGGCGCACTTTCCGCAGTATCTCAGGTAGCCGCTTGAGGGCATCAACAGTGGTTTCACCAGATGCGCCAGCGACAACAACACGGCGACTGATTAGCCCCTGCAATTGTGCCGGATAAGACTCGCCGGCAGACACGCCATACCCAACAGTCAAGCTGTCTCCAAAAGCCAATACCACATCATCATCAGCCAAGAGTGGTAAAGACGGTGGTGAAGTGCAACCGGTTAAAAATATTAACAAGCATGCCAATAACGGATGGACTATTTTCATAGTTACATATTACCAGTTAAAGATATCACTCAATCATTAGTTAGCTGTGAGTTAAAATGCGTTTCATGAAAAAAATTTTCGCTCTGTGCTTGTTAGTTTTACTGACTGGTTGTGCTGTACCAAAAATTGCGCCAACAAAGCACCTTGTCATAACGTGGGAAGCCATGCCCGGCTGGACAACGGATAATCATGCCGCCGCGATACCCGCATTTTTGCGCAGTTGCGAAAAAATTCGGGAACAAAATAAATGGCGCCACATTTGCGCGGCGGCGGCAGCATTGCCGAAAAATGTTGATGATGACACGGCACGATTATTTTTTGAAAAATATTTTATGCCCCAACAACTGCTACAAAAAGACAATTCCGAAATTGGGCTTGTTACTGGCTATTACGAGCCGCTGTTACAAGGTGCACTGCAACCTTCAGCACGTTATCAATACCCGATATACGCCCGTCCCGATGATTTGTTGACCATAGAATTGGGCGTGGCGTACCCATCATTGCAAAAACGCAAATTACGCGGCCGACTGGCAAACGGCAAAATAATCCCCTACCACTCACGCGCCGACATTAATGGCGAAAGCAATCCGCTTGCCGGTCACGAATTACTGTGGGTAGATGATAAAGTAGCTTTGTTTTTTTTACATATACAAGGCTCAGGGCTGGTGCAGCTACCTAATGGCGACATTATTGGAGTTGGCTATACCGACCAAAACGGTCATGTTTATCTCTCAATTGGACGGCTGCTGGCACAACGCGGTGACATGGAATTGGAAGATGTTAACTTGTTTTCCATTCGCCAATGGCTAGAACAAAATCCGCAACGTGCCGATGAACTACTTCACTCTAACCCCAGTTACATTTTTTTCACCCGTCGTGATGCGGTCGCCGAAGGTCCTATTGGCTCACTTGGAGTAACACTCACGCCGGAACGAAGTTTGGCGGTGGATAATGAAAAAATTACACTGGGAGCACCGGTGTGGCTGGATACCGTCATGCCCGACGATGGCAAGACGCCACTACAACAATTAATGATGGCACAAGATACCGGCGGCGCGATTAATGGTGACATCCGCGCCGATGTGTTTTGGGGACGCGGCACCCGCGCCGAAAAAATGGCAGGATTGATGAAAACGCACGGACGTTTGTACGTACTCATACCCAAAGCCGATTTGAATATTAATAAACCTGAATAATTTATCATTCAATGTTAACTCACCTTCCATCAGCGGTAAGGCTTCAATCTATTCGAAATTTGGTTAGCGTTTTATTAATTAGGCAATTAGTTCTGCCGTTTGTATATCTCACTCATTACGCAAAAAATCTCCGCTGCGACCGCCTTGTTTTTTGATTAATCGCACATTTTCAATAACCATACCTTTATCCACCGCTTTCATCATGTCGTATACTGTTAGCAGTCCTGCTTGAACCGCGGTCAAGGCTTCCATTTCCACGCCGGTCTTGGCAGTAGCCGTAACCGATGCTTCACACTCCACCAAGCTATGTTGCGCGTCCAGAAAAAATTCCACCCGCACTGACTCAAGTGGTAAGATGTGGCACAACGGTATCCACTCTGCTGTTCTTTTTGCCGCTTGAATGGCAGCAATTCGCGCCACAGCCAGCACATCGCCTTTGGAAACATTGCCACCAGCAAGCAACTCAAAAGCCTCCACCGACAACCGAATACGGCCACCAGCAACAGCGTGACGACGAGTAACGGCTTTCTCACCAACATCCACCATTTGCGCCTGCCCACGCACGTCCAAGTGGCTAAGTTCTTTTGTCATGATATATAATTTCTTAGTGCCAAAGCAGCTAATTATACTTTTGCTCACTGCTGTTATGACGGTTTCTTTTCCTGCCGCCGCCATCGGCGCCAGAGATTTTTTTCCGCAAAGCGAAATGCCCGCTGCCGTGCGAGAGCGACTAATGAACAAAATTTTGGGGCGAGTGCGCATCACCGATCCGGCTTTTGACGATTATTTCCAGCGCATCAGCATCGAGCTCGCTCCCGAAGATAACTATTTAATTACCACCGCTAACATTGACCAGGTTAACGCTTTTGCCTATTTTGGCGGTTGCATCGTCATAATGAAAGGCATATGGAAATTAGCTAGCAATGAAGATGGTTTTGTAGGCATCGTCGCTCACGAAATGGCACACGTTAAACAAGATCATTTTCGGCGTACCAAAGAAGTACAGGAAACAATCACCGCAATAACGATACCGCTACTCATCGCTGGACTGCTATCAGACAGTTCCGAAGTGCGTAATGCCGTTGTTAGCGGTAGCGCCGGCATTATTACCGGTCAGCTATATGCACATTCACGCGAACTGGAACATGAAGCCGACGTACTAGGATTGGAAATGATGGCTAACTCTGGCCACAACGGACAATATCTGGCTGAGTTACTGGGCAAACTGTCCGGCGGTGGTGCCGAATATGTTTCCACCCACCCAGCGCCGCTGCGCCGTGCTGCATACATCAAAGACCGCCTGCTCTCCTCGCCTATTCGGGGCGAAAAAAACAGTCTGGATTTTCTTTTGTTAAAAGAAAAACTTTCGCTAAGCGGTGTGCCCGAAGACGAAAAAAATACTAAGCAGCGAATGCTGGCGCAAGCAACCAGCGACAAAAAAACCGCATTGCAATTTGCCCTATTGGCACTGGCCATAAAAACCCGCGACAAAGTGCTGGCACAAAGCATGTTTGATTCCTTACAGCCGGTGGCACATCCTTTTGTTGTCGCTGAGCGCGCAGAATATTTAAGCCGTCTCGGCGGTAATAACAAACAAGCACTGGCTATTTTGGCTCAAGCTCGCCGCGATTTTCCCGAGTCGGCCGCGTTGGGTGTGCGGCAGCTTATCGTTATGCGACGGGCAAATGATTATCGCAATTTACTAAAAACCTACAAGGCCATGCCCAAGGTATTGCGCGAGCGTAGCGATACTCTACGCGAAGCTTCGCAAGCGGCAGCAACGCTCAAACAACGAGGATATGCTAATTTATTACTAGCGAAAGCACACGCCGCACAGGGCTATTTTGAGTTGGCCGAGCGACAACTTACCATCGCCGAAAAATACAAAATGAAACCCAATTTGTTGCTAGCAGTTTCAACTCTCAGCAAGCAAATCAAAAAAGAAATAGAAATATTAAAAGAAAAATCGTAAGCGCTATACGAGCTATACGATGGCGCAAACGTTCAACCTAAGCGCAGTCCACCAAAGCATTATCCAAAAACTGGTGCCCGTATTTGAGATGTATTTTGCTTTTAAGGAAAATTCGATACAAATCGGCATCAATTTCTCCTTCATCGCTCATACTTTGCATAATATCAAGCACTCTGGATAGCGTCATTTTTCTACTACGATAGGGACGGTCCGGAGCGCTCAACCCTTCAAAACGGTCAGCAATGCCAAGAATGCGAGAAGGTATGGACAATTCGCTGGCAGACAACCGGTTAGGATAGCCGGCGCCGTTCATTTTTTCGTGATGGTTACCCGCATATTCAACCACCCGAGAATATTTTTTTGGCCAAGGAATGGACGACAGTAGGCGAATTGTGATACTCGCATGCTCTTCCATAATTTTGCGTTCCCGTGGATTGAGCGTCCCACGCAAAATTTGTAAATCTGACAAATCTTTTCTCGCTACCACTTTTTCTCGTCCATCTTGTTCATCATTTTTTTCGGTGGGCGGCTGTGTATGGGCAATAACACGGCTAGAAATGTTTTCTAGCTTGTTCATAACTTCTTCATCCATAAACAAATTGCCGGTGTTAACTTCCTTAAGCAAATCAATATCAGAATTGAGTTGCGACACATCAGACTCCTTGGAGGAAGGCAGCAAATCTTTGCGTCCTGCAGCAATAACATTCTTTTTGAGCGCGTCCAGTTCTTCAGAAATACGCCACATGTGCAACCGATCAATCAAATGCTCAATACGATCGGTGAGTGTGAATAATTTGGTTGGTTTTTCCAAAATATGATCAGGAGTGATGATTTTTCCCACATCGTGCAACAAGGCCGCCATTTTGAGCGCCTCTCGGTCCGATGTTGACATTTCAAAATCGACCATCTCCTGCTCAACGGCGTCAGCCAGCATCATAGTCACCTCGGTCACACGGTAACAGTGACCGGAAGTATGCGGTGATTTTTCATCAATCGCCATACCGACCATGCGCACGATAGCACCGAGCAAATTTTGCCCTTCTTTAATCAGCAAAGCATTATTAAGTGAAATGGTAATGTGACCGGCAAGCGTGTTCAAAAATCTCAAATAATCATCTTCAAAGCACTTCGGGTCCGGGTTAATAACCTGCAGCACACCGATAGGAGTGTCATCCGAGGTGGCATGAAGTGGAAATGCGATGAGGCTTCTAGTCTGATAATTGTTACTTTCGTCAAAGGCTTTCACTCCTGAAAAATCAAACCGCGATTCGGCATTGATGTCAGGCACGGCAATTGTTTGCCTTTGCAAAAATGCGGAGGCGGAAATTTTAGCCGACTGGGTACTATCCCCTTCTTGTAGCGGCACTTCAATAAAACCACTCACTGCCAACGGGTCAAATTCACTTACCACACTGTGAATATCAAGCACTTGGTTAGTCAGCAACACAGCCTTGAGTGTGTTGTATTTATTGTCGTGCATGTAGAGTGTCCCGCCATCGGCACCGCTTGACGCGCAGACAATATTAATTACACTTTGAAATAGTTCAGGGAATTTTTTACCGCTAGATAACTCGTGTGCGACTTCTATGAGGATATTTAGCTGTTTTTCTTTTTCGGAAAGCATAAAATAAGCCTTTTTGAACTAAGTTTAAAAGTCACCGAACGCTATAAGGAGCTAGGCACAGCCAGCACACACAGAAAAATCGCGCATTAGCGCGGCTTTTGCGCTTTTTTGGCACCAAGTTTCTCACGAATACGTGCAGACTTGCCGCTACGTTCACGCAGATAATACAATTTTGAGCGCCGCACATCGCCATGACGCACTATTTGGATACTTTCAATTAACGGCGAATAAGTCTGAAAAGTACGCTCCATTGCTTCGCCGGAAGAAGTGCGGCGAACAATGAAAGATTCGTTGATACCACGGTTACGACGAGCAATTACCATGCCTTCAAAAGCCTGAATTCGGCGAGTGCTACCGTCAACCACATGGGTTCGCACGGAAACGACATCACCGGAGAAAAAAGACGGAATTGTCTTGTTGAGGCGGGTGAGTTCTTCTTGATTGAGTTGTTCAATAATATTGTTCATTAGATAAGATATTAAAAGATGTTAGAGGCTTACCGATTGACAAGTAATTATACGCTAGAAGCCCAAGCTTAGACAACAAAATCCTTCTTCAGTAATCGCAAATCAGTTATGCCTCAAAAAAGGCGCCACAGCAACAATTCGTTTTTGCAACAGTTATAAATTAGGACACATCTACATTCTCGCCGGTCAATCGCCGATGATAGAAAAGATAAGACCGACAATTATTGAATAAGAACATCAACCTACACGTCTGAATAATAATATGACGGACACTCATTCTTACTTTCATACCCGTTCAAATTATGGAGAAAATTTTCCGAATCAATGGCAATAATTCGTGCCAAATGTCATTTTCAAGGCAAAGCACTGTACAATTAGCAGTCAACAATTACTTTTGTTGCATTTTTTGCAGCAGACTTTTTAAATAACAAAGGAAATAAAAATGTCAGAATCAATCTCCGGAACCGTCAAATGGTTCGATGACTCCAAAGGATTTGGCTTTATAGCGCCAGATAATGGGGGGAAGGACGTATTTGTTCATTTCAGAGCTATCGCCAGCAATTCATCCGGTCGCAAAACATTGCGCGAAGGACAAAAAGTTACTATGGATATCAACGAAGGTCCTAAAGGGTTACTTGCTGAAAACGTAACGCCCCTGTAAGTTATCGTCCTGCGGAGTTGCAGCGCGTAATACTTGCGACACCATTCATCTGCGCACCTGTTTGCATTACATAATCGTATTCGGTAGTATTCTATTGCCAACGGAGTCTGCTATTTATGTCCAACTACCAAAACTTCAAAAAAAGCGGTGCCTTTTTTGGTGGCAATGCCCCTTTTGTCGAAGAAATTTATGAGCGCTATGCGCAAGACCCCGCCAGTGTGGACGATTCTTGGCGGCGGTTTTTTGAAAATGTCCGCCCCGACGGCAACATTCCCAGCTATCATTCGCTTGCTAAAAACATTGCCGCACGCTCAACAGAGCGGCTGGTTAACTCCGTTGCTGACAGTACAGACAATGGCAAACAGGCTGCTGTTAACCGACTAACAAGCCGTTACCGCTTTTTGGGAGCCCGCGTTGCCACCATCAATCCGTTGCAATACGACACTCCTGAATTACTTGATTTACAACCGGAAACGCACGGTCTCGGCGGTGCCGACATGGATACTATTTTTGCCACTGATATTCGCGGATTGGGCGGACAAGCATCGTTGCGCAATATTTTATCTATCCTCAAAAAAGCCTATTGCGGCTCTATGGTGGTGGAATTCACTCACATCAGCCGCCAAGACCGCCGAGTTTGGTTGCGCGAACGCATAGAAACACCTCGTCCCACGCTTTCATCTGACAACAAAAAGCGACTACTGGAACGCCTCCTTGCTGCGGAATTACTAGAAAAATACCTACACACCCGCTATGTCGGGCAAAAGCGCTTTTCACTGGAAGGCGGCGATACATTAATTCCCATGTTGGATACGTTGCTTAATCTATCACTTGACGGCGGCATGAAAGAAGTCGTCATTGGCATGGCACATCGTGGGCGGTTAAATGTATTGGTTAACATTCTCGGCAAACATCCCTCAGAATTGTTTATGGAATTTGAGGGCAAGCACAAAGCAGTATCGGGCTCCGGCGATGTGAAGTACCACATGGGATTTTCCAGCGCTTATCGGGCACGCGGCAAGGAAATGCATTTGGCGTTGGCATTTAATCCCTCGCACCTTGAAATCGCCAACCCAGCAGTAGAAGGTTCGGTACGCGCCCGCCAAGATCGGCGCGGTGATGCTCGACGCAAAACCGTATTGCCGGTACTTATCCACGGCGACGCGGCATTTGCTGGTCAAGGCGTAGTCATGGAAACACTTAATTTTTCACAAGTTCGCGGTTTCAAAAACGGTGGCACTGTTAACATTATTATTAACAATCAAATTGGCTTTACTACCTCCACCCCCGATGATGCGCGCTCCACATTCTTTTGTTCCGACGTGGCCAAAATGATTGAAGCACCAATTTTTCACGTGCATTGCGATGATATTGAAGGTGCCGCCTACGCGATTGAGACAGCGCTGGCTTATCGCCAAAAATTTGGTGAAGATGTGGTTGTTGACTTGGTATGCTTTCGTCGCCACGGTCATAACGAACAAGACGAACCCTTCATGACTCAGCCGTTTATGTACCAAAAAATTGCCAAGCATCCAGGCTCACCAGCAATTTATACTCGCCAGTTACAAGAAGAAGGCGTTGTCAGCAAAGATGATATTGAACAAATCAGTAAAACTTATAGAAAACAATTGGAACTCAATGATTCGGCTAGTACCAATGCCATACCCTCTTCCGAGAATAAATTTGTAGACTGGCACGCATTTCAAAAACCCAAGCAAGAGTGGGATTGGGCACCTGCCAAACCAGTGTCAATGAAAAAGATTTCCACTATGGCGCAAAAACTTTCCACTTTGCCGGACAATTTTTCCCCTCACTTACAACTAAAAAAACTTGTCGCCACACGCGCCGACATGGCTGCCGGCAAACGTCCACTAGATTGGGGGATGGCTGAGAATATGGCTTATGCCATGCTGCTGGATGCCGGCTATGCCGTGCGTTTGTCCGGACAAGACTGTGGACGCGGCACTTTTGCCCATCGCCACGCTGTCTGGCATGATCAACAACGCGAAAAGCGCGATGGCGGTGCTTATGTGCCACTACGCAATTTGTTTGCCGATCAGCCAGATTTCTTGGTGATTGATTCCATTCTCTCCGAAGAGGCCGTTCTTGCTTTTGAGTATGGCTATTCCACCACCGACCCCAATCGTCTTGTTGTTTGGGAAGCACAATTTGGCGATTTTGCTAACGGTGCACAAGTAGTCATTGACCAGTTTATTTCTTCCGGCGAAGCTAAGTGGGGACGGTTTTGTAATTTAGTACTATTGCTGCCGCACGGTTACGAAGGACAGGGGCCTGAACATTCATCGGCTCGCATAGAACGTTATCTACAACTGTGTGCTGAATACAATATGCAAGTGTGCGTACCCTCCTCACCGGCACAAATTTATCACTTGTTGTTACGGCAAATGCTTCGTCCACTGCGCTTTCCTTTGGTGGTTATCACACCCAAAAGTCTGTTGCGCCATCCCGAAGCGGTGTCATCACTCAAAGATTTAGCGAACGGACGTTTTATGCCGGTGCTACCGGAAACAGATAAGACCATCAAACCTACCGCCGTCAAACGCGTAGTGCTATGCGCGGGGAAAATTTATTATGAATTACTGGCCACCCGCCGCGAACGCAAAATTAAGAACATCGCGATTATGCGACTGGAGCAGCTATATCCATTTCCGCATGAACAGGTAGAACTCGAAATTGCTCAATACAAAAACGCCGACTATGTAGTCTGGTGCCAAGAAGAGCCCGGCAATCAAGGTGCGTGGCACCGCATTCAGCACTATCTACGCCGACATTTGCGCAAAGGACAATCTCTGACCTATGCTTTGCGCCCGTCAGCAGCATCCACCGCCGCTGGCTATGGCGACATGCACCGAAAACAACAGCAGGACGTCATTGATGCTGCACTTGACATCAACTCTACCGTAGGCTAGTTTATTAATGTTAAAGAAAGACGTCCATGATTGAAGTCAAAGTTCCAGAATTATCCGAATCGGTTTCCGAAGCCGTCCTTTTGGATTGGCAAAAAAATCCCGGCGATGCAGTACACGAAGGCGACGTTTTGATGTCTGTAGAAACCGACAAAATCGTGCTGGAAGTCTATGCCCCGTGCGACGAGTTACGTAACACACACAAAACGGTAGGAAATTCGGTTACCAGCAGCGAATTACTAGCGAGCATCGACGATTCTGCTAAACCCACCTCTGAGCCAATCAAATCCACCACAACCACTAAAAAAAGGAGTTCCCTCCATGATTGAAATCAAAGTTCCAGAATTATCCGAATCGGTTTCCGAAGCCGTCCTCTTGGATTGGCAAAAAAATCCCGGCGACGCAGTACACGAAGGCGATATTTTGGTGTCTGTAGAAACCGACAAAATCGTGCTGGAAGTCTATGCCCCGTGCGATGGTGAGTTACGTAATACACACAAAACGGCAGGAGATTCCGTTGTCAGCGGCGAATTACTAGCAAGCATTGACAACTCTGCCAAACCCACCGCCGAACCGACCACAACTACATCAATAGTTACAAAACCAGCAAAACAAGCTACCCCCGCTATGCCTTCCGCAAAAAAAATTGCTGCCGAACAAGGTGTGGACCTGCGACAAGTTGAAGGAAGCGGCAAGGGAGGTCGCATTACCAAAGGTGATGTGCTCATTGCGACCAGCGGTGGCGGCGCTCGTAATGAACAACGAGTACCAATGACCAAACTACGCACTCGAATTGCTGAACGCCTAATGCAATCACAAAATGACACTGCATCGCTAACGACATTTAACGAAGTAAACATGCAGACAGTAATTGATTTGCGCACCGCCTATCGTGACACTTTTGAGAAAAAGCACGGCGTCAAACTGGGCTTTATGTCATTTTTTGTCAAAGCAGTGGTGCAGGCACTACAACAGTATCCAGTCATTAATGCCTCGGTTGACGGCAATGACATTGTTTATCACGAATACTACGACATTGGTGTCGCAGTCGGCACCCCACGCGGATTAGTCGTGCCTATACTCAAAAATGCCGAGCATCTATCTATGGCAGACGTCGAAAAAAATATTTCCGACTTCGGCGCTCGAGCGCAAACAGGCGCGCTAACGATGGAAGAAATTACAGGCGGCACTTTTTCTATCACTAACGGCGGCGTATTTGGTTCTCTGCTATCCACACCGATTATCAACCCACCACAAAGCGCAATTTTGGGCATTCACGCTACTAAACCGCGACCAATCGCAGAAAACGGTGAAGTAGTGATTCGCCCGATGAACTATCTTGCTTTGTCATATGATCACCGCGTAATAGACGGTCGGGAGGCGGTATTATTTTTGGTTGCCGTCAAAGAGGCCCTAGAAAACCCGGCTCGTATGTTATTAAATGTTTAACCTTAGTTCGCAAAAGCGCCGTCTAGGTGTGTGATTACTACTATTTAAACAGCCGTATTAACTTATGACCTTATGCAAAATTCGCTAGGTCACTCTTATAGCATTCATTGCGCCACTGTTTTTCAAATTTCAAAAAATAGTCTACTGTGCTAATTTTGCGCAAAATTAATTAACTCTTGCATAAAAGCATTTGAGTCATTAAGGATAATTTATTATAAATGACAATCGTTTGCGTAGCTGTTAATGTGCGCGTGTATGCGCTGTTTGACTATATCGTTCCTAGTGAAATTGACACTGCCGTCTCACTAATCGGGCGACGAGTGCGGGTCCCGCTTGGGACTCGCCAAACCGTCGGCATTGTTATGGAATGTAAAAAATATTCTGCCGTGCCAATCACAAAGCTCAAAAAAATATTGGAAACGTATGATGATATGCCACCGCTGCCGACAGCAACGCTTAATTTAATTCGTTTCTGTGCCGAGTACTATCACTGCCCCGTTGGCATTGCCGCTGCTGCTGCCGTGCCAACCTTTTTTCGTCGCCCTAGTGTTTGTCGGCTACCGATGGGTTATCGATTAACGGAAAAAATCATAGCACTGCCGCCACATCGCAAAAAAGCGCTCCACGTATGCGAATGGTTACAAGACAATGGCTGTCAAACAGCGGCAGCGATTGGAGCCGCAACAGACGCTGGAACATCATTATTGTCGCGATTAGTTAAGGAAGGTTTCCTAGAACGCGGTATACATTGGCCGTTACCCCCCCTCGGCACCGCCGACACGCCGCCTACATTAACTTCGGCACAAGCGCGAGTACTGGCGGCGGCACAAGTTAACGGGTGGAACACCCCGCAGTTGCTGTTTGGTGACACCGGCTCGGGCAAGACCGAAGTGTATATGCAACTCGCCGCCAAAGCACTAGACGCAGGTGGTCAAATTTTAATTCTTGCTCCCGAAATTCATCTTACACCGCAAATGGAGGAGAACTTTCGCAGCCGTTTTCCCACGTGTCGCTTATGTATTCTACATAGCGGACTGGCTGATGGAGAACGGGCGCATCGTTGGCTAATGGCATTGTCGGGACAAGCTGATATTGTTCTTGGCACACGATTAGCCGTTTTCACTCCGCTACCTAGACTTAAGTTAATAGTGGTGGATGAAGAGCATGATGAATCTTACAAACAGGATGAGGGGCTACCCTTTTCCGCACGTGATTTGGCGGTGTGGCGCGCTAAACATGAAAAAGCAGCACTCGTTTGCGGTTCAGCAACGCCGTCTTTGGAAAGTTACGAAAATACCCGTAGCGGACGCTACCAATTGTTACGCTTAGATGCCCGAGTACACAAAGCAGACATTCATGTCGCGCTCACGCCAGAGGAAGGAACTTTATTTCACGGCATGTCCCAGCCTTTTTTAGTCGCGTTGGGGGAAGCGCTAAACACCGGCGGGCAAGCACTAATATTTATTAATCGCCGCGGTTATGCTCCAACGCTAGTGTGCGGACAATGCCGCTGGACAGCCTTTTGCGAGAGTTGTGAAACTAATATGACCTTGCACCGGCGCGAAGGACGCCTACTATGCCACCGCTGCGGCGCGGCGCGGCAGATGCCACTACGCTGTGAAGGTTGCGGTAACAGGTTGACAGCGGCGGGTTCCGGTACCCAGCGCATAGAAGAAGCGTTGACACGCCGTTTCGCGCTACCAGTGCTACGGCTAGACAGTGATTCACTCAGCCGCCGCGACAGCTTTGCACAGCAACGTGAAGCTATCGCCAAAGGAAAAGCACCGTTGTTGGTCGGCACCCAAATCGTCGCCAAAGGACACAATTTCCCACATTTGTCATTTATCGGAATTTTAAATGCAGACAGCGGCTTATCATCGGCAGATTTTCGCGCCGAAGAACGGTTATTGATGCTATTGCGCCAAGTTATTGGTCGTGGCACGCGCAACCCCGCGGGCTGCCGAGTGTTAATTCAAACTTGCCAGACCGAACATCCGTTTTATAAAGACTTGCTTGCCGACAATTTAGAATCCTGCTGGAAACGACTACTAACAGAACGAAAACGAGCACAATTACCTCCCTATGCACATATTGCTGTGCTACGTGCCTCCGCAACCACCGAAAAACACGTGTGTAACTTTTTAGACAACGCAGTTATAGCGGCGCGCGCGATTACCTCGTCGCCGGTAATCGTATATGATCCGGTGCCAGCACCAGTTGCAAAAGCAGCAGGACGCTGGCGGTGGCAATTGGCAACACAATCAGTATCTCGCCCAGCACTACATCAATTTTTAAGTGCGTGGATAGAAAACCTTCCTGCCGCCGGTGCGGTACGCTGGCATTTAGATATAGACCCTGCGGCTATTTGAACACAACGTATTACCGCTGACGGTTGTTAGCGGCAAATGGGTGGTACAATATTAATTTTATTATGTTCAATTCATCGCTCACTATGCACGGCACCACCATTCTTTGCGTCCATCGGGACGGAAACGTGGCAATGGGCGGTGATGGGCAGGTCACGCTAGGCGACACCATTATCAAATCATCAGCGAGAAAGGTGCATCGGCTAGCCAATGATACAGTGCTCGCCGGTTTTGCTGGCGCCACAGCGGACGCTTTTACTCTTTTGGAACGTTTTGAAAAACGACTTGAATCTAATCACGGGCGAC
Organism: Candidatus Persebacteraceae bacterium Df01; assembly: GCA_030386295.1. NCBI lineage: Bacteria > Pseudomonadati > Pseudomonadota > Gammaproteobacteria > Candidatus Tethybacterales > Candidatus Persebacteraceae > Candidatus Doriopsillibacter > Candidatus Doriopsillibacter californiensis. The sequence continues at coordinate 438,727 of JANQAO010000001.1, read as the reverse complement.
TCGCAAAAGCGGCAGAAGACTTAGCGCGCGACTGGCGTACCGACCGCGTGCTGCGCCGTTTGGAAGCTATGCTGATGATTGCCGATCGCAAGGATTTGTTGGTATTATCGGGATTGGGCGATGTGCTCTCTCCTGAAGCAGGAATTATTGCTATCGGTAGCGGTGCCGGTTTTGCCGAAGCATCAGCACGAGCACTCGCTGACAATACTGACTTACCGCCAACTGAGATTGTCAAAAAATCTATGGCTATCGCCGGTAACATGTGTGTGTACACCAATGACCATGTTTTGATAGAAACATTAACAACCGATAATTCTTAAATCTCACACCAATATTATTTTGCCTAATATAGAAAAAAATGTGAATGAAGAACCGTTGAGTATGGAAGAACTGACGCCGCGCCGTATCGTGCGTGAGCTTGACCGTTATATTGTCGGGCAAAGTGCGGCAAAACGCACCGTTGCATTAGCGCTACGCAACCGCTGGCGGCGCATGCAAGTAGAGCTACCATTGCGTGACGAAATTGTACCCAAAAATATTTTGATGATGGGTCCCACAGGCGTCGGCAAAACTGAAATTTCGCGACGACTAGCGCGGTTGACGGGCGCTCCGTTTATCAAAGTAGAAGCAACCAAATTTACCGAAGTCGGCTATGTTGGACGCGACGTAGATTCTATTATCCGCGATTTACTGGAAGTAGCAGTGGAAAACGCTCGCGCTGAGTGCGCCGAGGAAGTGCGCGAAAAAGCCGAGCAACGTGCCGAAGAACGGGTATTGGACGCACTATTGCCCGGCAGTGACGAGGATGCGGCAGCAACACGGGAAAAATTGCGCCTCAAACTCCGCCGTGGCGATTTAGATGAGAAAGAAGTTGAAATCGAAATTAGTGCCATGCCTATGGTAGAAATGCAGGCACCACCGGGTATGGAAGAAATGGCTTCACAATTTCAGCAAATGCTACAGTCCGTAGCCCGTGAACGCCGAAAAAAACGCCGCTTGGATGTTGTTGATGCTTTTGACATGATTGTTGAAGAGGAAATTAACGAACTTGTGGACATGAATGACGTCAAAGACATCGCCATTGATAGCGTAGAAAATAACGGCATTGTGTTTATTGACGAAATTGACAAAATCGCTGATAATGATGCGCGATCCGACGTATCACGCCACGGTGTGCAACGCGACTTGCTGCCACTGGTAGAAGGCACCACAGTGTCTACCCGTTTTGGTAATGTCCACACTGACCACATTTTATTTGTTGCCAGCGGCGCTTTTCATTATTGCAGTCCTTCCGACTTGATTCCTGAATTACAGGGACGCTTTCCCTTGCGGGTAGAGTTGGCAGCATTAACGGTTGACGATTTTAAACAAATTTTAGATGGCACCGACGCTTGCCTGACTCGCCAGTATGAAGCGTTAATGGCCACCGAAAAAATCACATTAAAATTCGTCAAAGGCGGTGTGACTAGTCTTGCCGAAACTGCATGGCAAGTCAATGACAACGGTGAAAACATCGGTGCTCGGCGGCTGTACACACTGATTGAAAAACTGCTGGAAGAAGTGTCATTTGAAGCAGACAAAATGACAGGTCAAACTGTGACAGTAGATACGGAAATGGTTAATGATCGGTTAGCCACATTGGCACAAAATCGCGGCCGTGCCCGCTACGTGCTGTAATTCTAGTAACACTAGAATGCCTCCAAATATTAACACCACCTCACACACTGGATTTATTCCTTACATTAAAAATCTCGCTATTGCAGCAGTAACAGCATGTATCAGCGTGTTGCAAAGTGGTGATTTAAGGTTGAACTTGCCCCTAAAAAAGCTTATGATATTTGATGTTTGATAAATTTGAGGCCCTGAAATGAAAAAAACATTAACGTTAATTTTGGCGACGGCACTGTCTGCTTCCATGGTAATTGCGTCTGCAGCAACAGCGGCAACGGCGATGGCCTTGCCTGATTTTACGGCATTAATAAAAAACAGTGCTGATGCGGTAGTCAGCGTCAGCGCAACACGCGAAGTAGCAGCCGGAAAAGGACATAGTAAAGCATTGCCTTTCCCACGCGGATTATTCCCGCCCGACTTGTTCCCCCCTGATTTTTGGGAACGGCAGCAACCACGACGCGGCGCACCTCATCATTTTCAGCACTCCGCCGGTTCCGGATTTATCATTGATGCCGATGGCTATGTGATGACCAATGCTCACGTTATCGCCAACATGGACAAGATTGTTATCACCCTCAAAGACGGCGATGATTATGAAGCCGAGGTGGTAGGCATAGACGAGCGTACTGACATCGCGCTACTCAAAATCGAATCAAAAAAACCGCTGCCGGTAGCACGCATTGGTGATTCCGATGAAGTACAAGTAGGACAGTGGGTAGCGGCACTGGGCTCGCCGTACGGGTTAGACCAAACACTCACCGCTGGCATCATCAGCGCCTTGGGACGACGATTGCCCTCCGAAGCATATGTACCGTTTATTCAAACCGATGCCGCCGTTAATCCTGGTAACTCCGGCGGCCCGCTAATGGATTTGGAAGGTAACGTCATCGGCATTAACTCGCAAATTGTTTCGCCGGTACGCGCCTTTGTCGGTGCATCGTTCGCCATTCCCATCAATGTTGCCATGCGCATCCAAGCACGCCTGCGCACCGACGGTGTGGTACGACGCGGGCGGCTCGGTGTAGCCTATACCGAGGTATCTCCATCAACCGCCGAAGGTTTTGGTCTGGATAAACCGCGCGGTGCGTTAATTAACGATGTAGTCAAAGGCAGTGCCGCCGACAATGCAGGTCTACAAGGCGGCGATATTATTTTACAATTTAACGATGAACTCATAAATTCTTCGGTATCGCTACCCGTCATTGTCGGCGACACCCCACCGGGAACAACGGTAACTATGTCTGTCTGGCGTGATGGTGGCGAATTAGAAATAGTAGCAGTGTTGGATTCGCTGGACGACACGATCCCAAAAACAATTTTGGGACTAACACTGGAAGATCTGGATGATAATTTCAAACGCGAAACCGGGTTGCATTTTGGTGTGCTTGTCAAAGAAATATCCGGCAGCAGAGGCGCACCAGAAGGTATAAATCAATTTCGTCCTAATGACATAATTACGCATTTACTGGTTAACAAACGCCGCCGTCCAATAGAAAACCAATCAGCCCTAGCTGCCGGAATCAAGGAAAATAAAGAATCCGCCATTGTATTTTTTGTTTGGCGCAACGGTCGCAATATTATCTTTACTGTGCAAACTGATAATTAAGATGCGGTAGGCGGCGAATTTTTTCGTCACCACTACTGACCGGCAGGGCAATACAAGTGGTAAAATTCGGCTGCGGGATGGAGCAGACCGGTAGCTCGTCAGGCTCATAACCTGAAGGTCGTAGGTTCAAATCCTACTCCCGCATCCGTTTTGGCTGGCGTTTGATAATCACTCTTACGCCTATCTCTTCAACAACACAAAACCAATACTTTCTTTCGTTTCTTGCACTCAACATCCAATTTTCGTGATTTATGAAAGCGGGTTAATCAATCTTTCATAACTATAGTTGCCTTTTCCTCTAGCGCCCCGCAAGCATCTTGCTGGTTATAGTCAAGTAATATTATTTTTCTTCCTGTCTTATAAGTTATGTGTCAGCAAAATTTAAACGAGCATTGCCACATATCGGTATAATTTCTGCGTTATGGCACGTTATTCAATATTTTCACTAGCGCGCAACGCTATTAATTATCATCAAAACTGGCCTCGTGCTTGGCGCAATCCCGAACCACAATCGTCTTATGATTATGTCATCGTTGGCGGCGGTGGACACGGGTTGGCAACGGCTTATTATCTAGCAAAAGAACACCACGTTGGACGCATCGCCGTCGTAGAAAAAGGCTGGCTCGGTGGCGGCAATACCGGACGTAACACCACTATCATTCGTTCCAATTATCTACTGGATGAATCAGCAGGGCTATACAACCACGCCATTAAACTGTGGCACACGTTGTCAATGGAACTCAATTTTAATGTCATGTTTTCGCCGCGCGGCTTGCTACATTTGGCACACACACTCAGCGATTTACGCGAAATTGGGCGGCGAGGTCATTCCAACTACGCCAACGGCGTGGATGCGGAAATGCTCACCCCCGAACAGGTACAAAAGTGGGTACCGTTTATCAATTTGCATGGTCGTTTTCCAGTGCTAGGCGCCATTTTACAACGACGTGGCGGTATTGCTCGCCATGATGCAGTAGCGTGGGGCTATGCTCGCGCCGCCGATGCTTTGGGCGTAGACATTATCCAAAATTGTGAAGTTACCGGATTTGACACCACTGGCGGAACACTTACCGGTGTCCAAACCACTCGTGGGCGCATCGGCGTAAATAAAGCGGCTGGCGTGGTGCCAGCGGGACACGCCGGCGTGCTAGCTGCCATGGCGGGTTTTCGTTTACCTATAGAAACCGTTCCGCTGCAAGCATTTGTTTCCGAACCGATAGCGCCGATACTTGACTGCGTCGTCATGTCCAACACGGTACATGCCTATATTAGCCAATCAGACAAAGGGGAACTAGTCATGGGTGGTGGTTCCGACCCTTACAATTCCTACACGCAACGCGGCAGTTTTCATCAAATTGAACATGTTGTCGCCCCCATTGTAGAACTGTATCCAATATTTTCCCGCGTCAATATGCTACGCCAGTGGGCAGGTATTGCAGACATTACGCCCGACCGCTCGCCGATTTTGTCAGCAACGCCGGTGAAAAAATTGTTTTTCAACTGCGGCTGGGGAACTGGCGGATTCAAATCTACACCGGGCAGTGGTCATACATTTGCCGAGACACTAGCACGCGGCGAAGCAAGCGCCCTAGCCGCGCCATTTTCTTTAGAACGTTTTATTACTGGGCGACTGGTTGACGAGGCAGCAGCAGCGGCGGTAGCTCATTAACAGCTGGTGGATTTATATCATCACACCTAGTGCCGTGATTATTTTTTTCGCCTAACATCAAGATGATGAATTCTCATCATCGTCATCATAAAATTGTGGCGTGCCGGGCGTGACACGAAACCATTTACCCATATTGGTATAAAAACGTTCGGCCAGCGCTAACGCCAAAAAAAGAATCAACCCAATACTGATAATTAGCCCTAAAGCCGTCCCAAAACTACCTTCTTCGCTCCCCACATCAACAAATTGCGCCGCCACGTACAACAACATTAAAGCGATAATTTCACGCACAATATTATTTCTCTAGTAGTTGATAGTCAGCGGCGGCTTCGTTCCCCAACCAACGACGCAACTGCACAATTTTTGGGATATCCCAAGTACTTTTGAGACCGTACACATAGCAACTTGAATCTGCATTAATTTTAAAATCAAACGGGTCCACTAATCGCTGTTGACGCATATCCTCCATTACTAGCGATGAACGTGCCAAAGCAATACCCTGCCCCTCAACAGCGGCTTGTAATGCCAAATCACTTTGCGTAAAAAAATGCCCCCACCTCAGGTCAACGGTGTCCGCCGCATCAGTGTGCTGCAACCATGTCTTCCAGTTAAGATTGCGACTGCTAGAAACTTCGGTTTCATCATGCAACAAAGTGTGATGTCGCAAATCAGCAGGCTCACGCAACGGCTTATCGATATGCTCAAGATATGCTGGACTGCAAACGGCAAACAACTGTTCACGCCACAACAGCTGCCAACTTAAAGAAGGTGCAACCGGCGGCGACGGCAAATTAACTACCGCCAATTCAGCATTTTCGTGTTCCACATCAATAGTGTGATTAACCGAACGAATAGTCATTTGAATAGAGGGCTCACACGCATAAAAACGATTTAGGCGAGGAATTAACCATTTGGACGCAAAAGAAGCCAACACGCCAAACACAATGCGGTGTGCAATATTGCCCGAAATGATTCCGTTAACAGCGCGGGCAATGGATTCCAGTGCCTCATCAGAAGCCTCATACAAAAAACGCCCCTCTTCAGTAAGCGTCAGTTTGTGCTTTTGCCGCAAAAAAAGCGGCGATCCAATGTGTTCTTCTATTTGCTTGATGCGCTGGCTAACTGCACTTTGCGTGACATTCAAGCGCGATGCCGCTCCAGTAAAACTGTTTTCCTTAACCGCTTCTCGAAAAACACGAATGGCGGTGAGCGGGTATAAGCTTACATGGCGCATTGGATCATTGTCTTTTTTTTCTGTCACGATATTTTTTCAGTATAGCGAGTGGAAGGAATTTTTCACAACTTTCATTTTATATGTTAAATCTCACTTGGTATAAAAATATTGCTGTTAATTCATCGTGCATGAAACGCCTACGTTTTTTAGAATTAACCCGCAAGAGTAAAAAACCAATCTCAACGGAAAAAGTCTATCCCAATTTATTACCATGAAAAAAATTGAATTTCTTTCAGCTGTTCATTAAATTTAACGATAACAAGTGGCGAGAAAGTCTATAAGCCGGATTCTGTCAAGAACGACCATTTATCTGGGAGTACCGTTACCGACACCCTCTTGCGGCCTACCCGAAACGACGCGAGCCGCGCCATAGTTCCTGTTTGGCCTTGCTCCAAATGGGGTTTACCCTGCCACGGGCGTTACCGCTCGTGCGGTGCGCTCTTACCGCACCATTTCACCCTTGCCGCCGCCTTTTCAGACGATGGCGGTTTGTTTTCTGTGGCACTTTCCGTCGCCTCACGGCGCCCGGGCGTTACCCGGCATTTTGCTCTGCGGAGTCCGGACTTTCCTCCCGCGGAAAAAATAACCGCAGGCGGTCGTTTAACTCACTCGCCACAAACATTATAACTGCCGTCGGCAACGGAAAAGAATCACGAAATTGTTTTTATCACACACCGTCACATCAAAACTATCACGCGAGCGTGCATTTAAATTAACCAATTCAGTAATAATTACGGCTCTCTACAATTTACCAAACTGTATTTCTGTAAATAAAAATTACTGGTTGTTAATTTTTCGTGCTAATTGAATAAATCCATCATACAGTAGCGACGCATGGAAGTTCATTTCTCGCATGTTAGTGGTGGCAAGATTGTCAATTTCTGTCAGTGCATTTACGCCGAGTTCTTTTTCTAGCGCACTTTTATATTCTGGTATAGCACCCCAACTGCGCACAGTATCAGCACGAATTTCTACATGAAACTGCACACCATATGCGTGCGACCGATAGCGGAATGCTTGATATTTTGTATTCGATGAAGAAGCAAGTAACGTAACATGCGGATGGTTTTCCAGATTAGAAATTTCATATGAATGCCACTGCAAAGCCTTGACAGATTTGGGGAAAGTGCTAAACAATTTATCTTGCTTAGCTTCGGTGGAAAGATGCACGTCCAACACGCCGATTTCGGGCAGAGTAGAGCGCACGATATCTCCACCCACTGCCTCGCCCAATAACTGACAACCCAGACAAACACCCAAGAAAGGCTTTTGCTGCTCAACAACAAATTCACGTATACGTTGTTTTTCATCTATTAACCATGGATATTCTGCTTCCATCCAAGTATCCATAGGACCGCCCATACATATCATGCCGTCATATGAGTCCAGATGATTAGGTATTTTTTCACCTTCATCCAACTCAACAACGTGCATACGATGATCATCGCGAATCATTAAATCTTTAAGATACCCAAGATCTTCTAACCGTAAGTGTTGTAAAATTAAAAAATTCATCGTTTAATTAATAATCCAAATTTAATTATTCAATCTGTATTTTTATCTGCGTAGATTATAGGTGGTTAATGTCAACGAATCAAATTCTATTTAATCATCAACCGGCTTGTATATTTGTGTAGGCATCGATAAAAATATTCCGCAGGAACGCGTTTGAAAAGTCATTATTCGCACTGTGGAAAATAAAAAAACGCTAATCGCCGTTCATACAAACGCTACAACAATCGCAGCAATAGCGCAAATGCTCATAGCGATAATTTCTAATGGGCGCAGCTTTTCTCGAAAAACAGTGCGCCCCAACACATAAGCTAATGGTAATTCTACCTGTGCCAGCGTTTTCACATAAGCTGGATTCGTAAGCGCAAAAGCCGTCGCCCAACCAATACTACCCAAAAAACCGCTTACTCCGACCGCCAGCGCATGCCCTCTTGCCTGCCACAAACGACGAAACGGCGCACCCGAACGAAAGCACAAAACAATCCCCAACAATAAGGTTTGTAACAACAACATGACTGCTAGCGTCATCGCCGCCGCCGCCAATGGGTCAGCATCACCCAAAGCAAAAATCGCTTGGCGAACGAAAAGCCCTGTAAGCGCAAAAGCCGTTCCGGAGCAAATGCCTATTGCCGCTGTTTGCCAACTGCCACCACGCGGTAACATGAGCGCAATGCCGATACCGCCCAGCGCAACACCGTACATTCCCAACAAAGATAAATCTTCACCGAAAAAAAGCGAGCCCAAAAGTGCAACTTGCACTGCTTCAGTTTTAGAAAACGCCGTGCAAACGGCAAATTCACGCCTCGAAAACAGCGCCACCAACATGATAGTAGCAATAATTTGTAATACTCCAGCAATCGCTGCCGCAGTAAAAAACTGACTATTGACAACGGGTAATGCTAATCCCGATGCTACAAGTAAGACGAGATACAATGGCGCCAGCGGTAGAGCAAAACCGAATCGCGCCCATGTAACCGCGTAATCGTCCATGTCGGTTTTGAGCGCTTTTTGCCAGCCAGTGCGGACAGTTTGCATGGCAGCGGCAAACAACGTGATGGGAACCCATAATTCCATGGCGATTATTTTTTATCTGACAGATTTGTCTACTCTTCGCACAACGCCCGCAATGCCGCCGCTTGTGGTAATGCCAGTCGCCGTCGATAGTACTTATTGTTGGGCTCACCATGAAATAGCCCAGCCAACGCCGACACATATTGCGACCACGTGCGCGGCGGCGACTGTGCCGCTTTTTCCAACATATAACGCAATGCAGCACAACGCTCCGGTGGCGTGATACCAAAGATATTTCGCGCCACCGCTGCCAACATATACGGGCTCCGAACCACGGCGCGGCCCAACATGACGCCGTCCATTTTTATTAAATGTCGTAAAGCTTCTTCCACCGTGTTAATACCGCCGTTAATAATAATTGACTTGTCACCAATGGACTCTTTGAGTCGATACGCCCGCGCATAATCTAGCGGCGGCACTGTGCGGTTTTGCGCTGGATTTAATCCATCTAGCCAGGCACGTCGGGCGTGCACCACCAGTGCTCGTGCACCAGCAGCAAACACCCGACGACAAAAGTCATCCAATGCCGTTTCCGCATCCATATCGTCTACCGCCAAACGGCATTTGACGGTTACCGGGACTTGCACCGCTGCCGCCATTGCCTCCACACATCTCGCCATTAATTCTGGCGTTTTCATCAAACTTGCGCCAAAGTGCCCACACCGTACCCGCGGACTGGGACAACCACAATTAAAATTAATTTCCGCCGCGCCCATGGCTTCTGCAATACGCGCCGCTTCCGCAAGTCGATCCGGAGAAGCCCCACCCAATTGCACCACTACCGGTTGCTGTTCTGCCGGCAATTTTAATAATTGTTCACGCCGACCGTAGATAACAGCTTCCGCCGTTAACATTTCGGTGTATAGCAATGCTGGCGGACACAAAAAACGCCATAATTGGCGTGCTGGAAAATGAGAATACCGCATCATCGGTGCAACGGAGAAACGGTGAGCGACAGCAAGCACAGGTGCTTACTCTTGAACTCGCAAATTACGCTGCCTCTGGCCAACAGCGTCGGCTAGCTGACGCAACATGTCCACCGTCACATCCCAGCCTACACAAGCGTCAGTTACACTTTGACCGTACACCAACTCCTGACCTTGGACAATTTCTTGATTACCTTCCACCAAATTACTTTCAATCATTGCACCAATAATGCGCATGTCGCCGGCATTCATCTGCCGAGCGATGTCAGCGACAACTTCCGGCTGGCGACGAAAATTTTTACCACTGTTGGCGTGAGAACAATCCACCATCACTCGTGCCGGCAGACCTGATTTAGACAGCAATGTTGACGCCTGCTCAATGTGTTCGCTGTCATGATTTGGCTGCCCGTTGCCGCCTCGCAAAATAATATGACAGTGCTTATTACCTTTAGTTGTAGAAATAGCCATTTGTCCTTCTTTGGTCACCGATAAAAAATGGTGAGGTCGGCTAGCAGAACGCACGGCATCAGCGGCAATTTGCATGTTACCGCCAGTGCCATTTTTAAACCCGACAGGACATGATAACCCAGATGCTAACTCGCGGTGACACTGGCTTTCGGTAGTGCGCGCGCCAATCGCACCCCAACTAATGATATCAGCGTAATACTGGGGAGAAATAACATCTAAAAATTCGGTGGCACAGGGCAGATGCATGCGATTTAATTGCAATAAAATATCGCGTGCCAAATGCAACCCTTCATTGATAGCATAAGTACCATTTAGGTGAGGGTCGTTGATTAATCCTTTCCAGCCGATGGTAGTACGCGGCTTTTCAAAATATACCCGCATTATCACCACCAATCGGCGCGACAATTCTGTCGCTAATTCAGCAAGACGAGCTCCGTATTCCAGCGCTACCTCGCGATTGTGAATGGAACACGGTCCAACAATCACAAGTAGTCGATCGTCGCCACCATGAATAATACGTTCCACCGCTTGGCGCGATTGCATAATATGAGCAGCAGTGTCATCATCTACTGGTTGCTTATCTAGCAGCGCACGCGGCGTTACCAACTTTCGCGTGTCGGTAATGCGAATATCGTCTATTTCTGGGTGACTCATCATGCCTCCTGTGCAAAAAATCAATTTTACTCGCTTTGCGGCGGCAATACGGAAAATCCAAAAGGAATACAAACGCAAAATAATATTTATCCGAATCAGCATAGCAAATAAAAATTAATTATTAGAAAATACAAATTACATTCTCTGTGTTGTAAAAACAAAAAATTTTTAGATTAGCAAATTAATAAATTCTTATCCCTTTAAAATTTTGGTATTACAATCACCGTATGACAACAAACTCAAACAATTTTGCAGATTTTTTGATTGCAGCAGCCAAACAAAAAAGGCGGCGCATTGTATTACCTGAGAGTGGCGATTCTCGCGTGCTTGCGGCAGCGGCAAAAGCGCAATTGACAGGTATTGCCGACTGTATATTGCTAGGAGAGACAGCAACCGTATGCCGCCACGCAGATGAGGCGGGAATTGACCTGCCAACAAGTGTCGCCGTTGAAACACCCAATATTGATCAATTGGCGCCATTGTTAGCAAAATGGCGGGCGCACAAAGGACTAACGGAGGAGGCAGCAAGAGTTTGGTTACAAACAGACGCTACCGCCGCCGCCGCCGCTATGGTACGAGCACAGGAGGCCGACGGCATGGTCGCAGGAGCAGCAACCACGTCAGCAGCAGTGCTCAGACCAGTGTTACAAATTATCGGTCCTGCCAAAGATGCTGATTTAGTGTCTTCTTGCTTTCTGATGTGTTTACCGCAAGGCATTAAGATATTTGCAGATTGTGCGCTCAATGTTCGTCCGACCGCAGCACAACTAAGCAGTATTGCCGTGCAAAGCGCGCAAACCGCCGTACATTTTGGTGTTTCACCTGTGGTGGCTTTACTAAGTTATGCCACCGGTGATAGTGCCACAAGCGATGAAGTGGCACGCGTGAGCGAAGCGACCACACTGACGCAAGCACTGCTACCCGATATTCCTGTGGCAGGACCCATTCAGTATGATGCAGCAGTGTCGCCTATAATCGCCTCACAAAAAGCTCCACAATGGAAAGCGGCGGGGAAGGCGACGGTGCTGGTTTTTCCTGACGTAGCTTCTGGCAACATTACCTACAAAGCAGTGCAGCAAACAGCAAAAATTGTCGCCATTGGTCCGCTCATGCAAGGACTAGCGGCACCGGCCAACGACCTATCTCGCGGCGCCACAGTAAATGACATTTGTTACACTATTGCTGCAACGGCGGCGCAGGGATAACCCAATTCATTGCTCAACGAAAAACAACCTGTTTGACTGCGAGAAAGTCATATACAATGATCTTTGCATAATAATACGTAAAGTTAAAAAAGGCATTTTTGCAGATAGTTAGCTATCAAGAAATGCCATAGGAGGTCAAACACGTTGATGATAAAAATATAATAATGGAAATTTTGTGGATAAATTTTTGATTGTAGGTGGCGGTGGCCGAGAGGCCGCTTTTGCACGACAGCTAGCCAAAGACAGTATGGTATACGCTGTGATGGCACACAACAACCCAACGATTGTGGACTGTGCTCAACAAACTGGCGGCGCAGTTTGTTTGGGGAATATTAATGACGGTGAATTGGTGGCAGACTTTGCTGCCGCACAAGCCATTGACTATGTATTTGTCAATGCTGACAATCCGCTTCAAGCCGGCGTGGTTGACACACTACTGGCGGCGGGAATCAGTACCGCCGGCCCCACTCGCGAAGGCGCACGCATTGAATGGGACAAAATTTATGCCATGGAAATTATGGCGCGTTTATTTCCCGAAGTAACGCCATTTTTTAAAATTATCACAACAGCAAGTGATATTGCCGGTGCGCAAAAAAGTTTTGCCGAGGCAGGTAAGGAAATCGTAGTCAAACCGCAGGGATTGACCGGTGGCAAAGGCGTTAAAGTAATGGGTGAGCACTTGTCCGATGAAGCTGCAGCAGCAGATTACACTGCACAATTGCTGGCAACCGGGAACAAAGTGCTGTGGGTAGAAAAATTGCGCGGAGTTGAATTTACCATAATGGGGTTGACCGACGGTAACACTGTAATTGCGGCACCGGCAACTTATGATTACCCCTATCGCTACGCAGGAAACATCGGTGCTGGTACCGGTGGTATGGGTTGCTTTTCCGCTGCCGACGGGTGTCTCCCTTTTTTGTCTCCCACCAACGCGAAAGCCTGTGAAACCATGATGCGCTCTGTTGTTGCCGATATGAGAGCGTACGATTTGCACTTTAATGGCGTAATCAACGGCGGTTTTTTTCTGACCGCAGACGGTATTAAGTTTATGGAATTTAACGCTCGTTTTGGCGACCCTGAGTGCATTAACGTACTGTCATTACTGGAATCTTCATTTACCGATATTATCCGAGCCTTTGCCGACGGCACACTAGCAACAACGAGGATAAATTTTGCTCCACAAGCCAGCGTAGTGAAATATTTAGTTTCTCCCTCTTACCCAGAAAAAGGCGATCCAGTAACATTTACCTTACCAGTAGCACAGTTAGAAGCGCACGGCTTGTCAGTGTTATTTTCGGCGGCGGTAAAAACAGGAGAAACCGCCTATCAAACCGTTTCTTCATCGCGCGTGGCGGCAGTAAGCGCAATGGCTGCCGATATTGCCACTGCCGCCGCGAAAATCAATGACAATCTGGAAACGTATTTTGACGGCACCTTGGACTATCGCATTGATATTGGAACAGCAGAAGATTTAGCAGCGCTAACACGTCAAGTTACGAACTTGCAACTCTAATGCTGATTTTTCCACCTCATTGGCTCACCCAATAACGATTATGCAAGCACTTTTTTTTGCTAATTGGAAAATGCACGGTGATACCGCTTTTGTCAATGAATGGACAGCAAAATTTGTTCCACCACCAAACTGCCAAATTGTGGTTTGCCCACCGTTACCTTATCTCGCCACTGTACGGGCTGCCTTGCCGACAATGGTAGCGATAGGAGCGCAAAACGTCGCCCGCTGGATCGATAATGGCACTTATACTGGAGAAGTCTCGGCACGCATGGCTGCCGATTCAGGATGTCGTTATGCGCTGATTGGTCACTCCGAACGGCGAGTACTGCTGCATGAAACGGATAAAGATTGCGCTGCCAAAATTGCTGCCACCGTTACCGCCGGGATGTGCCCAGTGTTGTGCGTGGGAGAAAGCATCGAAGAACGAGCTGCCGGCAAGACAGATGACGTTATTCATCGGCAACTGCAAGCGCTGTCGGCATCAGGAGTGAAATTAACCGAAGCAGTGATAGCCTATGAACCGGTGTGGGCGATTGGGAGCGGTAATACACCCACAGTTGATGAAATTGCACGAGTGCGGCGACATCTTCGCCAGTGGTTAATTACTGAAAATCCCACGATTGGAGATAAAATACCACTTCTGTACGGTGGTAGCGTTTCGCTCAGTAACGTCGACATGTTAGGACAATCCGACATGAATGGCGGTTTAGTGGGTGGTGCGTCTTTACAACCGACGCTGTTTTCCGATATTTGCGCCCACAGCGGCATTAATAGATAAATCAATGAAAATATTTTTGTTATCAATTACTATTGTTTCTTCCTTACTCATGGTGGGCGTTATCCTTTTACAACAAGGCAAAGGCGTAGGCATGGGTGCCTCGTTTGGACGTGGTGCACAAGGCGGTCTGTACGACACTGCCAGTAAAGCCAATTTTCTTACTCGCACCACTTCCGCACTAGCTACCTTATTTTTGTTGTCATCGCTTGCACTAAGTTTTTATTTGGGCGAAAGCGGCAAAGGAGTACTGGAAGAGTTGCAATCCGGACAGCCAGCAATTGAAGTGCCGGAAGCGGTTGAGGAGCTAACCCCAAAAGAACCCGTAGCACCGGTGGCGCCAGAATAATGACAATATGCCGATGTGGTGAAATTGGTAGACACGCTGTCTTGAGGGGGCAGTGGAGGTTACTCCGTGCCAGTTCGAGTCTGGCCATCGGCACCAACGGCAAATGTTCGCCGTGCGGAAGTGTGTAATTAATCATGTTGGAGGAATATTTTCCTATTCTTGTTTTTCTCGGTGTTGCCCTTGTTATCGGCGTGGCACCGATTATGCTCGGCATGTTGTTGGGGCCGCGACGGGCAAATGCGCAAAAAAATGCACCTTACGAATGTGGTTTTGAACCTTTTGAAGATGCGCGAATGAAATTTGACGTGCGCTATTATCTCATCGCTATTTTGTTTATTTTGTTTGATTTAGAAGTTTTATTTCTTTTGCCGTGGGCCATAGAACTCAAAAGCGGCACGTTGGGTGCGCTAGGTTTTTGGGGAATGATGCTGTTTCTTACTGTATTGATTATTGGCTTTGTATACGAATGGAGAAAAGGCGCACTGGAATGGGAGTAACCACGTTGAGTCCAGAAGACACATTGTCGCCTTCAGCACGACCGCCAGCAGATGTCGGCGCGTTACTTTCAGAGCGCGGGCATTTCACGACCACTGTGGATAGCCTGACTAACTGGGCACGCACCGGTTCCATGTGGCCGATGACCTTTGGTCTTGCTTGCTGCTCCATAGAAATGATGCATTCCGCTGCGTCACGTTATGATTTAGATCGTTTTGGCGTTATTTTCCGCCCCAGTCCGCGCCAATCCGATGTCATGATTGTTGCCGGCACATTGTGTAACAAAATGGCCCCTGCACTCAGACGAGTGTATGATCAAATGAGCGAGCCACGCTGGGTGATTTCCATGGGCTCCTGCGCCAACGGCGGTGGTTATTATCATTATTCCTATTCCGTAGTGCGCGGATGTGATCGCATTGTTCCGGTGGATATATATGTGCCGGGATGTCCGCCCACGGCAGAAGCCTTGCTGTTTGGCATTGTGCAATTACAAAAGAAAATTCGCCGTTCCAACACATTTTCCAGAAGCTAAAAACTAATACAAACAGTGAACCGATACCGAAAAAAATCGGCCAAAACCACCACCGCTACCTCCCATCAAAATAACGGTGGCAAGGGTAACAACCATAATAATGGTGACAATAACGTTAGCAAAAATAACAACGGTACCCACAACAAACAAAATAATGACACTGCGCGAGCGGCACCATTTTTGTATTTTCCGCCAGAACGCGTAGGCTTGTGGCCAACGCAATTTGTTGACGCTGCGGTCAAACCTTACCGTTTGGTACCACGCAATTGGCGACAAGAATTACCGCATGCGCTGTTGGTGTTTTTGGCTGTCGCTTTTTTGTACGGCTATACCACGCCACGATTGGTGGCATTAGAAGACGACGGGCTGTTCATCGCAAACATGCATTATTTTGGCGTAGCACATCCGCCTGGCTATCCCATTCACACTTTCTTAGGCGGAATTTTTTACCATTTACTACCGTTTGGCACTCCAGCGTTCAAAGGGCATTTTTTCAGTGGTTTTACCGGTGCTATCGCCTGTTCGGCTATTTACGCCACTATTGCTATGTTAGTTCGAGGTCGTATCTTTGCGTATTTAGGTGGTCTTGCCTACGGCGCATCCGACACTTTTTGGTCTCAGGCTATTATCGCCGAGGTGTACACACTTAACTCCATGTTCTTTTTTATTGTGCTAGCACTGTGTGTACGCTATGCTGGGCATATCGGACGAGCCGGGCGCAACCACAATCGATTGTTTATGGCCATCACTTTTATTTACGGGCTGGGATTAGCAAATCACTATCCGATTCTAGGACTGGGAAGCATTGGCTTAGGCATGATAGTGTTATCGCAACTTCGCAATATCCTACCGCGTGCAGTTAAGGGCCTCTGTTTTTTGATGTTAGGTGCGTTTCCGCCGTATTTGTGGATGGTATGGCGTTCATTAGATCCGTCGCCAGCTAACTTTTACGGTCCCATTGATTTTTTGGGACTGGTTAAAGAAAAATACCCAGATGCCGTAGATTTTGGTTTCTATGCTTTGCGCAAAGGCTATTCCGGCGTAGACAAACAGGCAGGAGTAGGACTTGAAGACAAACTAATTTTTGGTGAGGCGCTAGGCAATGACATGCTGTGGCAATTTACACCAGTGGGATTTATCTTTGTGGTTTTGGGCTTTTACGCAATGGCGCGATCGCGCTACAACTGGCTGTGGTTATCGCTGCTTACCAGTTGGTTTATGAGCAGTGTGCTGTTGGTATTTTTGCTGGATTTCAAAGCTGGCTACATCTGGTTAGCGGCATTTCGCGTTTACCATTTGTTGGCGTTCGGCATCATGGCGATTTGGCTGGCGTTGGGTGCTGCTTGGCTAGTGGACAAACTGCGTTTTTTACCGGAAATTATGCGCCGACAAATGGGATTTTTAATTATTCTAGCGGTTGTTGGCTCCTCGCTCGTTGCACACTGGGATCTCAATAACCGTCACGATTATCGTTGGGCACATGATTTGGCGATGGCAAAAATCAGCAGCGTAGAACCCAACGCAGCGCTATTTTTATTTGATGATTTGGATTTGCCGGTAGGATATATCCACTATGTAGAGGGCGTTCGGTCAGATTTGGAAGTGTACAACGATCAAGGGCTGGTGTACGGCAAACGTCTGTATTCTCCACTCATTCCAAATACCACCCCCAAAAATCGTCCTGACGTCCGCAGCAAGGCAACTATTGTTCAAGAGTTTGCTCGCAAAACAGACCGCCCTATTTACTACCATACGGCTAGGACCAATCTTCATAAAAACGCACAGGTTGGTTCCGACATGACAGGCTTTTTCCGTCGGGTCAATCGCACCGGACCAGCTGACCGGATTATTCTTTCAGATTCGCTACTAAAATGGCTAAATAGCAATGCCGACTTACATGGCAAAATTACCGACCGCTGGACGCGCCAACAGCATTACAGCACGGTAGCACAGCTGGTAAATGCAGTGCAGGTAGCGGCATATAGCGGTTTTAAAATCAATGACATTTGGCAAGAGGTGATTGATCGATCGCTGGACAAAAACGCCTTAGCACGATTAAATTCTAATCAGCAACGGCTGAATTTTGGTCGCATGGACAAGGAAGGTATGGCGCGCGAGCTAGTGTGGCTGGAACGTTTTGACCCCACCCGAGAAGATTTATTAGAACCTAGAATGCGCGGTCTTTTTTATACGCAAAAAGCGCTGATATCTAGAAATTTGGAGACAGTGGACGATGAGGAATATGAGGCAATTTTGCAACAAGGTATAGCGCAACACGATGCCGCCGACAATCCTGCAGTACAGTATCTACTCTCGCACTACCATAAAAAAGAGCAGCACTGCGATTTCATCCATCTAATTGAGCGCTTGTACCCAAATGCCGAAAATATTCCCAAAAATATGCTACGCCCATTGCGTAAAGCACGCAAAGAAGAAGTTTGTGTTTAATTTTTATTTGGGATACGGATGTCCACGCAAGATACAATCGGCACGAAATATTTGCTCCACAAATACCAACCTTGCCACAGTATGAGCAAACGTCAACGGCGATAACGACAAACACGCGTCAGCCCTTTCGCGCACCAATGGCGGCGGTCCTGACACCCCACCCAGCACAAAAAATAACGGACGCACCTCTTGCATGCGAGTTTCCAAAAAAACAGAAAAAGCGTCACTATCACACTGTCTACCGGCAGCGTCCAACAATATCAATTGCGCGTTGTCCGGCAAACGAGACAATACAATCGCTGCTTCTTTGGCAGGGGGTGCTGGTTTAATAGTCTCTGTATGCAGACGAAATATTTTCAGGCGAACCGCATAGTCTGCCTCCAGTCCCGTCAACCAGCCGGGGACACGTGCCGACACGGCTATAAGATGCACAGCTCTCAGGACGCAGTTTCCTCAAATCCCCATAAATTTTCCAAATCGTAAACTGCACGCGCTTCAGCCAACATCACATGCGCCACTACGCTACCCGCATCCACTAAAAGCCAACTGTGATCGCTGGAATCTTCTTTGTGTTGTCTTTTAACGCCCGCGTTCTTGAGAGCACGGCGAAGTCGTTCCGCCAAAGCTGACGCATGGCGCGATGACGATGCAGTGACAACAACAAGCCAGTCAAATAGACCACCTGACTGCCGAGACGCTGGCAGCACCACAATACCTTCACCTTTACCATCTTCCAGTGTTTGTCGCACGAGCGACAAAATGTCGTTTTCAACCTGCATATAACTCCTGTTGTTGAATTTCTGTCAACACGGACAACGGCAGCAAATGCGTTACCGACTGTCTTTTTTTCAATCGCTGTCGGATGTTGGTAGAAGACACTGCTGGAGCACCAGACCGCCAAAAAAACACCCGCCCGCAATTGCCGATAAGTTGTTGTGAGCGAGTGACCACTCGGCAACGCATGCGCACCATTGACCGTGGGCGAACAGCACCATGGCGCGCGGCCACTACTACATTCGTGAGACTTAATATTCGCTGCCAACACCGCCAACGGTGAAACTGCGCGAATGAATCGGCACCTATGATTAACAACGGAGCTCGTCCATGTCGGCGCCGCAATCGTTGTAATGTACGCAACGTCCAATGAACATTGCTACCCGGCGGCTCATCTCGTCCAACAACCACATCGGCAACATTTTGTAATGCCAGTTCACACATTACAACTCTCGCCACCCATGGCGCTCTTGGCTGGGGACGGTGGGGGGGAACACCGTTTGGAATCACGCGCACCGTTTGCACTGGCAACTCCTGCAATGCTTTCCGCGCTAGCCAAATATGACCATAATGCGGGGGGTCAAAAGTTCCTCCCAAAAAAGCCATTTTTTTAACCATGCATCTCTCCAGACTGAAACGACTCCCATGACAGACAATTGTGGCATTGCCAAGCAAAATTACCCGTCTCATAGCCGCAATTTTCACAACGATAACGCCGTTTGAGAGTGACCGCCTGCGTTAACGCTCGCCATAAATCGCGCTCATCGCCAACGGCTTGTTGTTCTTTCTCTCCGCTCCACGCCGCCGCTGCCGCCAAACCTAACCCATGCTTAAGATTGTCGCCTGCCAGATTTGCTTCCATACCACGCGCCGCCATCGCCTGATAAACAGCTTCAAACAGAAGCGACGATGGATAATGCTGCAACCAACGCAACATTTCGTCAATCCCTGCCGTTATTTTTTGTTGCGATTCGTACGCCGCCATAGCGCCTTCCACAGCGCACCACAAATAACGCGAATTTTGCCCTTCTACCGCAGTATAACGAGCCACCGCAGACTCATAATTTTGTTCCGCAACACTCATATCTCCAAGCATGATACCAGCCCGAGCGCAATTGCTATAAGCAACTAGCGCGGCTTCCAACAATTGACGTTTTTCATCAACGACAGTTTTTCGGCTGGCACATTCACACAAAAGATGCGCCCTTGTCGTCCGCCGCATCAACGATGCTTCTTTAGACATGTTATCCAATACGTCAAGCGCTCCCGAATAATCGCACGCACGCTGACGAATTTCTAGCAACATGCCACCAACGCGCTCACGATAATCGTCATCTTTGATCATAGCAGCATGTTTTTCCGCCACATCCAAAAAACCCATTTGAAAATAATCGCCAGCAAGTTCCCATAGCGCTCGCTTTCGGTCAGCAGCGGAAAGGTCCTCACGCTCACATAATTGTTGATGCACTTCTAGCGCCCGCCGGTACTCACCTCGACGCCGCGATAAATCACCAATCGCAAACTGTAATTCGGCAGATTGCGGATCCAGCGGCTGTGCTCGCAAAAAAGCATCTAGTGCGCGTTTTTTTTGGTCACGCAACAAATGCGATAACCCTTTGAGATAGGCGTGCGGCAATTCACGCCCGCTTTTGCGAATATCCCGAATATCCAGACGAGCTGAAAACCAGCCCAGCAAAAACACCAGCGGCAACGCCAACAAAAACCATTCAATTGCAATTGCCATGCCCGCTACTGAGCGCTACACGCTAAGCTCAACCACGCTGATTGGCTTTTGAACGCAACAACCGACCGGCTCTAAAACGGGGGATTTGCCGAGCCGGCACTTCAACCATCTCACCGTTAAGAGGGTTACGTAACAGACGCACGTCAAAATTAGTGAGAAAAAAACTACCGAATTTTCGAATTTCCACTCGCCGACCCTCAATGAGGGCATTCACAATTAGGGAAAAAATTTTTTGCGTCATGTCGCTGACAACTTCAGCCGGTAAATGAGGAAACTTTTTCCGCATAATATCCACAAGAAACTGCTTGTGTGTGCTCATTCGTCGTCATTTGGCGCCTGTTCCGCCTGTCTTTCTGCTTCTTCTTTTGTTTCCAAAATTTTAGCCTGCAACAAAGCACCTAATGTGTTACCCGCCGGTGACCGTTGTTTACGCTCTTGCGTAGCCAGTTCACGCTGGCGACGACCTTTTTCTTTAAGCGACAAAATAGCTTGACGATTGCGCATGTCAGTATCTATGAGTAGAAATTCGCGCTCTTCGCCCTCTTTAATATGGTCACTCATATTTTCCACATGTTGCTCAGCAATTTCACTAATAGGCAAAAAGCCACGCACACCATTTTCTAGATTAACCTGCGCACCTTTTTCGGCAAAAACAGCAATCGTTCCACGCACCATAGCTCCACGCAAATACTCTTCACAAAAAGCGCCAAAACCACCATCCTGCAGTTGTTTAATGCTCAAGCTAATACGCTCACGTTCGGCATCAATTGCCACCACAACCATTTCCACTTCCTGCCCTTTACTGTAATCGCGTACCGCCTCTTCGCCGCTTTTCTCATACGACAATTCTGACATACGCACTAAACCATCAATATCGCCGGACAGTTCAACAAAAAGACCAAATTCACTAATGGAGCGCACTTTACCGTTAACTTTGTCGCCCTTGCGATAAGCCACAGCAAATTCTTGCCACGGATTAGGCTGGCACTGTTTGATCCCCAAAGAAATACGACGGCGTTCTGTATCAATTTCCAACACCATGATTTCCACTTCATCGCCCGCGCTATACAGTTTGGAAGGATTAGGATTTTTGCGCGTCCAACTCATCTCTGAAGTGTGCACCAGCCCCTGAACTCCGTCTTCCACTTCCACAAAGATACCATACTCCAAAACGCGCGTGACTTTACCGAAAGCGCGCGAATTTACTGGATGGGCACGACTGAAAAATTCCCACGGATTAGGTTGCAAATGCTTCATGCCTAACGATACATGATTTTTTTCCTTGTCAATTGCCAGCACCATAACTTCCACCTCATCGCCACGGCTCAAAACTTCGTTAACTGAAGAGGTGTGTTTCCACGAAATATCGGTGATGTGTAACAATCCGTAAATTCCGGGAGAGATTTCTACAAAAGCGCCGTATTCCACGATCGCGCGCACGGTGCCGGTAAACCGGGCACCTTCTTTTATTTCGGCGATAGCATTGCTGTCTTTGACTTCCAGCATAGTTTGCTCAATAACGGCACGACGCGACACTACAATACTGTTGCGTGCAACATGTACCTTGATAGGGCGAAATTCTAAGCGTTGACCCAAAAGGGAGTTAGGGTCTTCCAGTGGAAAAACATCCACCAGCGAACCGGGTAAAAAGGCTCGCAGACTTTCTATCATCACCGAATAACCTCCTTTGATGCGATTAACCACCACGCCTTCCACCACGCCTTCATTTTCCATCGCTTCCATAATCTTCTGCCACGCGTGTTTGCGGCGAGTCTGACGGCGCGATAGTACCGCTTCACCAAGGCCATTTTCTAAAAGCTCAATTTCCACTTCAACTTGGTCGCCGATAGCAACTTCCAATTGCTCATCTTCAAGATAAAATTCTTCAAGAGGGATGTGCGCTTCGGATTTAAGTCCGGCATTAACTACTACATAATTATCGTTAATGTCACGCACATGGGCGAGAAGATCTGTCCCTTCTTCTAAACGACGTTCTTTGGAAACCGCTTCAAACAGCTCGGCAAAAGTTTGACTCATATTATTATTAATCTCCTTGTGGGAAACAAAATGGCGAAAAAGAGCAGCGCGCAATAAAATCTTTTGCCAGCTGGGAAGCTAACTCTTCCGGTGTACACTGTGTGGAGTCAATCCGTAAAGAATCCGCCGCTGCTCGCAAAGGAGATTGTGCGCGACAGGAGTCCTGCTCATCCCGCCGCCTTAAATCTAAAAAAATGTCTTTCATTGTACCATGCATTCCACATTCCTGTAATTGCTGCCAACGTCTACGCGCTCGTTCGTTAATATCGGCGGTTAAAAAAACTTTCAGCACCGCGTCAGGAAACACCACCGTACCCATATCGCGCCCATCTGCCACCAATCCCGGCGGACGCAACTGTGTCCGCTGTAAAGGCAATAATGCTGCACGTACCCCGGCAATAGCTGCCAATTGTGACGCCGCCGCGCCCACCGCTTCATCACCGATATTAGGACTTTGCATCAGTGATGACAGCGTCGCCTCATTTTTCACCAGCGTCCCCGCTAAATACAGCATATCCGCCTCATCATCCAGTGCAAGATTGCTCTGCAGTGCTAGCATGCCAGCAGCACGATAAATTTTTCCAGAATCTAAACAATTAAAGCCCAAATACTGAGCCAATAACCGAGCTACTGTCCCTTTCCCAGAAGCAGCCGGACCATCAATAGTAATAACCGGCACTAATGCGGCCACAACACCACTCCCCACACCACCATTGCGATAAGGATAGACAAAAATACAGCGGCACTACCGCAATCTTTAGCCTTTGCTGCCAGCGGGTGTTTGTTTTGTTGAGCTACCAAATCTACTGCAGCTTCCAAAGCAGTATTGAGCACTTCCACTACCAATACCAGCAGCACGGTGCCTACGAGCAGCGCCCGCTCCACCGAATCGGACGTCAACCAAAACGCCAACGGCAATAACAACACTGCCACTGCCAATTCCTGACGGAAAGCGGGTTCATCGCGCCAAGTAGCCTGCAGCCCACGCCATGAAAAAATTGCTGCCTTTTTTAGGCGCCGCCCGTTAAGAACGTCCATTGCGTATTGAGGATGTCCAATCATTCCGGAAAGCGTAGGCGCCGGGATCCCCTTCACGACGCATTACGGCAAGCAATCGGCGAGCAGCAGCCGGCGCCATAGATATTCCATAACGCGAATGACCCGTATTGAGATAAAAATTGCACAATTTCGGATGGCGGTCAATTACTGGAATATTATCATGTAGCATCGGTCGCAATCCTGACCACGCGTTAATTGGTGGAGTACGCCGAAGTGCTGGAAATAATTCACAGGCTCTTCGATGCAAGGCAGCAATGACAACAGCAGTAGTACGATTATCAAAACCAACATCTTCGCATGTGGAACCAACCAACAAACCGTCGGAACGCGGCGACAGATATAATCCGTCTTCCTCGCGTAATACGGTGCAAAGCAACGGTTTATCCGGCGCATACAGCAGAATTTGTCCACGCATCGGCGTTACCGGTGGCGCAGGCGGCGGGCACAAAGCTTCACTAGCAGCACCGGCACACAACACATAAGCGCTTCCCTGCAATATAGATCCATCCTGCAACCGCACCACTTTTGCTCTATCGCCAGACACTTCTACTTGTTGCACCGCCGGATAAAATGCCACACCATATTGTCGCAACGTATAACGCAAGGCTTTCAATAGTAATCGCGGTTGCAATTGGGCAATGGCAGGTAGCCACTCCCCATAACCGTCAGTAGCTAACAACGGTGCCAGCCAACGTACCGGCACGGCAGTAGAGTAGTTTTCTTTACGCCAAGCAGCCAATCGCTGTGAATTTTTAGACGGCAAAACCAACATGCCAGCACGATTCCAATTGCAATCAATACCACTTAATTTTTGCACTTCGTTAATAATACTAAACAACATTGTCACACTCGTTTTTATGAGTTCTGACACGGCATCAGCATAACCCCACGGCGGTAACGGCGACAAAATCCCACCTGCCGCCCATGATGCTTGAGGAATACCAGCGTCGGCAACGACAATCCGAGCACCGGTTTTATACAGTTCCAGTGCTGTGAGCATGCCCACCAGACCGCCACCAATAATCACATAATCTGCTTGCCCGCTCAATGCCGTTCCACTATTTTTTGTTGCAGCAAAGATTTCGGCGCCATAAAAACAATATTTTCTTCTGCACCACTCATTTCTTGCACAACACAATTGGAAATGGCATGCAGTTTCAACCAGCGCACCAAATCGCGCACCAATGCATCGGGAGCAGAAGCGCCGGCAGTCACGCCCACTACCGCGACATTACACAACCAATCTTCCTGCATTTCGGCAGCATCATTTACCAAATACGCGTGGGTGCCAGCCTGTTGCGCTACCTCGCACAAGCGGTTAGAGTTAGAGCTAGTTTGCGAACCGACAACCAATATCAAATCACAGCGAGCTGCCATTTTTTTGACTGCGTCCTGTCGGTTTTGAGTCGCATAACAAATATCATCCTGTCGCGGCGCGCGAATGTTGGGAAAGCGGGTACGCAAAACAGCTACCAATCGCGCAGTATCATCTACCGACAGCGTAGTTTGAGTTACATATGCCAACCGTTCTGGGTTGCTCACTTGCAACGCTATCGCGTCTTTTTCATCTTCCACCAAATACACTCCATCATCCGCCTGCCCAAGTGTACCTTCCACTTCTGGATGCCCACGGTGGCCAACCATAATGATTTCATAATCGGCAGCACGCAAACGGCTGACTTCACTGTGGACTTTGGTAACCAACGGACAAGTGGCATCATAAATGTATTGTTGGCGAGCGGCAGCAGTACAACGCACCGCTTGTGAAACGCCATGCGCTGAATACACTAACACTGCACCAAACGGTGCTTCGGTCGGAGTTTCCACAAAAATCACGCCACGCTGCTCAAAGTTTTCCACCACATGTCGGTTATGCACGATTTCATGCTTGACATACACGGGTGCTCCATGCTTTTGCAGCACCCGCTCAACAATATCAATGGCGCGCTCTACACCGGCGCAAAAACCGCGCGGTTTGGCAAGCCATATTTGTTTTAACATAGCCGTTATTGTATGCGTGTCCGCCGCCAGCCGCCAAGCGAAAACGACTTACTCCGCTCACCAAGTCTTGTATAATATTAAATAATTTATTCCTCGATAGCTCAGCTGGTAGAGCATGCGGCTGTTAACCGCACTGTCGTAGGTTCGAGTCCTACTCGGGGAACCACCTGTTTGCACCAGTAGCTAGGCAAGCAGCACAAGCGGTGGCCACGTTTAAACAACCCGCCTCTCCTACCACGGTAGGAATACGTGCCAGTAAGTCGCAATTTTCAACAGTCAACCGCCGCAAACCGCTACCTTCATCTCCAAACACCCAACATATTGGCGACGATGAAGTCGGCGTAGCATCTACCAATGATATTTTTGCGTCTTCACAGGCACCCACCACAAACCAGCCAGCTTGTTTAATTTCCGTTAGTGCACGACGCAAATTAGTTACCCGATGCAGCGGCACAAATGCCGCCGCACCACAAGAAGCTTTTGCTGCCGCTGCTGATAATGGCGCACTACGGCGACTCGGCATGACGACGGCAGCAACGGCAAAAGCCCGGCCTACACGCAATACCGCTCCCAAATTGCGCGGATCGGTTACACCGTCCAACACGACTAACGGCGCTTCGGCCCGCCTCAACAACTGTCGCCAATCAGCGACAGGCGGCTCGGCCAAACCGGCAACACCTTGATGTTGAGAATTATCAGATAATCGCACAAGTTCAACGTCGGCAACTTGGCGAATCGGAATCGATTTTTTTTCAGCCTTATAAAGAATCTCTTGTACTCGGCTGTTACTGGTATGCGTTACCAGCAAGTAGCGCAAACGACCCGCTTCCAGCATGGCACTGACGGTTCGTACCCCGCAGACAGTTATACTGCCGGCATTATCAGATGATGCAGCAAATACTGCCTTTTTTGACCGCGCTCGCATAGGCGCATTCTAACCGTGACGCGCTCACTGTGCTATATTTTTATTAATGAAAGCCATACCAAAAAAACGTGCCGCCTCACGTGAAGAAAAGCAACACAATCAAGTTGTCAACGCACATCATTCATCGCGCCGAGCATTCTGCAGCGGTCTACTCGCAGCAACGGGAGCAATAGCGTTTCCCGCAATCGGAGGTTACAACGCCAAAGTGACTGTGATTGGCGGTGGTTTTGGCGGCGCTATTGCAGCCAAACAATTAAAAATATTGAACCCCAACTTGGCAGTCACACTCATTGAACAACATAAGGCCTATTACACTTGTCCACTCAGCAACTTAGTCCTCGCCGGCGTTGTGCCGGTAAAAACTATTTGCCATAAATATACAACTCTAAGCCAGCACGGTGTACGTGTAGTGCATGGACGAGCTCAAAAAACAGGAAACGGTAGCGTAATATTAACGGACGGATCACAAGTGCCGTATGATCGTGTACTAGTGGCGCCGGGCATTGATTTTTATAATAATCGACTGCCTGGTTATTCGGCTAAAGATACCGCCCGCATCCCTCATGCTTGGCGGGCGGGCGAACAAACCACGATCTTGCGCCGTCAACTGGAAGCAATGCCCGACGGTGGGGTAGTAATCATTATGCCGCCACCACCACCGTACCGCTGCCCACCCGCGCCATACGAACGCACCGGGCTTATCGCTCACTATCTGCAACTCCATAAACCAGCCTGCAAAATATTAATTTTAGACAGCAAAGAAGGATTTTCTCAGCAAACACTTTTTACCGACGGATGGGAAAATTTTTACGGTGATATGATTGAATGGCGTTCGGCGGAAGCCGGCGGACTAGTAGAAGCGATTGACATCAACCGCATGATGGTAAAAACCGAATTTGGCGAAGAACGAGGGGACGTAATTAATTACATCCCACCACAACATGCCGGCGAAATAGCCATTAATTCCGGCCTGACCGACGACAGTGGCTGGTGCCCGATTAATACACTAACCTTTGAATCCACGCAGATTGCAGGAGTGCATGTTATCGGCGACGCCGCCCACGCTGGACGTATGACCAAATCGGGGTATTCAGCCAGCGCCCAAGGCAAAGCGGCAGCTGCGGCCATTGTCAACCTGCTACAAAATAATGCCCCACCAACATCAAATTTGGATAATATCTGCCACAGCCTTGTAACACCAGATTATGGGATTTCGGTAACATCAGCATATCGTGCTGATGGTCAAACCATTGTACCCATAGACAAAGCCACCAGTATGAGTCCCAGAAAAGCAAGCGCTGAGATTCGCCACCAAGAAGCCCGCCAAGCACGTGCGTGGTACGACTCAATTACAGCAGAAATGTTTGGCTAAAACCACCGATAACGTCCCCCATTTTTGATTCGAACATCAACACCGTTAACTCAATATTCACTACTCCCCTACAATACGGACTATGAAAAAAGAACTCAAATCGTTTCAAGAATCATTGATTCGCAGTGTCATTAATACTCGCATTTATGATTTGGTGCGCGAAACACCGCTAACCACAATGCCGGCCTTATCCGCGCAAGTTAGCAATAAGATATTGATTAAGCGTGAAGATATGCATTCCGTTTTTTCTTTTAAAATTCGCGGAGCCTATCATAAAATGACGCGCTTGCCGGCAGCACGGCTCAAAAAAGGAGTGATTGCTGCATCTGCTGGCAATCACGCTCAAGGAGTTGCCTTGTCTGCACAAAAACTGGGCTGCCGCGCTTCTATTTTTATGCCACGCCATGCTCAGCGCATTAAAGTGGAAGCAGTGCGAGCGAGAGGGGCAAAAGTAGTACTAACCGGCGACAGTTTTGATGATGCTAATTTGACGGCGCAACAAACAGCCAGAGAAACCGGCGCCGTGTTTATTCCACCATTTGACGACAAGGATATTATCGCCGGCAATGGCACTATCGCTGCTGAAATTCTGCGTCAACACCCAGCGCCGTTACAGGCAATATTTTGCGCTATCGGTGGAGGCGGTCTGATAACCGGCATAGCGGCTTACGTAAAGGCCTTACGTCCCGATGTGCGCATCATTGGCGTAGAAGCAGAAGAATCGGCTTCCATGCACGCTTCTTTGGTTGCGGGACGACGGGTTCAGCTACCACAGGTTGGCGCTTTTGCCGATGCCGTAGCGGTCAAACAGCCGGGGCGATTACCGTTTGCTTTTGCTCGTGAATTGCTGGACGATGTTATTGTAGTCAACAACGACGCGTTGTGTGCTGCAGTAAAAGACTTATATGAAGACACGCGAGTGATTTTTGAACCTGGTGGTGCACTGGCCATCGCCGGCCTCAAGCGCTATGCTGCCCGAAATCGGTGGCGAAATAAAAACCTGATTGCCTTAGCCTGTGGCGCCAACATGAATTTTGACCGTTTGCGTTTTATTGCCGAGCGTGCAGAAGTAGGAGAACAACGCGAAGCGCTGTTCGCAGTGACGATTTCCGAACGACCAGGCAGTTTTCGCCAGTTTTGCGCCTTACTGGAAAAACGCAATATCACCGAATTTAACTATCGCATGGATGACCCCAATAAGGCGCATATTTTTGTCGGCGTAGAGATTCAAGGTACCGCTGAACGTCGCCAGTTACTACAAAAGTTGCGCGCACACAATCTGCCAACTATTGATTTAACCGATGATGAAATGGCAAAAACACACATCCGCCACATGGTAGGAGGACGCGCTCCCGCTACCAACGAATTGCTGTATCGTTTTGAGTACCCCGAAAAACCAGGAGCGCTGATGAAATTTCTCAACACCTTGGGAATCTCTAGATTTAACTGGAATATTAGTTTATTCCACTACCGCAACAACGGTGCTGATGCTGGTCGAGTTTTGGTGGGAATGCAAGTACCTCCGGCGGAGAGAAAACAGTTTGACAAATTTTTGCGCGACGTGGGTTATCCCCACACGTTGGAAGTAAATAACCCGGCGTACCGACTGTTTTTAGAAGGACAACGTTAATAAAACATTCACTATTCGCTGTCTTTTTTTTCTCCAGCAAAAACCACCAACACCAATACAACTGCGCCAACGGTGATAGCAGAATCAGCAATATTAAACGCTGGCCAATGATACGTGCCAATATGTATATCTATAAAATCTACTACATAACCCTGTCGCACGCGGTCAATTACATTACCCACTGCCCCACCGAGAATCAAAATAAGCGCAGTGATTTCTATCGGACGAGTAGCACGTTGCAACCAAACAAGTAATATCACACAAATAAAAAAAGACGCCGCCAGCAATAACCAACGCCCCCAGTCGCCAACATTAGCGAGAAAACTAAATGCAGCACCGGTGTTTTCGGCGTACACCAGACGCAAAAATGGTGTTAACTCAATCGATTGCTGAGTCAGCGATGAATGCACTACCAACCACTTAGTCCACTGGTCAGCAACGACAATAATCAACACTACCAGCACCGCTCGCCATTGCCACACGCGCATGCGTTTTTGAATCTAATACACTCTAAACAAAACGACGACCACCATCGCTACCACTCAATGTTGCCACGCAGCGGCCACACAATTCTGCATGCACTACGTGTACACCAATATCGGCTTCGTGGTGCCAACAACGCGCGCATTTTGTGTGTGCCGACTTGCGCACCGTAACTGCTGGCGTTGAGTCCGGTTGCTCCACGAAAGATACGGCAGAAACAATAAACGCATGTCGAGCCTCGCTTCCGAGCGATTGTAGTGAAGATAGCGAATCTGCGTCACCAGCAAACTCCACTTCCGCCTCCAATGACGAACGAATGTTACCGGCAGCGCGCTGAACTTCAATTTCACGTAGCGCCAACGCACGCCACTCATCAATCGCCATCCATTTTTTTGCCAATACTTCGCCATCATCTGCCTGCGGCAATGACGCCTCCCACGTATGCAATAGAGGGCTGTCTTCTTCATCACCGACTAACGCCCGCCACGCTTCATCGGCGGTAAAGCACAATACCGGCGCTATCGCTTTAATCAGCAACTCAGTAATGTGATACAACGCACTTTGTGCCGAACGGCGGGAATGAGAATTTTGCGGGCAAGTGTACAACCGGTCTTTGAGAATATCCAAATAAAAGCTACCCAGCTCCACAGAACAAAAACGATGTAACCGCCTAACCGCCTCGTGGAAATCATAATTGTCATAGTGCGCAACAATGGCTTGACGAAATATTTCAGTGCGCCCTAGCATGAGTCGGTCTATTTCCAACATATCATCGGGCACGACAATATCCGCTTGCGGACTAAAATCTGACACATTCACAAGCAGAAAGCGCACCGTATTACGCACCCGTCGATAGATTTCAATCACTCTGTTGAGAATCTCATCCGACAGCGAAATCTCACCGCCGTAATCAGAACTTCCCACCCACAGACGCAAAATATCCGCGCCCTTATCGTTAATAATATCTTCTGGTGACATGGCATTACCCAATGATTTACTCATTTTTCGACCGTCACCAGCAATGACAAAACCATGTGTGAGAACCTGCCGGTAGGGCGCGCGTCCATGCGTTGCGCAACCGGTCATTAGCGAAGACTGAAACCAACCACGATGCTGGTCAGATCCTTCCAGATACATATCAGGGCGAGATGCCTCGTCACCCGTCCAACCCATCACAGCGTAGTGGGTTGCACCGGAATCGAACCACACATCCAGCGTGTCGCGGACTTTGTCATAGTTGTCAGCCTCATCACCCAGCACAGCTTTGGTGCTGATAGCAAACCAAGCTTCAATACCTCCTTGCTCAACAATCCCCGCCGCTTGCTCAACAATCTCAGCGGTGCGCGGGTGCAATTGCCCAGTTTCCTTGTGCAGGAAAAAAGGAATCGGCACATTCCAAAAGCGTTGCCGAGATAAACACCAGTTAGGACGCCCAGCCACCATCGCATCTATACGATTTTTTCCCCACGGTGGACAAAATGTCGTTTCCGCAATCGCCTGTCGCGCGGTCTCGCGTAGTGTGCGGCCTTCGGCAAACGGCACATCCATATCCATAAACCACTGCCAATCGGTACGAAATACAATTGGTGATTTATGCCGCCAACACTTGGGATAAGAGTGTGAATAATTTTCACGTGCTAATAAATGGCCGCTCTGTGCCAGCATATCGGCAATGTGCAGCACCGCATCTTGCGCTTTCATACCCCCAAACAACGGCAGTGAGGCAATAAAATATCCGCCACCGTCTACTGGTGACTCCAACGGTAGCCCGTGTTTGATGCCTACATTAAAATCATCTTCGCCATGTGCCGGCGCAGTATGCACCAAACCAGTACCGACTTCGGCAGTCACGTGCTCACCAGTCAATAACATTGACTCACGTTCATAAAAAGGATGACGAAAAGCTAACCCACCCAACGCCGCACCTTTGGCACGCCCGATAATTGTTGCCGCTGCCATGTTCCAGCGTGCCAGCGATGCCTCGCGTAGGTTTTCCGCAACGATAAACCGGCGCTTATCGGTGGTTTCCACCAGCACATATTCCAATTCTGGATGCACAACAATAGCACGATTGGCCGGTAGTGTCCAGGTGGTGGTAGTCCAGATAACGGCAAATACCGACGTTTTGCTGGCGACACCAAAAACGTGATTAACTGCAACACTATCGGCGGCAGCAAAAGCCACATCCACCGCCAGCGATTGGTGATCTTCGTATTCTATTTCTGCTTCGGCCAATGCTGATTCGCAATTCACACACCACGACACCGACTTTAATCGATGCGAGATAAGACCACGCTTATAAATGTTACCCAGCATACGGATAATGCCAGCTTCGGTAGAAACGTCCATCGTTTTATATGGATTATTCCAGTCACCAAACACGCCCATACGGATAAAACCTGCTTTTTGCCGAACAATTTGTGTTTCGGCAAAGGTGCGACATTGGCGGCGAAAAGCATCTGGGTTCGCGCGGTCGCCACCGCTTTTTTCTACTTGATGCTCAATGGGCAATCCGTGACAATCCCAACCGGGTTTGTAGGGTGCATCATAACCAGCCAGCGTCTTTGAGCGGACAATAATATCTTTGAGTACTTTGTTGACGACGTGACCGACATGCAAATCACCATTGGCGTAAGGAGGTCCATCATGCAATACAAAAGTTTTACGTCCACGCGCAGTTTTTCGTACCTGCTGATATAACTGCCGACGCTCCCAAGCGGCCAGCATATCTGGCTCGCGTTTAGCCAAATTCCCTCGCATGGGAAAAGGCGAATCAAATAGATTGAGAGTTTCGGCGTATTTTTTAGACATGAAGAACGAAATTATAAATCAGGCGTTTCCGGCAGACGGCAACTAATTTTCTAACAATCAACCAGTAACAAAGAAACATCAACCGTTTCACTCATTTCCCACATCATCGTACGCCGAGTGTCCATTATAATTTAGTCTGAGCGCGGGTGTGGTCCAATGGTAGAACATCAGCTTCCCATGCTGAGAGCGAGGGTTCGATTCCCTTCACCCGCTCCAATTTCGAATTAAGGTTTAGTGCTGGGAGGCTCATCTTTGCGCACTCGCAAAAAAACTGGAAACCGCGGCTTACCGTTGTTGGTCAGCCCCTGATATTTGTATGTTACAACAGCACCAACAGGCGGTGGGGACAATCGCTGTTCATTAGAAAAACCGGTTCCCACGTGAAATGTCGTGCCGTTAGGCATCTGCAATCCCAAACTGCCGAGCATGCCCAAAAACTTTCCCTTCCCCGGATGATGCGCAATAACCACCGCCTCAGCGTCATTAAATAACTTGAGCTTAAGCAAGTCATTGCTACGCCCGCCGCGATAAAGTGAATCTTTACGCCGAAGCATCAGTCCCTCGCCGCCAGTGTTTACCACTTGTTTCATACGTTGCATAAGCGTTTTTTTGTCTGCCACTTCGATTTGTTTTACCACTTTCAAATATGGCGTATTAGCAACAGTGACAGTTTCCTGCAACAATTGTAGGCGATTGCTAAAATCACCACCTGCCTCAGGCATGTCAAAAACCATGTAACCAATTTCACTCCAGCCATCATGCGGTTGAACGCGGCGCACCGTACCGCTGATAAAGTCAAATTGCCCGCGACCACTCCACAACTCTCCGTCTAGCGGCGCGTCCGGAAAATTTTTAACAAACCACGTCGGTGCTGTAAACACATTGCCTTTGCGCGAAATCAGTTTTTTACCGTCCCAATAGGCACGCACGCCGTCCAGTTTTTCACTCACATAATAATCGGATAAATTAATGTCATCGCGATAGTTATTTGCTAGCAACAAATCAACCGGTTCACCAGCGGCAACTGGCAACACCAACAATACGACAAAAATACAAAATAATTGCCTTATAACATTGCCGATGCGATACCGCGCTTGTCTAAAGAAAACCCGATTCATCCCGCAAGCATTCTAGCTTAACCGCATATTCACGAATAAAAGATAGAGTAGCAATGAAAATTTGAAATTTTTCTTTCTAAAAAAACACCCCCATACATGCCTGTTAATATCTGGCTCTTTTATAATTTTCACTATATTTGCAACGACTCATTCACCGCCCACCGCGGTTTTACAATTCACTCTCCGAAAATACCGAAGATTACTAACTTCGCTCACCACCGACATTAAGCGCATCCACTCGAATTGTCGGTTGACCCACACCTACCGGCACCCATTGACCGTTTTTGCCGCAATTACCGATACCCGGATCTAACGCAAAATCACTTCCCACCATGGAAATATGCGGCATTATGGCAGGGCCGTTGCCAATAATCGTTGCACCCTTAACCGTCGCACCCAGTTTTCCGTTTTCAATCAATTGTGCTGTAGAACAACCAAACACAAAATTGCCATTGGTAATGTCCACTTCGCCACCGTTGAAATCAGCGGCATACAATCCGCGATCAACCGAAGCGATAATTTCTTCTGGCGCGTGTTTACCTGCCGGCATAAACGTGTTGGTCATACGTGGCATCGGCGGATGCGCATAAGACTCTCGGCGACCGTTACCAGTAGGCGCAGCCTTCATTAGTCTAGCGTTAGCAATGTCTTGCATGTAACGGCAGAGAATACCGTCTTCTATTAGAGTCGTTGCCTGTGTTGGCGTTCCTTCATCATCACACGACAAAGATCCTCGTCGACCGTCAATATCGCCGGCGTCCACTACTGTCACACCAGGAGCAGCCACACGTTCGCCAATTCGCCCAGAAAAAGCGGACTGTTCTTTACGGTTAAAATCACCTTCCAAACCATGTCCAACCGCTTCGTGGAGAATAACGCCAGCCCAACCCGGCCCTAATACAACGGGCATTACGCCAGCGGGGGCTGGCTCGGCTTCCAATTTTTGTGCCGCTTGTTGAACGGCGTGCAAAACAATGTGATGCACCACACTCTCGCTAAAATATTCAAAATTGTGCCGGCCTCCGCCACCGCTACTGCCAATTTCGCGCTTACCTCCACCAGCAATAATAACTTGCACACTCAATCGCACCATTGGACGAATGTCCGCCGCCGCCACACCATCAGCGCGAACCACCAGTACTGTATCGTGTGCCGCCGCCACACTAGCGATTACATTTTCCACTCGCGGATCGGCAGCACGAGCCAAAGCATCAACTTTTTTAAGCAATGAAATTTTGTCAGCATCCGCCGTCATTACTATCGGATTAGTAACGGCAAAACGCGGCGGTGCAGCAGTTGGTTGCTCAACTTCACCCATAACAAGCGTGCCGCCATGGGCTTTGGCAACGCGCGCCACACGACTAATATCAGCGATAGTTGCCCGCGCAATAATGTCACTACTAGCGCAAGCGGTGGTCTCACCATGCAAAGCGCGCAAGCCAATACCACGATCTTCGTTGTAATGTCCCGTTTTAACTTTGCCGTCTTCTAATTGCCAGCCTTCACGAATGCTGTGCTGTACATATACGTCAAGCCAATCCAACCCGTGTGCCTCCATCGCTAATTGCTGCCGCACTTTTTCCACAGTTAAATCAGCGGGAGCCAGTAGTAACGTTTCCGCCTGTGAAAGAGTGTCATTCATTGTTATTCCTTTGTTATTAGTAGGATTAATTTGCTATCAGCCATTATATCGTTATGATCATCGGGCATTTATATAAACAGTGCCGTGTCCGCATTATCCGACAAGCTGATGGAATAGCGCAAATATACGACATTATTTAATTAAGCGATGACTGAGTGCGGGTAGGCGCTGGCGATGCTCTTCGCGCTGGGCCGCATTGATTTCAGAAAAAATAACGCAATTGCTATCACCATCTGCCCGAGCAAGGACATTACCCCAATGGTCAATAAGCATACTATTGCCATAAGTTTTTCTCCCTCCCAGATGAACGCCGGCTTGTGCCGGTGCCAATACATGAGCGAGATTTTCTACTGCCCGAGCACGCAACAAAACCTCCCAATGCGCCGCACCAGTTTCGCGAGTAAACGCAGAAGGAACGATAATAATATCCGGTTGCTCCATAGCTCGAAATAATTCGGGAAAACGTAAGTCATAACATACTGCCAATCCGATGCGTCCCAGCTCCGTGTCCACCACCGTAACCGTGTCGCCCGGAATGATAGTAACGGTTTCATCTATAGTCTGTTTATGTCCAGAAAAACGAAACAAATGTATTTTGTCATAACGCGCCAACCGAGTACCGTCCGGTCCGTATAGCAGACAAGATGAAAAAACACGCCCGCTACCAGCATCGATAGGCAATGTGCCACCAACGATGTACATGCGGTGTGTTGCCGCCGATCGCGACAAAAAGTTTTGTATAGGACCGTCATCATCTTTTTCGGCAATGCTCAATTTAAACGTTTCATCCGCAGCAATAAGCGGAAAAAATTCCGGCAACGCAGCCAATTGTGCACCACCAGCGGCAGCTTGTTGTAACAAGTCATTAGCTAGTGCCAAGTTGGCAGCAACCTCACCGCCGGAATTCATTTGTAAACAAGCAACGGTAACTATTTTTTTCATTCGATAATTGTATCTTGTTGCGTGCCACCGCTGTGATACCTACGATACAAACTGAAACTCAGTGTTGCTTTATTGACATAAAAATCGACTAACGCCTGCGCAATAATAACAATATTATTAATTCTAAAAGGAAATCACAATGATCGAATCAGCCACAAAGAAAATAGTCGTTGCTATTATCGCTGTTAGCGCCTTGGCGGTTGGCGGTGTTGCTACGGCAAAATTCAACAAAAACGGAAACGACAAAATGATATCTCGTGTTTCCGAAAAATTGGATTTGAACGACCAGCAAGAACAACAGTTAGCTAACATTCTAAAAGAAACACGAGAATATCGCCAAAAAATATATGACCAAACACGTGACGAAGTGCGCGCCACACTGAGCAAAGACTCGCTGAGCAAAGAAGACGCCCTAGGGTTGTTGAAAATGCATCAACAGCGACATGATGATATGCAGGAATATATGGCGGAAAAATTATCAGATTTTCACGCTGTTTTGACCAAGGAACAACGTCAGAAAGCCACGGATGTATTACTGTCTTTCGTTTCTCGTGGCCACATGGGACATCACGGTAAGCACGGTAAGCACGGTGATCATGGCAATAAATGGAATCACGAAGAACATTAATTTTATCCCTCCTGGCGGGTGAGCTATTGTAGTCCGCCCGCTTTTTGTCATTCCTTTGAAAAAAATCAATTCCCGATATCCGAAAGTTATTTTTTTTCGCAGGTTACCTAAAGCACATTCATTGATTACCAAATGGTAACGTTTTCTCCTTGCTGCCGCAACTGATCACTACGTTGCTGTAAAAAACGTTGGAATTCCGGCTCACGACGATAAGCACCACTAGCCACATAATCAAGCACAGAGCTCAGATGAAAATCACGCAAATATCCGTCAACACGAAATTGCTCGGTTCCGCTTTCATCCAAAAAAATAATGGCTGGAACAAATGCGACTTGCTTATCAAGTACCCACTGTGATGCCGTTTGGTCGCCGCTCATGGTATTGTCACGACCAAATAAATCTAACCGCACATAAGCAAAGGCTTCGTGCCATTGTTTAGCTTTGTCACTTGACAAAAAATTCTGCCACTCGTTACAAATTGAACAGCTACTTTGGGTAACTAGCACTGCCGTCATTTTTGAGGGCGATGACAAATTATATGGTGGTGCAGAAAATGGTGGCGCCAAATCGGGCAAGGCAGTGACCTTTTCATCTTGTTTTGCCTGCTGTCGCCAATAGTCAGCAAAAGAAACGCCATCTGTCAGATCGCTCAATACATAGTGCAGCGCCGACAAAAAACGTGGTGGCGATTGATAGCCAGCAATGCGCAATACTTCGTTGCCCTCGTCATCCAAAAATAGCAAGGTCGGAGTAAATTGAATATTCAATCGTCGCGCGAGTGTTTTTTCGATGTATTCTTCGCCATCAATCCACACTGCATCCAAATCACCAAACATGTTCACTGCAACCGAATCAAATTTTTCTTTGAGCAGTGAGACAATTTCAGCTTGGTGAAAATTGTCATCATGCAGCTTTTTACAATAAGGACAACCGTCTTGTCCAAAATATACCATCAGCTGTTTGCCCTCCGCCGCTGCCTCGCTAATGTCTTCAGGGAAATCCAAAAAAGACGACTTAAACCAAGATGGAGTATCTCGCGTCACCACATAATCACCCGCCGACTCTTGCGCCGTCGCCAACAATGATATTGCCATTGCCAAGAAAAAACACAACGATTTAGACATACTGTTGCTTCCTGTTTTGTTTAATATAATCAGCGCGACGTTTATCAACCACTTAACTCGTCGCACAGACACTTGCTTTTTTTGATGCCTCACTTCATGCTACAAAAGACATTACTTGTCCAGTCCCACTAAACGCCGGGCACCAACGCCTATCGCCGTCCCGACAAACGCAAAAAATAGCCACAACCAGCCGTGAGCGCTTCCCGAAGACAAAGCACTGATATAGGAACCGATATTACAACCATAGCTGATTTGCGCACCATAACCCATGATAACACCACCGGACAAAGACAATAATAGGCGCTTACCTCCACCAAAAGAAAGAGAGAATTTACCTGCGGCAACCGCGGCAACAACAACTCCCAACAACATGCTAACCGTTGTTACTAGCTGCGTTCCTTCAAACCAACCGCTGTGCAAAGCATCTGAACCAGTTGCAAAACGCGACCAATAATCCCAAAATTCAATGTCTTCGTATCCCAAAATAAATAACGTTTTAGCACCCAATATACTCAGTCCATTGATAATTCCCCACGGCTGTTTTGCCAGCGCAAGCAGTATGATTGATAACAATGCCAAAATAATGGCGCCCACATAAAGCGACATTCGCTTTGGCGGAGGCGCTGATGAATTACTTGGTAACGGTAAGGTCAACGATGCCAAAATAACAACTATCCCCATAGCAATAATAGCTAACGCACCCCAAATACCCCATTCACCATAAAAAGAAAAAGAGGTAGCCGCCGGCAGCTCCTGCCAAAATTCAGCTTGTTCTGCGGCAACAATCGCACCTGCAATAAAGCCAGCAATTGATATGAACGGTACGGTACCGCCTTGACCTGCACCGACAATAGAGCCTGAAGTACAAGCACCACCCAACTGCATACCAACACCAAACAATAAAGCACCAACGGCAATTCCGGTGGTAAGCGGTCGTACATTCATCACGGCGTACACATCGCCGCCGCCGATATTGCCACTCAACCACGCAAAAGGCAAAGCGGCTAACGCAATCCATAACATTTGCGCCCGCAACCCGGTGCCATCCCCCCGCGTAAACAACACTCGCCACGTATAGCTAAAACCAAATTGACAACGAAAAAATACCACGCCGATAGCCAAACCAGTTATAGCCAAAGCAGATTTTTGCCAGCCATAAGCGATATATAAAAAAACAATGAACCCACCGCTCAACATCCACATGGCAATACCAAATAGACGGTAAACCCAGTTAGCTGCTACAAAATCAATTATATTTTTTGATAGTGTTGAGATCATCCGAATAAGTAAGTAATTCGGTATAGCCAAAAATGGCGATAACAAATTTTCATCATATTACAAAAAAATATATTATATTATTTATTTATTCTTTAATGTAATTATTGCTCAATTAATATCCGCTTACCAACCCCGACCACCGATTATCAGCGGTCAATTATTTTTCTGTTGAGTAGAAACTGTGTGCGTTGGCTAGGAGATGCAGCTACTTTTTAGCAATGGCTAAGCCGAACGATACAGCTTAGTCATGACAAATTCGCGATGACCCAATACTTCGGCAGCGGTCAAGCGGCCATTAGCAGTCTGACGAATATTGTCAATCAGCACATCGCCAGCAGCGTCCAATGTCATTTCACGACGTAAAATACCGGAGACATCCACATCAATATGCTCTGACATGGTACGCACGGTGCGCGGGTTCGCACTAATTTTGATTACTGGCACAATCGGGTTGCCGACAACATTGCCTTGCCCGGTGGGAAAGGTGTGAACTACATAGCCCGCCGCCGCCATCAACGTCACACACTCTGCCGCCGCCGATGAAGTATCCATAAAATACAGTCCTGCTCCTTTTGCAGGAGACTCTGCCGGTCCTAACGCATCTATATAGCGAGAGGTTCGTCCGATTTTTTCTAGATTACCCAGCGCTTTTTCTTCAATAGTAGACAGTCCGCCTTCTATGTTGCCCTTTGTCGGTTGTGATTCGGACAAATCGGATATTTTGTGCGCTTCAATAACTTCTTCTTGATAGGCATTGAATATTTGCATGAATTTTTCGCCGGCGGCATCGCTGGCAGCGCGAGCGCGGCATAGATGCTCGGCACCAGTGAGTTCCGACGTTTCGCCGAACACACCATAAATCCCTTTGGGCAGAAGTTTGTCGTACATATTACCCACCGTTGGGCAAGAACCCAAACCGGTGGTTGGGTCGGATTCACCGCATTTGGTGGAAATCCATAATTCGGACAAATCGCACTCTTCACGCAGCTGACCGGTGGCTGCGTGGACAAATTCTTTAGCTTTACGTGAAGCGGCAGCGACGGTATTAATATCGCCATTGCGCCCAATAGAAAAAGCTGCTACTGGTTTGCCGGTTTCAGCAATGCCATCAGCGACGCGCTGCGTCCAGCCAGGCTCAATGCCGATAACAACACAAGCTGCAATGTTGGGATTGCTTCCGGCACCGATAATGGTGCGAAAATGCAATTCCAAATCAGCGCCAAATTGCAAACGCCCATAGGCGTGCGGTAACGCCGTCGTACCTTGAATATGTGCCGCAACTGCTTCACAGGCCGCGTTAGAAATATCGTCTACTGGCAAAATGGCTACCATGTTGCGCACGCCGACACGACCGTTTTCACGCCGATAACCCCAAAATGTTGAATCTGTCATTATTTCTCCTATTTCACCAGCGCTTAGTTTTTAAATTATGCACATGTACATAGCCACCTTTAGTAACATCGGCAGTCATTTTGCCGATATCCTCGCCGTATTTAATAACCGTATCGCCTTGACGCAAGTCAGCAAGAGCAATTTTGTGCCCAAGTGGGGCAGCGGCGGTAACTGTAAGTTTGAATTCAGAATTATCTTCGGTAATCACACAAAGCACTTCGGTGTTAGCAGTCAACTCTTCCGTCACTACCACACCAACGTTGTCTTTATGATGGTGAATAAGCAAATGTGGCACGTTCATTTAATTTAACCTTTCCATATATATTGACCTAGGGGTTGCCAAGGCAGCGTGAAATGATGATTATAATCTATGTCTATTAATGCAGGGATTAGGCGGTCACTAACAGAGTGAACGCTTTTTGTTTAATTTCAATATTTTCAATCTGTATTTCTGTGTTTTGCGCGCATTAAAAGCAGCTAATAACGAAAGCAAAAAGCTTTACTAAATGCAAAAATTGCGTGGTGGAACGCGGAAGCCTATAATTAAAAAATGAGCGAAAAAGCGATTTTTGCTGCCGGTTGCTTTTGGGGAGTAGAAGCAACTTTTCAAAACATAACTGGGGTAAGCGACTCTCGCGTTGGTTATATCGGTGGCACAATTTCTGAACCCACTTATAAACAAGTCTGCGCGGGCGACACTGGTCATGCCGAAGCGATAGAAATTATATTTAATCCGCAAACGGTACCCTATGAGGAGTTGCTGGCGCAATTTTGGCAGCTACATGACCCCACTCAACAAAACCGGCAAGGACCGGATGTGGGCAGCCAATACCGTTCGGCAATTTTTTATTTGACTGATGCGCAACGACGAGCAGCGGAACAATCCAAAATCGCGGCGCAAGCGGGATTT
The DNA here is from genome assembly GCA_030386295.1 of Candidatus Persebacteraceae bacterium Df01. Taxonomy (NCBI): domain Bacteria; kingdom Pseudomonadati; phylum Pseudomonadota; class Gammaproteobacteria; order Candidatus Tethybacterales; family Candidatus Persebacteraceae; genus Candidatus Doriopsillibacter; species Candidatus Doriopsillibacter californiensis. Next base: position 396,729 of record JANQAO010000001.1, on the reverse strand, counting down.
TCGCGCCCGATTGCAACACAAATTACCGCCGCCGACACATTTTGGCCGGCAGAAGACTATCACCAATCTTATGTGCAAAAACGCCGCGGTGGTTTTTTCAGCTGAATATTCCGAACATGCGCGTCACGCCATGCAGCAAGCGCTAGAACTGGCCGTCACTGCGGCAACAGACGGCGAAGTGCCGGTAGGAGCCGTGATTTACGATAACGATGGCACAATTATTGGCGAAGGATACAACCGTGTGATTGCAAACAGTGACGTATCGGCACATGCTGAAATGGCCGCATTGCGAGCCGCCTGCCGGGTGCGGCACAATTATCGCCTACCTGATTGCCATTTAGCGGTAACTTTAGAGCCGTGTGCGATGTGTGCGGGAGCAATATTTCATGCTCGGCTGCGATCCGTCATTTATGCAACGGCCGATCCAAAAACCGGCGCGTTGGGAAGCGTTAGCGCCTTGCACAAAGAACGAAAATTCAATCATCATACCGAGGTTGCGAGCGGACTGTATGCCGATGAGGCAGCAGCAGTACTACGTGATTTCTTCCGGCAGCGACGATGAAAGAAATTGTTATTAATCTGGCAGCACAATCGCTACAATTGTTTGAAAATAATGATTTGCTGCGGCATTATTCTGTATCCACTGCTGCTAACGGCGCCGGAGAGCGCGTGAACAGTTTTCAAACGCCGCGCGGGCGACACACCATTCACACCAAAATCGGCGCTAATATGCCGATAAATACCGTTTTTCGAGGACGGCAACCCACTGGAGAAATTTATTCGCCACAACTAACTAACCAACAACCAGACCGAGACTGGATACTTACGCGCATTTTATGGTTAGCCGGTTGTGAACCAAATAAAAATCAGGGTGGTGATGTAGATACGCTAAGCCGCCATATTTATATTCACGGCACGCCAGATTCAACAACACTAGGCATCCCCAGTTCTCATGGCTGCGTGCGCATGGCAAATTTGGAAATTGTGGAACTTTTTGATTTGGTGGAAACTAGCGTGTCAGTAAATATCGTAGAAGCAGAATAACCTTTATATTTATCAATGTACAGAACAGACATTGACGGTTGCGACACCATTGTTGTCTTCTAATGCATAGCGTCCACCAGCAACAATTTGACCGGCAGCTTCGGCCTGTGCCAGCGGTTCCATAATATGTTCACGGATAAGTCTCTCTAACGGACGGGCTCCCATCGCAGCAGAAAACCCGTCCGCTAGTAGGCGCACTCGCAAGCGGCGGCCAACATTGATATGGATTTTTTTGTCTACTAGCAAACGGTGACTAAGTTCTTTCAAGCGCAGACTCAAAATGCGCGACAACGTTGCCTTACCCAACGGCGTAAACCGTACGACGGCATCTAAGCGATTGCGAAATTCGGGAGAAAGTTGGCGCGATAACGCTTCCGTACCTGCCTGTGCGGCATCATCACGAGAAAAACCGACAGGCGCGCGCTCCCACTGTGCTGCGCCGGCATTAGTAGTCATTACCAAAATAGCACCGGAAAAATCAGCACGGCGCCCAGCATTGTCGGTAAGCACTCCATAATCCATTACCTGCAAAAGTATATTGAGCACGTCAGGGTGCGCTTTTTCAATTTCATCTAGCAATACGACAGCATTAGGATGATGGGAAATCCTTTCCACTAATTGACCACTTTGTTCGTAACCTACATACCCAGGAGGCGCGCCAATGAGGCGCGATACGGCATGCGCTTCCATGCACTCAGACATATCAAATCGCAACAACGATACACCCAAAAAACCGGCCAATCGACGGCTCATTTCGGTCTTGCCGACACCAGTGGGGCCTGCAAACAAAAAGGCGCCAGCGGTGCGAGTGCTATCGTGATAGCCCAGCTGTAATCGTAATACCGCATTGGCGAGCACTTTTGCTGCTTCTGGTTGGTCAATAACGGCAGATGCCAGTTGTTGTTCCAAGCCGCGCAAATGTCGGCCATGGTCAGCGGCGCGCTGTGGCAACCCTGCCGCTGCAGTCGCTGCGGTGGCAATGGCGTCATCGTCAACCGGCGTTTTACCACCCGCGAAACGCCGTTGAGCACCAGCGTCATCCAACACGTCAATGGCTTTGTCAGGCAAAAAACGCGAAGGCAAAAAACGACGAGAATAGTGTACCGCAGAAGCTGCTGCAGTCGGCGCGTAAATGACTTTGTGATGCGCCGACAATCGTTCAATAATACCGTTAAGGATAACTGTCAATTCTGCATCTTTAGGTTCGTCAATATGTATTTTTTGAAACCGCCGCGCCAACGCCGCCTCTTTTTCAAAAATACGGCGATATTCGGAAAAGGTCGTGGCTCCAATACAGCGAATTCCACTACCGCCAAGTACCGGTTTGAGAATGTTGGCTGCATCCAAATTGTTGCCAGAAACAGCGCCAGCGCCAATGAGTGTGTGAATTTCATCAATAAACATAACTGCGTTGGTGTGGGCACGGCATCTTTCTATGAGTTGGTGCAGCCGTTGCTCAAAATCACCGCGGTATTTAGTCCCTGCCACTAAATCGCCGATGGAGACCGAAAACAACTTCATGCCGGCTAGCGCTTCCGGCGCCTGTTGTGCTGCCGCCGCGTACGCTAGTTTGTGTACCACAGCGGTTTTTCCAACTCCCGACTCACCAACAAGCAGTGGATTATTTTTGTATTTACGACTAAGTATGCGTATCAATTCCTGCACTTCTTCTTCACGTCCTAACGGCGCGTCAATTTCACCGGCGGCGGCAAGCGCTACTAGATCATTATCGGTGTTAAGCTTAGTCTCATCGGATTTGAATTTTTCTGCTTGTTCGCTAGTGTGTGCCAGCACCGCCAGCCGTTCTACTCCATTTTTTTTTAAGAAATAGGCAGCATGTGAGCCGGGCTCCGCAAACACCGCCGCCAAAACATGCGCGCCAGATGCCTTGGCATGGGCATGATTGCGCGTTTGCGAAATTGCTCGCTTGAGCACTCGCTGAAAGCTGGCAGTAGGGGAAGGAGAGCATCCAGGCGTGTGCACTACCCGTGATTCCAAAAAATGTTCCAAATCTTGTCGCAAACTTTGCACATCGGCACGGCAAGAAGTTAAGCACTGGCGTACGGATGAATTATCAATTAGTACCAGTACCAAATGCTCAACGGTAATGACTTCTAAGCCACGCCGCCGCGCATCAGCGTGGGTAAAGTTAATGTTTTCTTCTAACTCTTGCGTAATCATAATGTTTTATAAAACAACGTCCGCTATGAGTGGTTGATATAAAACTACTTGCTCTAGCATGTTGGGCACTGACCCTGTCCAAAAAACAAAAACTAGCAAGCGCCGTTTGAGATTAAAGTATAATACATATTTACCGTTGCAAGCTGATTTGTCTCAATAAAAGCCGGTTTCATCGGCAACCATTAACTATGTCATCCATAAATCCCATCAAACGCTTGTCGGCGGGGGCACAGTTACGGCAGGCAGCACAACAGCACGCACCGCTCCTTATGCCGGGCGTGATTAACGGTTATTGCGCTAGGATGGCCGAAAGAGCGGGTTTTGATTCTTTATATTTATCCGGTGGTGGCGTAGCCGCGGCGATGGGACTTCCCGATTTGGCAGTGACAACACTGCAAGACGTGATAATTGACGCCGAGCGTATTACCGCCGCCTCCGAGCTTCCCCTACTGGTAGATGCGGATACCGGCTTTGGCACTTGGCTCAATATTGCCCGCACGGTCAAATCACTCACTCGTTCCGGTGCCGCCGGCATTCACTTAGAAGATCAAGCGCAGGCCAAACGTTGTGGTCATCGCCCTAACAAAACGCTGGTAACAGCGGAAGAAATGACCGACCGGGTGCGTGCCGCGGTAGACGCCCGTCCTGATGATTCTTTTGTCATTATGGCGCGTACTGATGCACTGGCATCAGAGTCGCATACACAAGCATTAGAACGCGCCTGTGCCTATGCCGAAGCCGGCGCCGATATGATTTTTGTTGAAGCTGCCAATACCTTGGACGATTATCGCGCTTTTAAAGAGACCTGCCAAAAACCGATTTTGGCTAACATTACTGAGTTTGGTCACACTCCGCTTTTCACGGCACAAGAATTGGCGGATGCTGGTGTGAACATCATGTTGTTTCCATTGTCGGCATTTAGATCTATGAATAAAGCGGCACTTGATACGTATCGTGTAATTCGCCGCGAGGGCAGCCAGCAGGCGGTTTTAGATGGTATGCAAACGCGCGAAGAATTGTATGATTATTTAAACTATCATGCTTGCGAACAAAAAATGGATAGCCTTTTTGGAGAAAAATAATGACGCGAAATACTGATGGATTACGTGGCGTAAGCGCCGGACGTACAGCAATTGCAACATGTGGGAAAGCCGGTCGTGGATTAACTTACCGCGGCTATTCAATTGAAGAATTAGCAGCACACGCTAGTTTTGAAGAAACGGCGTGGCTACTCTTACACGGCGAATTACCTACAGTAACCGAATTAGTTGCATTCAAAAAGCGCTTGCGTAAACTGCGCGGGCTACCGCCAACAGTACGTGAAACGCTTGAGAAAATCCCCGCCACTGCTCGTCCGATGGATGTTATGCGCACTGCCTGTTCAATATTAGGCACGATAGAGCCGGAAGGTGATTTTTCACGACAAATAGATGTAGCAGAACGCTTGTTAGCTTTTTTTCCAAGTGCTTTGGGATATTGGTATCGTTTTGTGCAACATGGCGAACGCATTGATACCAACACCGATGATGACAATATCGCTACCCAATTATTGCACTTGATTAAAGGCACTCCGCCGCTCGCTGACGAAACGTCGGCGATGGACGTATCGCTAGTACTATACGCCGAGCACGAATTTAACGCTTCCACTTTTTCCGCCCGTGTAGTAACGGCGACGCTATCAGATTTCCATTCAGCAGTAACGGCGGCGATTGGCGCACTAAGCGGACCATTGCACGGCGGCGCCAACGAGTGGGCAATGACACTAATTGAACGCTTTGACTCTCCTGTGGACGCTGTTACTAACATTGACGCCATGCTGGCGCGCAAGGAAAAAATCATGGGTTTCGGTCACGCCGTATACTCGGTGTGCGATCCACGCAACGAAATTATTAAAACGCAATCACAACGATTATCTCAGGGGCATCCAAATGAGAAATTATTTGCCGTGTCGGAAGCTATTGAACAAAAAATGTGGGCTAAAAAGAAAATGTTTCCAAATCTGGATTTTTACAGCGCCTCAGCCTATCATTTTATGGGAGTACCAACGTCGCTATTTACCCCATTGTTTGTAGTTTCACGCATTAGCGGTTGGGCGGCACACATTATCGAACAACGTGCCGATAACCGTTTGATTCGACCAGCTGCCGATTATGTCGGTCCGGATGACCGGCCTTTCATCGCTATTGAACAAAGAGAAAATTCACAATAATGACTTTGACTGACAAAGATAATTACTTATCAAATTCAGTTACCGAATCTGATATTCCCACTGCCACAATTTCTCATCCGCCAGACACCTCGGCAACCGAACTACTAAAAAGCGCGACCCCTACTACCGACGGCGGTCATGAAATAAGAGAGATGAATCCGCCACCGCAAGCGCCAGCCGTAAAGGATAGTCTGCAGAAATGGTGGTATTACGCGATTTTTGCCGCATCGGGTTTTTCAGCTTTGATTTATGAATCACTATGGACTCGTTATCTTAAAATTTTTCTTGGTCATGCTGCTTATGCGCAGGCACTAGTACTGGCGATATTTTTGCTGGGATTGGCCGGCGGCTCGGCATTGGTAGCGCGTTTTAGTACTCGCCTGACACGCCCACTGCTTGCCTATGTTGCGGTGGAAGCGGTGCTGGCCTTGGCAGCAATATATTTTCACCATATTTATGTTGCTACACTGGATTGGGCACTCAATTTTGCACTGCCTGCCACGCAAACCATAGAAGCGGCAACGCTCCTCAAATGGGGACTGGCAGCAGCACTAATATTTCCACAAGCGTTATTGCTGGGTGCCACGTTTCCATTGCTTAGTGCCGGCATGCTTCGACTGTGGGACAAACGACCAGGCGAAATTATCGCCATGCTGTACTTTACTAATTTCCTCGGCGCGGCAATTGGCGTGCTGTGCAACAGCTTTTTATTATTGCCAGCATTAGGGCTGCCCGGCGCCGGCGCCGTTGGCAGCATGATTAATTTTGCCATTGCTGCTCTTGTGTGGATACTCATACTCCGCTACGGAGAAGGCAAACAACCACCACCACCTGCTATCAGTTATCCTTATAAACTTTCTCGTTTAGAATGGATTTTGATTGTGGTTGCGGCCGTTACCGGCTTGTCATCGTTTATTTACGAAATTATGTGGGTACGCATGATTTCCCTGCTGCTCGGTGCTTCTACTCATTCCTTTGAAATTGTGCTAGGAGTGTTTATTGCCGGGTTAGCCTTAGGCAGTTTGTTGGTCAAGCAACGCATTGATAAAGTCGCTGAACCGCTGGTGTTGCTTGGCAGCATTCAAGTAGTTATGGGTTGCTTAGCAATGGTTTCTTTGCTCGCATATCCGTTTTTATTTGAACAATACATTGCTCAATGGTCAACAGAAGCGCGCGATACGACGGCTTATGTCAAGCACCTTTTGTTTGGTGCTGGGTTGGCGACGGCGCTGATGCTACCAGTAACCATTTGTGCAGGCATGACGTTGCCCCTTATTACACGGCTTTTGATGGCTCAGCGCGGCGAAGCGTCTTTAGGTATTGTTTATGCTGCCAATACTATCGGCTCTATTATTGGTGTTTTTCTGGCGGTACACGTGCTGCTTACTCATGTTGGTGTCAAAAACGGCATACTCATCGGTGCTCTGGCCGATGTGCTGCTAGGAATAGGATTGTTTGCTTATGTCGGTCGGCGACTGTTTTCTTTTACGGCGACAAGTTTTACAACAGCGGTACTGGCTGTTACCTTGTTGTTTGGAAATATTCCGCTGCAATACGCCGCCGCTGGGGTCTTCCGCCACGGACAGGCGATAGGAGAAAACCAGAAAATTGTTTTTTATCGCGATGGAAAAACCGCCTCAATATCGGTGTTGGAGCGAACAAACGGACTTAAGAGCGACAAATCTATCCGCACCAACGGCAAAATTGATGCGGCGATTGTATACGATAACCAATCAGACAATTACAGCAGTGACGAGATGACGATGACAATGTTGGGATTATTACCACTGTTAGCACGTCCAGATGCGCGTACTGCTGCCAATATAGGGTTTGGTAGTGGGTTAACTACACGCACTTTGCTGCAATCTTCTAAATTGCAGCGTGTGGACAACATTGAGATTGAACCAATGGTCATAGCGGGAGCTCAACAAATGGGAGAAAAAGTTGCGCCGGTATTTTCTGATCCGCGTAATCATTTTATTATTGATGATGCTAAGAGTGCTTTTATTCGTACCGGGGGGAAATACGATATTATTGTTTCTGGACCTTCCAACCCGTGGATTAGTGGCGTTGCTAGCCTATTTACCAAAGAATTTTATCGCCGCGTGCGCACCTCGCTGGCTCAAGATGGCGTTTTTGTGCAATGGACACCACTTTACGAAAGTTCGCCGCAATTAGTTGCTTCCATTGCCCGCGCATTGAGCGAAGAATTTTCCGATTTTAGAATGTATTTATCCTCAAGTAGCGATTTGGTAATTATCACGGTGGCGGATGGACAAGTGCCACCACTATTATCTGCCATTTTTGCTGACGATAACGCCCGTGAATTTTTTGGATATTATGGATTTCATAGCGCTCCCGATGTTGAGCAATTGTTTGTAGGCGATAAAAAACATATGTTGCCCTATTACGAATCGTTTAATACACCGGCTAATTCTGATTATTTCCCCTATTTAGAACACCATGCTCCTTTGTCTTTCTTTACTAAGACTCACTATATATGGCCAAATGTTCGGTCATTACCGGTGCCAGTAATGGAAATGGCAGGAGACTGGAAAATGTCACCGGAAGCAGTTGCCGCCCTTCCTCGTTCCCCATTGGCAAATGAAATCGCTTCGGCGCGTAAGTTGTTCGCTTCTTTAAAGGAAGAAAACGGCGAGTTGATCCGCCTTATCAATGCAATGCAATCATTATCCTGCTACAGTAATCGTCATGATACAACAGAAAATGAGGAGGAGAACACGGTTATCAAAAGATCTGAACACGGTTCTGACAACCCAGAAAGCAAGGTAGATTTAACCCTTTCTTCCACAAACTCCGAAGAAGAAGAGAATAACGCGGATATGGCCGCCAATAACAATAATGGAAACAACGCCGGCAAATATATGCTGAGTGTCAGCTCGCTCATTACTCGACTAATGCCGCATATTAGCCGAGAAAACATGCTCGTTGTTTGGGAGCTATTGGAAGAAGAAGGGTGCGTTGCTGAACAGTTAGCAGATGCGGGATCAATTGCCGGTATTTACACACAATTTTGGCGAGCGCTTTCCTTACGTGACGCCACCACCCTAGCCGACACGACACAGGAATTATTTTCGTATTCCGACTTCAATACCCAATCAGGGCAAATTGTATTACTGTCAGCAATGGCTGCACAATATCAATTAGGAAATTACTCACGTGTACTATCGCTTATCAACCAATTACCGCTGGTTAATCCTACGATTCACCACGCCACACGATTTATTGCCGCTCAAGCGGCGACAAAAATATAATTTATAAAAAACAATTATGTCTAACCAGTCTGATTCCAATATTCGTCCACAGCCAGACGCCGACATCATTCGTATCATGGACTACGTTTATCGTAGCACACCGTCTGCGCCCGCTTTACAAACAGCACAACTGTGCCTGATGGACAGCATTGGCTGCGCTTTAATGGCGTTGTCGTATGATGCCTGCACGCGCCATTTAGGACCCATCGTGCCGGGAGCAACGCTTGCGGACGGCGCACGAGTGATTGGTACAACGCATCAACTAGATCCAGTAAAGGCAGCCTTTGACAATGGTGCGCTTATTCGCTGGCTGGACTTTAACGATACATGGCTAGCAGCAGAGTGGGGACACCCGTCCGATAATCTAGGCGGCATTTTAGCTACTGCTGATTATCTGTCTCGTCGTGGTGGCGAATTAACCGTAGCCGATGTACTGGAAATGATGGTTAAAGCACACGAAATTCAGGGAGTTCTAGCTCTGGAAAACAGTTTCAATCGTGTTGGCTTAGACCACGTAGTTCTAGTGAAAGTGGCTTCTACCGCTGTGTGTGCCCGCTTGCTGGGCGCCAACAAAGAACAAGCCGTTGCCGCCATATCGCACGCATGGGCTGACGGGCAGTCATTACGCGTGTATCGTCATGCACCCAACACAGGCAGCCGTAAATCATGGGCGGCGGGAGATGCCACTAGCCGCGGTTTGCGTTTGGCACTCATGGCAATGGCGGGAGAAACGTCCATCCCTGGAGCACTGAGCGCGCCAACGTGGGGATTTTCCGATGTATCTTTTGGTGGAAACCCCTTGGTTGTTAATCGAGAATATGGTTCTTACGTGATGGAAAATATATTGTTTAAGGTGTCTTTTCCAGCAGAATTTCACGCTCAAACTGCTGCTGAATGTGCCATGCGGCTGCATACATCCGTCGCTAATAAAATAAACGACATTGCGCGAGTGCGTATTGAAACGCAAGAGTCCGCCGTGCGCATTATCAGCAAAACAGGTCCTCTGCATAACCCAGCAGACCGCGACCACTGCATTCAATACATGACTGCTGTGCCACTGATTTTTGGCCGCCTCACCGCCGCTGACTATGAGGATACAATCGCCGACAATCCATTAATTGACTCTTTACGCGACAAAATGGAAGTGGTGGAAAATACTCAATACAGCCGCGACTACCTAAATCCAGATAAACGCTCCATTGCCAATGCTGTACAGGTATTTTTTAAAGACGGGACAGCGAGCGAACGGATAGAAATAGAATATCCGCTCGGACACAAACGGCGACGGCAAGAAAGCATCCCACACTTACAAGCCAAATTTGCCGGCGCTTTGGAGTCGATTTTTACGCCACCACATTGTGCAAAAATTGTTGGTCTATTTGCCGATGACGCGCGCCTACACCAATTACCAGTACGCGATTTTTGCGATTTGTTGGCGACAGGAAAAAATTAATTCATGCCAATAAAGCGCGCCTATCAGACGCTTTCACACTTTTTTGCGACAGAAATTGCCGGCGGAATTTGCCTATTTATTGCCGCTTTATTAGCTATGTTAATGGCCAACAGCGAGCTCCGTTCCGCTTACGCGCATTTTTTGCACGTGCCGATTGGCGTGGTACTGGGCGAGCAGACTTTTTCTCTTTCTTTGACGCACTTTATCAACGACGGTCTTATGGCGCTTTTCTTTTTGCTGGTGGGATTAGAAATTAAGCGTGAGTTAGTAGAAGGCGAATTGTCTTCACGGGCGCAAGCAATGTTGCCAGCGGTTGCGGCGGCAGGTGGGATGGCAGGACCAGCACTCATTTATGCCTTTTTCAATTGGGATGATTCAATCGCTATGCGCGGTTGGGCAATCCCCACCGCCACCGACATCGCATTCTCGCTGGGTGTATTGTCATTGTTGGGCAAACGAGTGCCATTGGCGCTCAAAGTTTTTCTTTTGGCAGTGGCAGTTATTGACGATTTAGGCGCAATTGCGATTATCGCGGTTTTTTATACCAGCGACTTGTCAACAGTGCCTCTGCTGCTGTCACTATTGATTATTGTCGGTTTGGGGACTCTTAATCGATATGAAGTTTGTTCACGAACACCATATCTGTTGCTGGGAGGAATTTTGTGGGTTTGCGTACTGCAATCCGGTGTACACGCCACGTTGGCTGGGGTAGCTGTTGCTTTTACTGTACCACTACGGATGACTGGAAACAAAAAATCACCATTGCCGAAGCTGGAACACGATTTGCACACAATGGTAACTTTTTTAATTTTGCCTCTTTTTGCCTTTGCCAACGCCGGCGTCAATTTTTCCGGCTTATCACCGTCGGTATTACTCAATCCGCTGCCGTTGGGTATCACAATGGGGCTCTTGGCGGGCAAGGCCATCGGCATCACCGGCACCGTATGGCTGATGGTCAAAAGTGGCGCCGCAACATTACCGCGCGACTGCTCGTGGCTGGCGATGATGGGACTTTCCCTGCTGTGCGGAATTGGTTTTACAGTGTCTTTGTTTATCGGTAACCTAGCGTTTGCCGAAGGCAACCTTGATATGGTGAACTTTGTCAAACTTGGTGTGATTTTTGGTTCATCCATTGCTGGTGTGTTAGGATATTTAATGTTGCGTTTCATCGCTTTACCCAGTTTATCCCTTGATAAATAGCCGACAGCAGAAAATATTAGTAAAAGCCTGAAAAACAAATCTAAAAAAAGCGGTAATATCACCAACCGTACAAGCTCCTTATGCAAAATATTTATTTTTGCCTGCCAGCTGTTAATCGGCAGTTTGACGAATTTTCTCTAGCTCAATATCAATAACCCTCACTTGCTAAGAGATTAACGTCAACGATAAAAATACCAGTACAGCTACAAAGTTATTCAAATACCTATCCTCTTTTTTAAAAATATCTTTCCCGACGCATTTGATAACCCTCAGTATAGCGCTTGTACATAGCCACAGATAGCGCCATGTTGGCGTGAAGAAAAAGCCAAAAAACGCCGCCGACGGTGACCGCTTTCAACCATAGTTCATCAATATCCCAAGGCAGAACGACGGAGGCAAAAACAAGCAACCCATTATTGATAAATAAAGAGCAAAAAATAATTTCTAAAATTTTTGTTTTTGTCAAGTCCATGGCTTCGTGCGTACTTAATTGCCAACCATCGGCGTATGCCGGTATTCTAATGCATGCACGATAAGCATAAATCCATAATGCCACCATGCCAATAATAAAAAATCCAACAAAAACACGAGAACTAAACAGAACAACGATTATTCCCGTTTGATGAACACTATGCTCTTCCTCAATTTTTGCGTTCGCGCGTTGATAAATCAAGTTTTGTGTGAATTCGGACAAAACTTGAGCTCGGTCGGCCATAATCATAATAAGCACGCCCAGCAACAGAAAAAAAATGCCTATGAAAACAAGAAAATCACTATGAGCTCGCTTCCAAAGCAATGTTTCCATAAAAAGAGGAGGAGCATGTGGGTCTAGCATAAGCCGCATGCTGACAAAGACATAAAGGATACCAAAAAATAAAATGATGCAAAAAGCCCCCAACGCCAGTGGTATGGGCGGCATCGACTCATAAACGTGAAAGTAAGCTGCCGCCAAAACGTCAAATACCAGCAGTGTAGGAACCGCGTAATAGAAAGATTTGGCTGCGTTGTAAACGGCAATGTAAATCGTCTGAAAAATAAGCGCTATCATAAAAACCTTTAAAAAAATTTATCCCAATATTTATAAAACAAAAAAATTAATACTCATTAATCGCCACACCCGCAAGATAATTTGCCATGATGCCCCGTCTATTCCGAATACCTAAAACGGTTTGACAACAACCAACCAGACAACAACTAACAACACCAACGGCGGAATTTCATTAAAAATCCGAAAAAATCGCCCACTGTGTGGCGTCCCGCCTATGACAAAACGCCGCACTACAACGCCACAATAAATATGATATAACACCAGCAGCAGCACCAGCAGCAGTTTTATACCAATCCATCCTCCTTGATAATTTGGCAGCAACAACAATCCACAAATTAACGTCACCACCATTGACGGCAACATAATACGCCAATACAATCGCGATTCCATAAGGCAAAAACGCTGGCGGCTGATGTCATCTTCGGCTTCCGTATGATACACAAATAACCGCGGCAAATATAGTAGTCCCGCGTACCAGAAGACAACGGCGGCAATATGAAGCACTTTAATCGTCAACATAAATATTTAAAATAGCTCCTATAGTGGATTTCTTTCGCCCAAAAATACAATTATCATAAACATCAAGACATTAATCGGGTGTATTGCAAGGCGTAAGGTGCAGTGCATCATCATTATAAGGATGCGCATTGGCAACACTTTCGTTCAGTTCTACTCCCAAGCCGGGTGCGGTAGGAACGGTAACATAACCATCTTCCCACTGCAATGGAACACTAAGAATATCGGCATGGAACCCACCAAATGTATGAATACTTTCTAATATAAGAAAATTAGGTATCGCAGCGGCCAAGTGAATATTTGCCGCCGCTTCTATGGGACCACAATAACAGTGTGGTGCCAATTGCGTATAGTAGGTTTCGGCCAAAGCGGCAACTTTTTTCATTTCTCCGATACCACCCATGCGCCCCAACGCCGGCTGCAAAATAGCTGCACCCCCAGCTTCCAGCAGACGGGCAAACTCTTGTTTAGTGCAAAGACGCTCACCAGTAGCAATAGGAATACGTGTCGCCTGCGCTACTTTTGCCATGGCAGTAGGGTTTTCTGGAGGCACTGGTTCTTCCAGCCATAGCGGATCATATGGCTCCAGCCGGCGCGCCAATCTCAGCGCTGCTGCCGGTGTCATTTGTCCATGCGTCCCAATAAGTAAATCGCAAGAATCGCCCACTGCCTCACGCATTTTTCGCACTATCGTTTCAGCGCGACTGAGTTCTGCCAATGACAACTGGCGCGGATCAAAAGCACTATAAGTATCAATCGGGTCAAATTTGACAGCGGTAAAACCGTGCTTGACATATGCCGTCGCTCGTTCGGCAGCTAAATCAGAATCAGTGTACACGCAGCCGGTATCGCCGTCTTCAGGATAAAGATAAGAATAGCTACGCAGCCGTTCGCGCACTGGCCCTCCCAGCAATCGACATACCGGTTGTTCCAGCGCTTTACCAACTATGTCCCAACAGGCAGTCTCCACCGCACTCAATACAGCAACCAACGACGCGTCCGGACGTTGCGTGTAATTACGCGAATACACAATACGGTACAGTCGTTCAGTGGCAAATGGATCAGAACCAAATACATGACGTTCACAAACATCGGCAATCATTGCTTCCAATGCCTGCGGATGAAATGGTGCACCGTACAATTCGCCGACACCGCTGATACCGTTGTCGGTAGTGAGTTTGACAAATACCCAATAGCTTCCTCCCCTTGACGGTGGCGGATTTGCAACAACAAATGTTTTAGCGTCAGTGATTTTCATAAAAAACAGCAACTCAGAAATTATAGTGTGCTGCCAAAAGGCAACCTGTACCACACTACAAAAGCTGCATTATATATTGAGTACAGCTGCCGCCAGGCTAAGCACGCGGTCTTTTCTTTTCCGGATCATAAAAAGGAAATTTAACCACCACAGCCGGAATGCGTTTTTGATGACCGTCTAATTTACCGACTTCTACTTGAGTACCAATGTCCGCATACTCGATGGCGATACGGCACAATGCCAAATTTTTACCCAACAACGGCGAGCGCACGGCACTAGTAACAATGCCCACCTGTTGGCGACCGACGCGCACACAATCACCGTGCAATGCCAATTCTTCTCCCGCCAACTCCAATCCAACAAGTACGCGTTGCGGATTTTCACAGCGGCGCAACAAAGCATCGCGACCAATAAAATCGTCATTTTTTTGCGCAGGTACTGCAAAACCGATTCCAGCTTCATAAGGATCCGTCTGGTCATCAAATTCATGGCCAGCGAAAATCAATCCCGCCTCCACACGAACCATATCTAGCGCCGTCAATCCCATCGGCACGATACCGTGTGGTGCTCCGGCTGCCATAACTTTATCCCACACCGCCGGCGCGTCTGTTGGGTGACAGAAAATCTCATACCCCAACTCACCAGTATAACCCGTACGCGATACCAACACCGGCAATCCGCGCTCATCACCCAACCGCCCTATAGTAAAACGAAACCATGTTAATTCCGTCAACGCTGGTTGATGCGGATGCGTCCATATGATGTCACGCAAAATATCTCGGCTTAACGGCCCCTGTACCGATAAATTGTGCAAATGGTCAGTAGAAGTTTTAACCAAAACATTCAGTTCCAATTTTGCTGCTTGTTTGCGCAACCACTCACCGCCATAATCATTACCTCCAACCCAGCGAAACACATCGTCGCCTAAACGAAATACCGTACCATCATCTATCATCGTTCCGGTGTCATAACACATAGCGGTGTACACCACTTGACCGACAGCAAGCCGCCGCATGTTACGCGTCAGGCAGTACTGCAGCAGTGCTTCCGCATCCGGACCAACAATTTCAAATTTACGCAATACCGATAGGTCAACGGCCACGGCCTTTTCACGGCAAGCCCAATATTCGTCCAGCGCCCCACGAGCAGAAAAACCCGCCGGAAGCCAATAGCCATTACTTTCAACAAATTCCCTCGTCAGTGCTGCCGTACGAGGATGAAATCCAGTCTCTTTTGTCATTTCCGCCTCCGAATCGGGACGCTTGCGAAACCACACCGAACGGCGAGCACGCAACGATTTATCATAAGTACGAAGGTGTATGTCTGTCGGATTCCAGCCGTTGGCTGGATCTATATCATCCGGGCAAGCAGATGACACGCACACCAAGTCAGTCAATGCCCGCAGTAAAACATAGTCACCGGGACGCGACCACGGCTCATCCGAACAAAAATTTTCGCCGCAGTCTATATTCGTATTAAAAAAGAAATTCATCGCCATCCAGCCTTGCCGCGGCTCCACTCCATAAGGCTCAAGCTCAGTATTAAAATTATCAGAACAATTAACGTGCCCAGGATAGCCCATATCTTCATAATATTTAGCACAACAAGCGATACCAAAAGCATCATGGCGGTTGCAAGTGTCCTGCACAATTTCTACCAGCGGCTCAAAATTGTAATCATAATATTTGGCATGCACTCCCGGCGTCGGATATGCGCGCCTCATAAGCGTCCGGCTGACAGTCAAATCCAAACAGCGCTCCTTACCTTTTTCCAATGCTGCCAGAGAGAACGCTTGAAAATCAGCGCATTGGCGACCTTCCACATCAATAAGCTGAATCCAATCGCCCGCATTAACGCGGTAAGCCTTGGCAGTAGCGCTGTGCACGCGGCAATCCAGCTTTGGCTCCGCTAAAGGTTCGGGCAACGGCGGAGAAATATTTTCAGCAGCAGTGTGAGCGCGCTCAACAAACGCCAGCAAAGGCGTAGGTGGATGAGATTCATCCACTATCATGTTATCCCCCGGCGCAGCGATAACAACAAACGCGTCATTACTCGCAACAAAAACAGCTTCGACACCGGCTGGACTTTCTTTGCCAAAGCAATCAATAGAAACAGCACTATTTAAATTAATGCCGGTTTTATCCAACACAGTCTGTAAGCGATTACCATACGCAAGCATTTTTTTTAGCCCCTCGGCACGACCATTAGCTGCGGTGTCAAGCAAGCCCGAATCACAGTCTCCTTGTGGACGAAAGGGCACAATTTCCGCTGGCTGACCACCTTCAACATCTACCAGCCGCAACGTATCGCCACTAAACAAACGTAATACCAACAATCCAGCACCGGCAACTTCATAACGCTCCGTGCCGGTTGGTAACGCCGTAATTCCAGGATGATACACACGTTGTGACTCTCGTATAAAACGAGGCGTGACGGTTTTTTCTAACATAACATAAATAATAGCATAAAGACAGACCCTGCGATTTTCAAAACATTAATGTTGCTTAAAATCTCAATATGTTATCGTGATTTAAGAGTTATATTCCTAACCGCTTAATGGTTTCGTTTAACACACTATTGTCGGGTTCACGCACTGCCGCCTCCTCAAATATTCGTTGTGCTTGATGTTTATTGCCCAGCATCCAATGCACTTCGCCGAGATGAGCGGCAATTTCGGTGGGAGGCGGCGAACCTTTTGCCGCAGCTTGCTGCAAAAAATTAAGTGCTTTCAATAATTTGCCTTGCCGATACAGCACCCAGCCCATGCTATCTAAGATATTTCGGTCATTGCTGTCAATACTCAGAGCGCGTTTGATATATTTTTCTGCTGTTTCTAAATTGCGATTATGGTCGGCCATCACATATCCCAGCGCATTCCAGCCATCAGCGCGTTGCGGATGTAGCCGCGTCATTTCCCGTAGCGTGTCTAAGGCACCATCAATGTCTCCGATGCTTTCTGCAAGCAGCGACTGGCTATAAAGCAAATCAGGGTTCTCCGGTGAGGTTCGACGTGCTGCAACGATGCGGTCGTACGACGCTTTCACGCCTTCCATTTCTTCCAATAAATTCGCTGCCGTCATTTCGCGCAACATAAATTCATGATCGTTAGCGACGGCAGATTTATTGAGAATGTCAAGCGCTTCTTGAAAATTTCCATTATTGCGAGAAATTCGAACCAGTCCCAAACGAGCATGAAAAAACTGTGACGAAATTTTTTCATAATATCTTTCAGCGCGCACCAGCATTCCCAAGGACTCAAAAAATTGCCCAGTCTGCAATGCGGATTCCGATGCAACAACAACAGCTTCCAGCAACGGTTGTCGCCAATTTACATTGCCTTCAGAAAACAGCCGGTAAGCATGGACTAAAGATGCCTCGGTACAACCGTCCGCCCAGCCAGCACAGCCGGAATCACGGTATTTTTCCAATTGCGCTAGCGCCGGAGCGGAATTTCGAGCAGAAAGCCCTGCCAGCCTCGCCCGCAAAAGATAAAAATCTATTTCTTTTCCGCCTCGTTTGAGCCCTTCTGCAATGGCACTTTCCGCCAATGCCCACTCCTCCGCCACAAGAGCCAAATTTACTACAAACAGTCGCCCCTCTACCGTCTGACTCAACTGGCGATTACCAATTGCTGCGGCTTGCTGCTTGTCGGGAGCTCTACGTAATAATTCAAATAATTCTTCATCAGTTGCCTGACCCGCAAGTTTAGCTAAAATCAATTCGGCTCGATGATAGCGTTCCTGCCATAATAAAATAGCAGTTTGCCAATTCAATGCCGCCTTGCCGCCGCCAAAATCTTCCCACTGCCGAGCGTATTTCAATGCTGCTTCAGGCATTTTAGCGCGCCATGCTTCTTGTGAGGCATCGCGCATCAAATTCGCATCTTTCAAAATTTTTCCCAATCGGGCAAAAGTTTCCGCCGCTTCATCGTGCCGACCGTTGGCAGACAAAAACAAAGCACGCATGGCATCCGTCATGTTGTCGCCGCTATTAGCCACTGCCACTGGCGTAAGAAACAACAGAAAAGCCAGCAAAATACGCAACATTTTTTTCATAAAGCGAATAACCCAAAGGTGGCCAAAGACGGATTTGAACCGCCGACACAAGGATTTTCAGTCCTCTGCTCTACCGACTGAGCTATTTGGCCACTTGCCAACAGGAAAATAGTATTATATATTTTTTACTATTCGCTAGAAGGATATACTGAAAAAGACATCCAGATTAGGAAGTTTAGGCATTACCGAAGTAATGACAGCTATGCTGTCTCTTGCGCCAATCTTGCGGCAATACCACAATAATCACGCGGGGTCAGCGCTAACAGGCGCGCTTTAGCGCCATCACTAACTGGCAATTTGTGAATGAACGCCTGTAACCGTTCTTTATCTACGGTTGCACCGCGGGAGAATTCTTTGAGTTGCTCGTACGCATTGTCACCGGCGTTTTCCGCGCGAATAACTGTTTGCACGGCTTCTGCCAACACCTGCCAGTTAGCATCCAAGTCGTTTTCTAGCACTTGCCGATTAAGGGTTACTCTTTGTAGTCCACGCAAAACGGCACTCCAAGCCAATAATGTGTGACCAAAGGCGGTGCCGATATTGCGCAAAACGGTAGAATCGCTCAAATCACGCTGCCAACGGGAAACCGGTAATTTGTCAGAAAAATGTGAAAACAAAGCGTTAGCGACACCGATATTGCCCTCGGCATTTTCAAAGTCAATAGGATTGATTTTGTGCGGCATCGTGGAAGAGCCGACTTCGCCCGCCACAGCCTGCTGAACGAAATAATCTAGTGCAATGTAGCCCCACATATCGCGGCAAAAATCCAGCAAAATAATGTTAACACCGCGCAGCAAACCAAACAAATCGGCTAAGTCATCATAAGGCTCAATCTGCGTGGTGTGAGAAGCAAACCGTAATCCCTGCGATTCCACAAAAGTTTTGGCAATACGCGGCCAATCCAAATCCGCCCGAGCAACAATGTGAGCGTTGTAATTTCCTACGGCGCCGTTCATTTTTCCGGGTAACCGACAAATAGCAATTTTTTGTGCCCGCGGACTCAGACGGGCTGCAAAATTAGCAAATTCTTTTCCCACCGTAGTCGGTGATGCTGGTTGTCCGTGTGTGCGTGCTAGCATTGGCTGGGTAGCACATTTATCAGCGCGCTGTCGCAGTGCACTAATAATATCTGCTAATGCCGGCGACATGGTTTCTTGTAGGGCACCGGTAACCATCCGCGCCAGCGCGATATTGTTAATATCCCACGATGTGCAGCCAAAATGTGTCAGTGGGCACAACTCCGTTAGCCTCAGCTCCTGCAGACGTGTGGTCAACCAATATTCCACCGCCTTAACATCGTGCCGCGTAGTTTTTTCAATGTCCTTAATAGCCGCTGCAGCATTGTCATCCACAACAATGCTATTCAGCTTTGCTAAATCTGTATCGCGAGAAAAATCAAACAGTGGCGCCAGCGTTTTAAGCCACGCCAGTTCAATTCCCGCTCGCTGGCGAATGAGTGCGCTTTCACTAAAATGCGCCGCCAACGGCGCAACTTGTTGCTTATAACGCCCGTCTAAAGGACTGAGTGCACCAAGCAAAATACTCACGATTTAGGCACGTTGTTATTCGCCGCTGGCAATTTTTCTGTATTCGGCGTGATACCACGAACGCTACTGACCAACCGACTACCGGCGGACTCGGCACGTCGTACGCTACGCCACGCTGCACTCACTTGGTCTCCAACTTCGCTAAGACGATTTTCAAAATATTGTGCCTCATGCATGATACCGGAAACCGATTCACTTATTTGCTGTAGCTGCTGTTGCGCTCGATAATCTTTAATAGCCATATTGGCGGTGTTGAGTACGGCCAGCAACGTGGTGGGTGACACCAGCCAAATGCGACGTGAAATTGCCAGTTCAACGGCATCACGATGGTCGGCGTGAATGTCGGCAAAAGCGGCTTCGGAAGCAACAAACAACAACGTGTTTTTAACATCCGCCACACCTTTCATCTGTTCAGCGACATAATGGATACGCTCCGTAACATCCTTTCCAAAAGCCACTCTTTTTTCGTCCCGCACAACAGCGCTAACATCGGCAGCACGGGAATCAATAAAAGTCTGCAACGGCAAATCGGCGTCAATCACAACGGTTTCCCGCGGTTCAGCAAAACGTACCAGCGCTGCCGCCTTGTTGCCATTGGTCAGCGGCGCATCCAGTTGGTAGTGTTCCGAAGGTAGTGTTTGCGCTAGCAAATCGGACAGTTGTTGACGGGCAGGTGGAAGCCCGGCAGTATCATTGCGTACTGCTAAAATCCGTGACAGCGCTTGAACATTATCACCAAAGTCAAGCATGCGAGTACCGGCGGCAGATAGTTCGGACAATTGTTCACGCAAATTGCCAATAGAACCCAATGCTTCCGACCAGCGCTCCCGAATGCCGGCGTCCATCTTGTTTTCTAGCAACGCCAGTTTAGCGTCCACTTCTGCAGTAAGGCGGTCAACCGCCTGCGCCACCGTTTCTGACATGGAAGCTACCGCGGCTTGAAGTTGGTCGCGGTCTTTGCGGGAATCGGCGGCAATGTCCACCAACGCCTTATCTCGCATATCCTGCAACTGTGCACGAATACTTTCTCCAATGGTGGCAAATTGATCATGCAAGTACATTCCTTGCGTTTCCGTATCCGCTTGCAGTTTCTTTAGGGCGTCTTTGACATCGGTGTTTGCTCCCAATTGCCGACACGCATCGGTGATTCCTTCCAAATGTACCTGCGCCCCCTGAAGCATTTGCTGTGTTTTTTCGGTAAGTGCGGTAAGCTCCAATCTTATTTGCTTCGCCTCGCGTTTTTGAGTTATTTCAATTACCGATTTTATTTCCTTGAGGGCATGTACTTCCATTTCATCAATACGCTGGGTAACGGTGGATCTCACTTCTCTCACTTGCACTGAGGCCCTTTTTTCTATGCTGGAAGTCTTGCTAATCAAATACAGTAACAAAAGCAGCAACAAAAGCATACCGCTCAAAGCAAGGGCAGGGAAATTTTCAATTAATCCAATGATAACTTGCATGATATTTTTTGTTCCCCGCACCTAAAAAATGCGGTTTCTAATTTTATACTATGCTGATAACTATTTTCATGATTATGCGGAATCCTTCCACATAATAAATCATAACACCCAAAAGCATGGCGCAATCAAAATACCACATTTCTACTTTTCGGCTTTGACAAAAACATGTGCAAAGTCAACAATTCGTGTCGTAGCATTAATTTAGGAGATAGTTATAGAATACGGTCAATTCTCAATTGGAGATTTATCCTGACAGTCGTGCTAAATTCAAAAACAAAAATATTATGAACAATTTACTTTATAAAATTCATGGTTGCCTTCATCAAAACATTGATATTGCACAAGTGTTACCGATTATTAATAGTATCCTATCCGACGCGCAAATGGATGAAGCATACGCAACCATTTGCCAGTGGGAAAATTATCACCCGACACCGTTGTGTGCATTAGACAATACCGCAGCTCAATTCGGCTTGCGCAAAGTTTATTACAAAGACGAGTCTCTTCGGTTTGATTTGTCATCGTTTAAAGCACTGGGCGGTGCCTATGCGGTAGAAAAGCTCGTCCAACAACACCGTCAAACTGGCGGAACTGACTACACTGTTACCACTGCCACTGACGGCAATCATGGTCGTTCTGTCGCTTGGGGAGCGGCTCGTGCTGGATGCAAAGCTAAAATTTTTGTTCATCGGCACGTCAGCAAGGAACGAACAGCGGCAATTGCCGCTTATGGCGCAGAAATCATCCGCACGGATGGCAATTATGATGATTCCGTCAACGAATGCGCTCGCTTCGCTGCCGACAACGATTGGCAAATTGTTTCTGACACTTCGTGGGAAGGCTATACTGCCGTCCCCACGTTAATTATGGCAGGGTACTCCGTTTTAGTTCGCGAATTGCTGGAGCAACTAGATGCGCAGAAACCAACCCATGTTATTGTTCCCGCCGGTGTTGGTGGATTACTGGCGGCCGTTGCTGCTTGTCTTGCGCGTTTTGTGCAACCGTTTCCACGCCTTATTGCTGTGGAATCCGTTTATGCTGACTGTTTATTGCAAAGCGCCAAAAATCGGGCACTTACAACGGTTGATATTCAACAGGAAACACTAATGGCGGGTTTGTCTTGTGGCTGTCCGTCACTTCTGGCGTGGGAAATTGCGGCTGCTACCACAAGTGATTTTATTTCCATAGATGACGCCGCCATCGGAACAACTATGCGCCGACTGGCAGCTGGTGACTATGGCACACCGCTTGTTGGTGGTGAATGTTCAGCCGGTGGGTTAACCGCTTTACAAGCAATGAGCCAACTTAGCTGGGATGAAAAACGCGAGTTTGCCTTGAATGAGGATTCTGTTGTCTTATTATTCGGCACCGAAGGCATAACTGATGAAAGCGCTTATCGGCAATTAACCCAATAGTGTTCAAACGCGGTTTCACCGAACAAGAGTACCGGCGGCGCTGCGCCGCCGCACAAGAATTTATGACGACTACCGACGTAGACGTTTTATTACTAACAACTGAAGCTGAATTGTTTTATTTCAGCGGTTTTTATACCCCCTTCTGGCGCTCTCCTACCCGCCCTTGGTTTTTGTTACTACCGCGCACCGGCAAACCAATTGCCGTAATTCCATCAATCGGTGAAGCCTTGATGAAAAATTGCCATGTCGAATCTATTTTTACTTGGGTGGCACCACATGCTGACGATGAGGGCATTTCTTTGCTTGCAAAGCAGTTACAACAACAAAACGCTTTGCGTATCGGTATGATGAGCGGCCGACAAAGCCATTTACGAATGCCGCAACAAGATTTTCAGCAACTGCAGCAAAAAATTCCAGACAGTATTTTTATAGATGTTACCGTTGCGATTCATGCTGTTAGGCAGTGCAAATCAGTAGCGGAAATTGAAAAAATTGAGCATGTTTGCGACGTGGTAAGCACCGTGTTTGAACAGGTTCCCGAATGGCTACAAATCGGTATGACAGCACGTGAGGCACACCGGCGGTTCAAAATAGAATGCTTGTTAGCCGGCGTGGATGACGTTAATTATCTTGCTTGCGGCAACGGCGCTGGTGGCTATGTGGACATTATCTCGCCTCCCGATGACACGCTGCTAAAAGATGGCGATATTTTTATGTTGGATGCCGGCTGTGTGATAGATGGCTATTATTGTGATTTCAATCGCAATTACGCTTTAGGACGCATCAGTACCAAAAGCCGCCAAGCCTATGATACGCTGTGGCGGGCGACAGAAGCCGTACTCGCCGCCGCCAAACCCAGTACGCGATGTTGTGATTTGTTTTTTGCCATGAACGACGTCATTCGCGTCGCTGGCTATGACACCGCTAGTGCTGGACGTTACGGACACGGCGTCGGCATAGAATTAACAGAAACACCATCCCTCGTTGAATGGGATAAAACACCACTACGCCCAGGAATGGTTATCGCAATAGAGCCATCGCTGATTTATGCTGATGGGATGACGATGGTGCATGAAGAAAATATTGTCATTACTGATACAACAGCGAGGTTACTGACTCACCGTGCCAGCAAAAAAATGCCGCTTATCTCATCTATCGAGTCAATTTAATGTTAAAGATGAAAAATTTACCTTATCGCCTGACAGAAACGCAGCGACGATTATTGGGATTAATCGTCCTGCAGACAGACGAAACAGTAGAGAGCGACTGTCGGCAATTATTTTCCGCCAACCCAACCGTGAATTTACTACACACTCGTATTGCCGTTAACGACATTGTCTCTGTGGACAATCTGGTGGCAATGAAAACACATCTGACCGAAGCATTAGCATTATTTCCGGAGGGAAAGGCGTTTGATGCTATTGGCTACGCCTGCACGTCGGCGGCAGCCGTCATCGGTGAGGCGGAGGTTGAGCGGTTAATAAAAAACGCCGTTAACACCGCTTTCGTAACCAACCCATTAACGGCAGCCAAAGCGGCGTTGGCACACTTGCAAGCAAAACGCATTGCTTATCTGTCACCCTATACCGAAAATATTTCATTGATGATGTGCCAAGCACTGACCACAAGCGGTTTAGAGATTGTTGCCGCAGGTACCTTTAACCAGCACAGCGACAAAAAAGTTGCTGCTATTGACGCGCCAAGCATCTGCAGGGCAGTGGAGGAACTCACACGTAAAACAGCGGTCGATGTCGTTTTTATTTCTTGCACTAATCTGCAATGTATGGACGTTATTCAGTTCTGTCAAAAACAATTCAAAACAACTGTATTGTCCAGTAATTTAGTTTTAATCTGGCACTTAGCAAAGCTTAGCGGATCGACTCTCCCAAAATTGTGTCAATTCTGAGCAATCTACCGTTATCCCACATTATGATGCCTGGATTAGGTAATAGTTACCCTGCACTAAAAACAATTAATTACGCTCGCAGTGGTAGTCGATAATGTCTTTTTTGTGTTGCTGCATACAGCGCATTGATTAATGCCGGTGCGATAGGAGGCGTTCCCGGCTCACCCACACCGGTTGGCGCCGCTTCCGACGGCACAATATGTACCTCAATATCCGGCATTTGATTAATTCTCAACACCTTGTAGTCATGAAAATTAGACTGAACTACTTTACCGTCTTGCAGCGTAATTTCACCGGTAAGTGCTGCTGCCAAACCATAACCGATGCCGCTTTCCATTTGGGCACGCACAATATCCGGATTAACCGCCAGCCCACAGTCCACCGCGCAGATAACGCGCTCAACGCGAACTTTTTTGTCGTCCGTTAACGATATTTCTACCACCTGCGCAACAACGCTATTAAACGACTCGTGAACGGCAACGCCACGATAACGTCCGGCCACCGCCGGCTTATCCCAACCTGCTTTATTTGCCGCTAAAGCAAGCACAGCACGGTGACGCGGATGCTTAGACAGCAATTGCAATCGAAAATCAATAGGCTCTTTGCCAGCGGCGGCGGCTAGTTCGTCTATAAACGTTTCCGTTGAATAGGCGGTGTGCGTAGATCCGACGGAACGCCACCATAGCACTGGAACACCAATTTTTGGTGAATGCAATTCCACACGTATATTAGGTATGTCATAAGGCAGATTAACCGCTCCCTCAACAGAAGTAATGTCAATGCCGTTTTTAATAACAGAAGTAATGTCAATGTCGTTTTTAATTAAAGAAGTACTGGATGCAATAGATTGCCCGACAATTCGATGCTCCCACGCAATTAACTGCCCATCCTCGTCCAACCCTGCCCGCAATTTGTGAAAATACATCGGCCGATAGTATCCACCACGCATATCGTCTTCCCGAGTCCAAACCAACTTAATGGGAGTCCCCTTTTTGGCTTTGGCGATATTCACAGCTTCTAGCACATAGTCCGATTTTGGATTACCTCGACGACCAAAACTGCCGCCCGCGTAGAGTGTATTAATTTTCACGTTTTCGGGAGGAATGTTTAATAACGCCGCTACCGAATATTGATCGCCCGTCTGCATTTGCCCTCCGTTCCATATTTCACAGGCATTATCTGTCACCAGCGCGGCGCAGTTGAGCGGCTCCATCGCGGCATGAGCTAAAAAAGGAAACTCGTATTCTGCTTCCAGCACGGTTTTTGCCGTCGGCATAGCACTTCCAGCATTACCCACATTAACTGCCAACATACCGGGTTCTTGTGCCATTTTTTTATATTCGGTCATTAGCTGCCCAGAACTTATTTTGACTGCCTCAGTTTCATCCCAATCAATAAGCAACTTATCTCTTCCTTTTTTTGCTGTCCAAAAATCTTTGGCCAACACCGCCACCCCGGAAGCAATGGACACCACATCCTCCACACCCGGAACAGCTTTGGCAGCATCGGCATTAACAGCGCGCACTGTTGCGCCAAATAGCGGCGGATGAGCAACGACTGCAGTCAACAACCCTGCCGTTTTAAAATCCTGCGTGTACAACGCGGAACCATCTGTTTTTCCGGTATCTTTGCGCGAAACGTTTTTTCCAATATAAATAAAATCCTGTGGGCTTTTAAGTTTAATAAGCTCCAGGGGCGGCGGCGATTGTTGCGCCGCTGCTTCCGCCAATTCGCCAAATGTCGCTTGACGTTGTGAAGCAGTGTGGCTAACAAGTCCACGATTAACTAGAATTTGTTCGGGTGAAATGCCCCATTGTTTTGCCGCTGCAGCAACCAACATCGCCCGCATTGCAGCACCTACCTGCCGCATTTGCATAAAAGAATTAGCCATAGCAGTGCTACCACCCGTGCCCTGCATAGGCCCCCAAAGCAAATTGTTATACAACTTGGCATCGGCAGGCGCACCGACAGATTCTATTTGGTCCCAATCAGCATCCAACTCCTCGGCGACAAGAGTCGCAAGCCCTGTATAAGTACCTTGTCCCATTTCCAAATGCTTCATAACAACCGTTACGATGTTATCCACTCCAATACGAATAAATGCAGACGGTTTAACAGCCCCTTCGGTTGCAGATTGAGCCACCGCTAGGCGCGGATAAAAAACGCCCACAGCAAAACCTGCCCCAGCAATGGAAACAGATTTCAAGAAATGACGTCGCCCTGAGTTAACTGAATTAAAAGTGTTGGTTAAATATGCAAGATTTTTCATGTATTCCTTTTCAGGCGTTTTTCAAACTGACAGCAGCTTCTTTGATTGCCTGACGAATGCGTACATAAGTAGCACAACGACAAATATTGCCTGCCATTGCAGTGTTAATAGCCTCATCGGAAGGATTGGCGTTGCCGGCAAGCAATGCCGTTGCCGACATAATCTGTCCCGATTGGCAATATCCGCATTGCGGCACTCGTTCTTTTTCCCATGCGGCTTGCACCGCTTGAGCTTCTTTAGATTGCAGCCCTTCGATCGTACGCACTTTGCGCGAGCCAACTGCAGAAATAGGCGTAACGCAAGAACGTACTGGTTGGTCGTCCAAATGCACCGTGCAGGCGCCACATAGTGCCATGCCACAGCCGTACTTAGTTCCGGTTAATTCAAGATAATCACGTAACGCCCATAGTAATGGCGTATCAGGCGATGCGTCAACCGTATGTTCTTTGTCATTGACGGTTAATGTGACGGGCATATTTTTCTCCACAGTTAATCAAAATTAATCAAAATATTGAAGTCTTCCACAGGCTTCCCTAAAACTATACTCTGACTATAACATAAACGCAAGCGCGTTTGGCTATCATTGAATAATCTACGGAATTTTTTTATTGCTAGATATTAATTGCCTATCTTTTTCATCGCTCTCTATTCTTATTTAATTTGATTTACAAGCCCCATGTATTATGTTTTGATAATTATCTTTATCATTTCAGCAATTTAAGTGTACAGTCAATATTATTACGCATTTTTTTATTACCTCAACGGCACTCTTTTTGTCTTTTTTTAATGTAATTTTTAAACCTTTTGTACAGGAAGTTAATGTGAACGTAGATGACTCGACAACCCAATTGCTGTTCTGATTTTTACCGTGCGTTGTGCTATATTAGAAAGCGTTTTTTTAAATTTATTAGGAGAGATTAACAATGAAAACAATTTTTAACAAATTTATTATCTGCACGGCAGCGGCGGCATTGCTTTATCAACCGGTATTGGCTGACGATTGCAGCACAGTACGCTTTTCCGATGTTGGCTGGACAGATATCACCGCCACCACTGCACTTACCACAGAAGTTCTAGAAGGGCTAGGTTATCAAACTGACGTTAAGGTGCTGTCGGTACCAGTTACCTACAAAGGCTTGGAAAACTCCGACATAGACATATTTTTAGGTAATTGGATGCCCACTATGGAAGGCGACCTTGCGCCCTACCGTGACAAAGGCGCAGTTGACGTACTACCGCTTGCTAATTTAGAAGGTGCGAAATATACCTTTGCCGTACCCGCATATACCGCCGCCAAAGGGTTAAACGATTTTGCCAACATCTCAGATTTCAAAGAGTCGATGGACGGAAAAATTTATGGCATTGAACCAGGCAACGACGGTAATCGCCTGATTTTGGATATGATAGAAAAAGACGCATTTAGCCTTGGTGACTTTGAACTGGTGGAATCATCGGAGCAAGGTATGCTAGCGCAAGTAGCACGTGCCGCTAAAAACAAGCAAGACATCGTCTTTTTGGGCTGGGCACCACACCCAATGAATAATAATTTTGAACTCGTTTATTTATCCGGCGGCGATGATTATTTTGGTCCAAATTACGGCGGCGCCTCGGTGTTCACCAATACCCGCAAAGACTATGTAAAAGAATGCCCCAATGTTGGCGTGTTGCTAAATAACCTGCAATTTACGCTAACCATGGAAGGGGCTATTATGGGAGCGATTTTGGATCACGGTCAAGAACCACGTGCCGCCGCACACGACTGGCTACAACAAAATCCTAATGTGTTGGATGGATGGCTAAAAGGTGTTAAAACAATAACCGGTAACGACGGCTTGGCAGCAGTAAAAACCGCGCTAGAAATCAAATAATAACGATTAGCGAGCGGTCGAGAAAAAGCTATGGCCGAAGAAAACACGGCGCGGTGGCTAACCGATTACAAGCTACCGCTGGGAGACGGTGCCAAAGCCGGCGTCAACTGGCTGACTGACAACGCCGGCACGTTATTTGACTCATTAGCCGTTGCTTTGGAGCATGGCATTGACGCGCTCTTGTGGCTACTCCAAACGCCGTCACCGTTAGCATTAATCACTTTGCTTGCGATTCTGGTGCACTTATTACACCGCCGCTGGTTACTAACGCTCTTTGTGGTGGCGGGAATGTTATTAATTGTTAATCAAGGCTATTGGAAAGAAACCACACAAACTCTAGCCTTGGTTTTGGCATCAGCTTTTATTTGCATGGCTGTCGGCGTGCCGCTAGGTGTTGCCGCCGCGCGGAGACCTTGGTTGTATGCAATTTTGCGTCCGATATTAGATTTTATGCAGACTATCCCCACTTTTGTTTACTTAATCCCAGCGCTAATTTTATTTGGTCTGGGACCGGTTCCAGGGCTTATTGCCACAGTAATTTTTGCCATGCCGGCACCGATTCGCATGACACATTTGGGCGTGTCTTCAACACCCAAAATACTGCTAGAAGTCGGCGATGCCTTTGGCTGCTCACCTTGGGAGCGACTCGTCAAAATAGAATTTCCACACGCATTGCCACAAATGTTGGCTGGACTCACGCAAGCAATCATGCTGTCATTGTCCATGGTGGTCATTGCCGCTTTGGTTGGCGCCGGCGGACTGGGAGTGCCCATACTTAGAGCACTCAATCAAGTCAATATCGGCAAAGGTTTTGAAAGCGGTATTATTATCGTCATCATTGCCATCATATTGGACAGGGCATGCCGGTTGCGACAACCGCGGCGCAATAATTAGATACCAGCTGTTTTTTTAATAATTTTTTCTTTCCCCGCTTTACGGCGGGTTTTGAGCATAGGCTTCAGATATTTTCCGGTCAGGCTTTCTTTAACATCCGCTACTTGTTCTGGCGTACCAGAAGCGATCAATCGACCGCCGCCAGCACCGCCTTTAGGACCCAAATCCAAAATCCAATCAGCGGTTTTTACCACGTCTAAATTGTGTTCTATCACCACCACGGTATTGCCTTCGTCGCGCAAGCGATGCAACGTTTTGAGCAGTAAATCCACATCATAAAAATGCAATCCCGTAGTAGGCTCATCCAATACGTACAGCGTCTTACCTGTGCCTCGCTTAGACAATTCCAATGATAATTTAACCCGTTGTGCCTCACCGCCGGACAATGTAGTTGCCGACTGACCCAACCGGATATAGCTCAGCCCAACGTCATGCAAAGTCTGCAAGCGACGGGCAACGGATGGCACATTAGAGAAAAAAGCCAATCCTTCGTCCACCGTCATATCTAACACGTCATGAATGTTTTTACCTCGATAGCGGACTTCTAAGGTTTCGCGGTTGTAACGCTGTCCCTGACAAACATCGCAAGTAACAAAAACATCGGGGAGAAAATGCATTTCTATACGCATAACACCATCACCTTCACAGTTTTCACAGCGCCCGCCAGCAACATTGAACGAAAATCGCCCTACTGCATAGCCACGCTCACGCGCCAGCGGCAGTCCCGAAAAAAGGTCGCGAATGGCTGTAAAAAATCCGGTGTAGGTGGCTGGATTAGAACGCGGCGTGCGCCCAATCGGACTTTGGTCTACCACCACAATTTTTTCCACCTGTTTAATATTGGTAATGTCACGGTGCATAAGTGGTTCATCGCCGCTGCCGTGCAAATGCCTACGCATAACACGTACTAAAATATCGCGCACCAGTGTGGATTTACCAGAACCGGAAACGCCGGTTACGCACGTCAACAGTCCCAATGGGAAAGTGAAATTTCCACCTTTGAGATTATTGCCACTAGCACCACGCACGGTGAGTTCCGTTTTTGGAGAATGCCGGCGCGCGGGCAAAGCAATATGCCGCACGCCACTCAAAAATTGTCCGGTAAGCGATCGTTTGCACCGAATGATTTTTTCTACCGAACCAGCGGCAACAACCTCACCACCATGCACACCAGCTAGTGGACCCATGTCCACCAAATAATCCGCCGCGCGAATCGCTTCTTCATCGTGCTCTACGACAATCACCGTGTTTTTAAGATCGCGTAACCGCATCAATGTTTGCAGTAAACGAGTGTTATCGTGCTGGTGTAGGCCAATGGAAGGTTCATCCAACACATAAGTTACACCGGTGAGCCCTGAACCTACTTGGCTGGCCAGCCGAATACGTTGTGCCTCGCCGCCGGATAACGTGTTGGCAGCACGTGCGAGCGACAGATAATCCAGTCCGACATTAACCATGAAACTCACGCGCTCACGAATCTCGCGCACTACTCGTTCGGCGATAGCAGCGTCGGTTTTATCTAACTGCAGCGCGTCAAAAAATGCCGCCAGTTCATTGAGCGGCATGGTCGAAATTTCGTGAATGCCACACTCGCCGATTTTTACCGCCAAGGCGTCAGGTGACAGACGGTGTCCCTTGCAAGAATCACAACGACGAGCGGAAATATAGCGAGCAAACTCCTCACGCACGTGATAAGAATCGGTATCACGCCACCGCCGTTCCATGTTAGGAATAATTCCCTCAAAAGGTTTGTTGCGTCGATGTTCACGATTTTTGCGGGCACTCTCGCCACTTTTGAATCGATAAACAGTGGGCACATTTTCCTTGCCACTACCGTAAAGTATGATTTGACGCACTTTGGCGGACAAGTCGTTAAACGGCATTTGTATATCAAAATTGTACTTGTCGGCAACCGCCTGCATCAGAGTGAACAAGTACGGATTGCGGCGATCCCAACCGCGAATCGCGCCGGCAGCAAGAGACAAATCGCCGTTTTCTACTACTAACGCAGGGTCAAACGTAGAGATTGTCCCTAGTCCATCACATTGCGAACAGGCGCTTTTAGGATTGTTAAAAGAAAATAGTTTAGGTTCCAA
This sequence comes from Candidatus Persebacteraceae bacterium Df01, assembly GCA_030386295.1. Lineage (NCBI taxonomy): Bacteria > Pseudomonadati > Pseudomonadota > Gammaproteobacteria > Candidatus Tethybacterales > Candidatus Persebacteraceae > Candidatus Doriopsillibacter > Candidatus Doriopsillibacter californiensis. Next base: position 365,032 of record JANQAO010000001.1, on the reverse strand, counting down.
TTCGGGCGGTGCATAGCCGCATTTGGGGCAAGCATGGCGGGTAGAAAAGGTATGAATACCACCGTCTTCCATTTCCAAAACATGTAACCGACCATCACCGAAACGCGCCTCGGTTTCTACTGATTCTACCAACCGTTGTTGGTTGTCAGCGTCTGGACGCAGTCGGTCCACTACAACCTCAATAGTATGCTTGACAGTCTTTGCCAGCGTGGGAATTTCTTCTAAGTCATAAATACGACCATCCACACGCACACGCGAAAAACCTTTGGCGGCAATGTCGCGAAAGATTTCCAAGTGCTCACCGCGACGGTCAATAATAAGTGGTGACAAAATTGCCAGCCGCTTGTTTGTCAATGTAGCGCACAAAAAATCCACCACACGAGCAGTGGTTTGAGCTTGCAAAGCAATGCCGTGGCGTGGACAGTGCGGCTTACCGATACGGGCGTACAGCAAACGTAGATAATCATGAATTTCGGTTATAGTACCGACGGTTGAACGAGGGTTGTGAGAAGCGCTCTTTTGGTCAATGGAAATAGTAGGCGATAGCCCCTCAATGGCGTCCATGTCGGGCTTGTCCATCACTTGCAAAAATTGCCGCGCATAAGCCGATAGCGACTCCACATAACGCCTCTGTCCTTCAGCAAAAATGGTGTCAAAAGCCAGCGAAGATTTCCCAGATCCGGAAACACCGGTAACGACAATCATGCAGTCGCGCGGCAGCTCAACGGTGACATTTTTTAGATTATGGGCACGGGCTCCAACAACGCGAATTTTTTTCATGGGAATCTTTGATTCTAAAATATTAAACCAACATATTCCAAGCGTGCTAGTGACGGGCTGTACAATGGCACCTTATGCTCCCCCGCAAAGAGCTACTGTGTGTTGGCGTTCTCGCTGGTGCAATGTTTTTTCGCATGTTTGGTGTTTTCATCATACTGCCCGTAGCGGCCCTCGCCGCCGCCGCCTTACCTGACGGTAGTAGCGGCTGGATGATGGGTTTGGTGGTTGGCGGTTATGGCATCACTCAAGCACTAATGCAAATTCCCACTGGTGTGATGGCCGATCGTTGGGGGAGAAAACCGGTATTAATAGGCGCGCTACTGGTATTTGCCGCCGGCGGTTTTGTTGCAGCAGCGGCGGACAACGTATGGGAGTTAATTGCCGGTCGTCTATTGCAAGGTAGCGGTGCAGTAGCGGCGGTGGCAGCTGCGTGGATTGCCGACATCACCGCGCCGGAACGGCGCGCGCGGGCCATGCTGGTTTATGGCGCAGCTATTGCGCTGGCTTTTACCGTGTCGTTGCCAGTTGCCCCACCGCTTGCCGGATGGCTCGGCTCTAGCGGACTTTTTGCCTTAGCCGGCATTTTGGGTGTGACATCAGCAGTGGCAGTGTCGTTGTTACCTCCACCAACCGCACAAGCGACGAATTCTGATAAAAATAGCGCCGTTACCGCCGCCGTGTGGCCTTATGCAGCAGGTGCGTTTGTCGCCCACTATGTGTTTTCGTCGCTATTTTTGAGGCTGCCGGCAGCGCTCAATGATTTTTTTCCTCTAGCCGAGCATTGGCGGGTGTATGCGCCGGCATTGCTGGCGGCAATTGTTATCGGTGTCCCTATAGTAATTAAAGAACGTCGATTTGCATTGCCTCTGGCAGCAGTTTTACTATTACCCGGCGCGATAATGACGATAGATAGCTGGCTGGCGGCAACAATTGGTTTGACGATATTTTTCACCGGTTTTATTATTATGGAAGCGCAACTGCCGGCGCGAGCTAGTCGCACCGCACCAGCACAACGACGTGGCGAAGCAATGGGCGTAGTGATGACAGCGGAGTTTTTAGGCTTGTTCGCCGGTGCCGCAATATCAGGATTGATCACCGATGTTGCCGGAGAAACAACGGCACAATGGGTGGCGGCACTATTGATTTTTTGCTGGTTTGCGATAATATCGCGTAAGAAACAGTAAGTGTAAAAGACTTTTCTGTTTAAATTAAACAGTTAATGCTTTTTACACCACTTATTATTAATTGAAACAATCGAAAAACAAGGTACTATCATGGCTGCAAAAGGCACTATTAATAAAGCAATTATTGTTGGTAACATGGGTGGCGACCCAGAGTTGCGCAACCTCCCAGACGGCAGTTCGTTAGTCAATTTTAATTTAGCTACCACCGAGACATTTCCCGACAAACAAAACCCACAGCAAAAAATTGAAAAAACTGAATGGCACCGAGTGGTGTTTTTTGGTCGCGCTGCCGAGTTGATTCACGAATATTGCCGCAAAGGCTCAAAATTGTACGTAGAAGGCACTCTACAAACCCGAAAATGGCAAGACCGCGAAGGCAATGACCGCTATTCCACCGAAATTCGCGGGCGCGATTTTACTTTTCTCAATTCACGCAGTGAAAGCGGCGGCAATAACTATGGCGGTGGTGGTAACCATCAAAGCAGTCGGCCAAGTACAAAAGATAATTTTGACGACATGGATGACGTACCGTTCTAAAGTTTAATGCAACACACACCACATACCGACGGCGATTATCGCCGCAACAGGAGTTTATATGTTTGATTATTTCAATGGATTAACCGATTTTTCGTGGGGCATATTAGTTCTCATTGTTCTTGGCATGACACACATCACCATTGCCTCGGTGACAATATTTTTACACCGCTGCCAAGCACATCGTTCACTTACTTTGCATCCTATCGTGGCGCATTTTTTTCGTTTTTGGCTGTGGCTGACTACGGGCACTATTACCCGCCAGTGGACGGCAATTCATCGTAAGCACCACGCCAAAGTGGAAACCGAAGATGACCCTCATAGCCCGCAAGTGTTAGGAATCTGGAGTGTGTTGTTTGGTGGTGTGCTGTGCTATGTACGCGAAAAAAATAATGCCGATACCATCACACGCTACGGCTATGGCACTCCCGATGACTGGATAGAACACAATGTATACTCGCACTTTCCAAAAACTGGCGTAATTTCTATGCTGGCTTTCAATCTACTGATGTTTGGCTTGCCTGCCGGCTTGATTATGTGGGGAATACAAATGATATGGATACCGTTTTGGGCAGCGGGTGTGATTAATGGCATCGGTCACTATTGGGGATATCGGAATTTTCAGCCTCAGGATGAAAGCCGCAACATCGTGCCACTGGGAGTGTTTATCGGTGGCGAAGAATTGCACAATAACCACCATGCGTTTCCTACATCGGCTAAGCTGTCCAACCGTTGGTACGAATTTGACGTCGGCTGGCTGTATATTCGCCTACTAGAAAAAATGGGACTAGCCAGAGTTAAGCGCGTAGCACCTAAACTATTGTCGTCTGACAGCCGCGCCACTTGCGATTTGGATACCTTGCAAGCTGTCATCGCCAATCGCTTAGAAGTAGTGATGCGTTTTTCACACATCATGAAAAAAACCTGTCACCACGAGCTAGCGGTATTGCGCAACAAGGTCGCCAGCAAAAACCTCCCCAGCAGCAAGGCACTTAATGACTGGCTGCACGGCATGGAAAGTCGGCTAACACAGGTAGACAAAAAAGCAATTGCAACATTACTAGAAAAAAGTGCCGTCATGCAAAAAGTAGCATCTATGCGCAAAGAGCTCACCATGCTGTGGGAAGACCGCAGTCTGACCGCAGAACAAATGATGACGAGTCTGCGTGAATGGTGTGCCAATGCCGAAAAAAGCGGCATCGCGGCACTACAGACGTTTGCCCGAGAATTGCACGGCTATCGGATTAACCAAGCCTAAACGGCGACAACGATACGAGGCGCATTGCTCACACGCCAGCCGTCAAGAAAATTTTTACCCTGTATTAATAAGTAAAAATAAAAAGCGGACGGGCAAATAATTACCCGTCGCTTGTATTTAGCTGATTGCTTACTTGGCAGATTTTTCCTCGAACTGCGCGCTTTCGGTTGAGCCAGACATTGCTGTGAGCGATGACCGACCACCAGCAACAATCTGCGTTACCGTATCAAAATAACCAGCACCAACTTCACGTTGATGTTTAACTGCGGTAAATCCTCGTGCTTGGGCGGCAAACTCTTTTTCTTGTAAGGCAACAAAAGCAGTCATGCCGTTCGCACGATAGTTGTCAGCCAAATCAAACATGCCGTAATTGAGGGCGTGAAAGCCTGCCAATGTGATGAACTGAAATTTGTAACCCATCTTGCCGAGTTCGCGCTGAAAGCGTGCGATATCAGTATCGTTCAAATTTTTACGCCAATTAAACGACGGCGAACAGTTGTAAGCCAATAATTTTCTGGGGAATTTATCATGTACCGCGTCGGCAAAACGTTGTGCATCGGCCAAATTAGGCGTTGCTGTTTCACACCACAGAAGGTCAGCATATGGTGCATAAGAAAGCGCCCGAGCAATGGCGGCATCCAACCCATTACGCAGTTGATAAAAGCCCTCGCTACTACGCGCTTTCTCGCGATTAATGAAAGGCTCATCAGCAGGATCGCAATCGGCAGTAATCAATTGTGCCGCTTCGGCGTCGGTTCGGGCAAATAGCAACGTGGGAACACCAGCGACATCAGCCGCCAGCCGCGCTGCAATCAGCTTGGACACCGCCTCCTGTGTTGGTACCAAGACTTTGCCGCCCATATGACCGCATTTTTTGGCCGACGCTAATTGATCTTCAAAATGTACTCCAGAAGCTCCAGCGTCAATCATTGCTGACATCAGCTCATAAGCGTTAAGCACGCCACCAAAGCCCGCTTCGGCGTCGGCGACAATTGGCAACAGCCAGTCAGTTTTGTCGGCGTTGCCTTCTGAAACATCAATTTGATCAGCGCGTAATAGGCAGTTATTGATGCGTCGCACCACTGAAGGCACACTATCAGCTGGGTACAACGATTGATCGGGATACATCTGTCCGGCATTGTTGGCATCTGCCGCCACTTGCCAGCCGGATAAATAAACCGCCCGTAACCCTGCACGTGCCTGTTGCATTGCTTGATTGCCGGTTAATGCCCCCAACGAGTTGACGTAAGAGTCACCGCCCTCGTTAACGCGTTGCCAGAGTTTTTCCGCACCCAGCCGCGCCAGCGTGTGCTCCACCATAACGCTACCACGCAGGCGCAACACGTCTTCTGCCGAGTAGGGGCGTTCAATATTTTGCCAGCGGGGGTTTTCGCGCCACTCTTGTTGTAATTTTTCAACTGCTTGTTGCATGGTTTTACTTTCTAGATAAATAAAAAACAAAATTATTGCAGTGCAATATACAAGAAAAAGGAAGGAAAATCAAGAAAAAGCGCCCTTTTTTACTTTTTACGCCGTTTTTATTTATAAACTGAATTTAATAAAAACATTAATCTTGCGGCGCAATATAAAATTGGCATTAGTTATTTTTTAGCTAATTTTGGACATGCTCAAACAAAGCGGTGCCGTACCTAGCAATAAGTTGTTGCTCTTCGGCAAACAATTTCTCTTCCCGATAAAAACTTAGCGCTCGCTGTACAACAGCACTTTGTGCATCAGGCAACAATGCAGCAGCTGCAGCGTGATGTTTGATGGCAGTGGACAGCAGGTCTTCATTACGTGGGCTAACAGCAGCATACAAGTCACCTAAAGCAGACAACAACCGCGCCTGATTGCGGCGACTTAACATCCCACTGGCTGCTAGTGTCGCCATTTCATCAACACGACGACGGCTGATAAGTAAATCCGTCTTATCACGCAAAAATTCCACTTCTGCTAATAAACCATGCGGCGTTTGGCGCGTTTCACTTAGCAGTTCCCTCCATTGTTCGGGTAACTGCAGACGTGCTCTCAATTGAAGCATAGTACGGGTAGCGTCTTCAATCGCTTTGCCAGTAAATTCGCGGGCACGCTGATCATTTAATGGATAATCACTATTTATTAACCTACGCAACCACACTACCACTGCAGGATGGTTCACCACCCGTCTTTTTTCGCTCAGGCAGGAAAACAGCAAATGCTCATCTGACTGCCAAGAGGCATCAAACAACACAAACACGTTGTAGCATAAGGCATTGTGGCGGGCATAAACATTGACAGCGCGCACCTCATTTTCATATGCCAATGTGTTTGGTGCGTATAGACGTGGACCGGCATAGTAAACTTCAAACACATAAGGATTTGGTGCTGGTAACACGGCTACATCAGGGCGAATATTTTCGGTAATTTGCAGGTACTTGGCAAACTTGAATTGGGATGGATAAGGTATCCATCCACCAGCAGGCAAAACATCAAAAAAAGCACGAATACCATCCTCAGCTAGCGTATGTTGCCGCCGATCATTGGCGGAAAAATTCAACCCCAACGCCAGCACCGCACAAATCACCGGCGCAAATTGATAATACCGTCGACCCGCAAACGCTAACGCTGACCACACGCAAACAACAGCATACGGTAGCAAGGGATAGACTGAAAAAATTTGCTCTTGCAAGGCATCGTACAATACATCCAACCGCCATATTAATATTACTGTTCCGGTGAGAAACATCACTGTTAGTGCTGTTGCCAGCGACAACGACAATAACCTCCACTGCCTTAAAAAACCGATAACCGCCAAAATACCACCCAACACGCCAATTTCTCCCCACAATACGCGATGCCCAACAAATTGTAAAAAAGCGATTTTGTCCGCCACTCCTGCACCGCCGTGTTTATCACTGGCAAAGTGCACTTGCCGCGACACGATTTGCCAAAATGATTCCCAATCATTAGGTGCAAAGGGCACTCCCAAATATGCTACTGGATGGTGTGCGCGCCAGACAAGATACGCATAAGGTAGCAATCCTAATGCTATTGCAGTAACAGTAGCTGCTAGTGTTTGCGGATGGCACAGCACGCGCCACGCCGACTTGCGAACCGACCACAGCACGAGCGGTAACGCTACCCCTGCCAGCACAAATAGCGGCCAATGGTTAGACAACCCTAACGCACAAACAAAAAACAAAGCCACCATTAATTTTGGCGATTGTGGAACGTCACGCAGCCGCAACGCAAGATAAAACGCAGTCAAAAATAGCAAAGCATTCAGTGCATAAACTTCTTGAATATTCCCCTGTGACCAAAACGTCGCCGACACCCCATACAACACCGCACCACCCCAAGCAACAATAATACAGCCAGATAGCTGGTAAATAATCAAGGCCAATACCACGCACGCCATTGCGGCACATAGCGCCGAAAACAGCATTGCGCCTATCGCAGGATCTATACCAGGGATGTTAGCGAAAGGATAACAAGCGAGAGCATAAAGAGGGTACCCCGGTGCATGCGCGATGTCTGCATTGAGACAACTTAAGGTCAGGAAAACCGAATCTTCAAACCCGATACTCGGCGCAGCAGTAAAAACATATAGCGCTAGTAAGGCAAAACCGATAACAATTAGGGAAAATCGAGGCATGCCAAATTATAAAGTAGTCACCTTAGGCAAATAAAAATTTAATATATAAACATTCATTTATATTCATTTATAATCTATTAAATTATGAAATATTTTCCGTTTTTCTTTGACATGAATGGTCGCCGTACGCTCATTGTCGGAGGAGGCGAGGTTGCCGCAAGAAAATCTGAGTTACTCATTCAGGCAGGTGCGCAACCTTTTGTTGTGGCACCGACAATCATTCCGAAGTTAACTGAAGCCGTACACGCAGCAGGCGGGAGCACATGTCAACGTCAATATGTAGCGACAGACATGAAAGATTGCTCTATTGTGATATCAGCTACCGATGATGAAGCACTCAACCAACAGGTATTTTCTGATGCAAGGGCACAACGTATACCAGTTAACGTAGTAGATAACCCTGCATTATGCGATTTCATTTTCCCCGCTATTATTGACCGCTCGCCGTTAACGGTGGCCGTGTCCTCATCGGGAGCCTCTCCTGTTCTAGCACGACGGATACGTGCGCGTATAGAAGAAATGCTACCCGCAAATATTGGACGATTAGCAATATTTTGTCGCCGTTTTCGCGATACCGTTAAAGTAGCTTTACCCGCCACACGCCGGCGATTATTTTGGGAAAAATTTCTAGACGGCACAGCGGCGGAAGCAATACTCACTGGCAATGAGACAGACGGGGAAAAACAACTACAGAAAGAGTTAGAGCATTTCTCTCGCCGGCATGTTTCCAAAGGCACAGTGTACCTTATCGGCGCCGGCCCAGGAGATCCGGATTTGCTGACTTTTCGTGCCCACCGCTTGCTACAGCAAGCTGATGTGGTTATCTATGATCGGTTGGTATCACCAGCAATATTAGATTTAGCACGACGCGACGCAAAAAAAATATTTGTTGGCAAACAACGTAACTATTGCACTTCAACGCAAGAGGAAATTAATACGCTGCTCAATCACTATGCACAACACGGGCAATGTGTAGCCCGTCTTAAAGGCGGAGATCCGTTTATTTTTGGCCGAGGAGGCGAAGAACTACTAGCGTTGCACGCTGCCGGCATTGAGGTAGAAGTAGTAGCAGGAATTACTGCGGCCAGCGGCTGCGCCGCCGCCGCCGGCATTCCGCTGACACACCGGCAGTGCGCACACGGAGTTCGTTTTGCCACCGCCTATCAGCGCGGCATGGATGATAGCGCCCATTGGCAACGTCTGGCCGAAGATAAAAATTGCACCTTAGTGTTTTATATGAGCGGCACTAACTTGGCATCGATAGCGAAAAAATTAATCCATAGTGGCCGCTCACCGAATACGCCAGTTGCGGTCATTTGCGCCGGTTCCACACCAGCACAAAGAATTATCACAGGGAAATTAGACAATATTAACCAGCGTACACATGCACTATTGACATCACCGACGCTAATTATCATTGGTGACGTAGTCGCCTTACATCAAGCATCAGAAAATAATTCCCATCTTCCCTCCTCTTTTGCTTACAGAAATAATCATGCTATCTTCAAAACATTTGCAAACGGTTGAACACCTCACTGGCCAGCTTAATTCTGACCAGCTAGCATGGTTAAGCGGCTATTTGGCTGGCATCCATAAACACTCCAGCACGACGCTGATCACACCAGACGTCACGACAACACAGACTGCCGACACGCCAGTGGTAACCGTGCTCTACGGCTCCCAAAGCGGAAATGGCAAAACAATAGCTGACGAACTGGTGACCACTATCAACGCCCGTGGCTTAAAAGCAATAGCCTTTTCTTCAATAGATTACAAAACTGCACGCCTCAAAAAAGAACGATTTTTATTGGTCGTTATCAGCACGCACGGTGAAGGAGAACCACCGGACGCGGCAACCGCTTTCTATACCTTTTTGCATAGCGCGCGCGCTCCTGAGCTTCCTGATTTGCGTTACTCAGTGCTAGCACTAGGCGATAGCAGTTATGAGTTTTTCTGCCAAACTGGTCGTGATATCGACGCTCGCCTCTCTGCACTAGGAGCTTCACCACTGACCAAGCGTGTGGAATGTGATGCGGACTTCGAACGTGAGGCAACCTTATGGAAAAAAGAAATTACAGAAGCACTTATCCAAACAACGACACCAACCGCACTACCAAACAGCAGTGCTGATGTACTTACTTTAGAGCAGTCACAATGCATCATTGCTCCCGTATCTGCCTATGATAGGCAGCATCCATTTTCCTCACCTTTATTGGAAAATATCCTGCTCACATCACCGTCACGCCAGACACGTCATTTAGAATTTTCCCTAGAAGGATCGGAACTTCGCTTCACTCCTGGAGATTGCTTGGGAGTGTGGCCACGAAATCCGCAAGCATTGGCCGAACAGACCGCTGCCACATTGAAATTAAATTGGGACGCTGTCGTTATACTGGAAGATGAAAAGGCTACCGCTGCCCAATGGCTACAACAACGGCTAGAAATCACTTTTTTGACTCCAGCTGTATTGGCAAACTATCATACTATTGTCGGAGGAGATACCTTAGCAACACTAGTGAATGATCGCACGGCGGCACTGCGATATTTAAAAGGCCGATATCTACTGGATGTGTTGACTGATTTTCCACCTTCCACCGATGACGGCACAAAGGTATTAGGTTGCCTAAGACGCTTAACCCCACGACTGTATTCGCTGGCTTCCTCTCTGTTCGCCCGAGAAAACGAAGCACATATATTAATTGCACAGGAGCGTTATAGCGGTTTTGATGACAGCTCGCGCACTGGGGTATGTTCTGACCACCTGATACGCCTAACACCTGGAGATACTGCTCAAGTATTCATACAAAAAAACGATAATTTTCGCTTGCCAGCCAATGACAACACACCACTTATTATGATTAGCGCTGGCACCGGCGTGGCGCCTTTTCGTTCCTTTATGGAAGAACGTGAAGAACGCTGTGCTAAAGGTAAAAATTGGCTATTTTTTGGTGAACGCCGCCGCCGCGAAGATTTTTATTACCAAACCGAATGGCAGGAAAAAATAAAAAATGGAGCACTCAACAAATTGAGCGCCGCTTTCTCGCGCGACAACTCCCATAAAACGTATGTGCAAGACAAAATACGCGAGCAAGGCGAAGAATTTTGGAAATGGTTGAAAAGTGGCGCTTACGTTTATATTTGTGGCAGCGACTCACCAATGGCGAAGGATGTCCACCAAGTGCTGACAGACGTTATTGAAGAACACGGCGGTATATCAGGCAGTGATTATTTAGCACACCTACGCGAATCGGGAAGGTACCAACGCGATGTCTATTAAACTCCCTTCCCCTAAACAACCTGACGCGCTAGCAGAAAACCCATCTCCCGTAGAAATCATAAAAGATAGCAGTGATTATCTACGCGGCGATATTACCGACGGCCTTACCGACAATCTTACCGGAGCCATTGGCACGAGCGATCAAACGTTGATTAAATTTCACGGTATTTACCAACAAGATAATCGTGATGTGAGGATGGAGCGAGCAGCGCGCAAATTAGAACCGGATTATTCGTTTATGCTTCGCCTACGCATACCAGGGGGGCTCATTACTCCAGCGCAGTGGCTCGCTGTTAACAGCGTCGCCAACGAATTAACAGAAACCGGTAGTATTCGACTGACTACTCGGCAGACTCTACAATTTCACGGCATTCCCAAAGAAAATTTACGCTCACTTGTAGCCACTTGCGAGCATCGTTTACTAGATTCTATTGCTGCCTGCGGAGACGTTAATCGCAATGTTATGTGTACACCACATGCTGAACTATCGCCGACGCACACTGCAGCCTACGATATAGCAACAGCAATTAGCCGACGACTCTTACCTGCTACACGCGCCTATTACGAAATCTGGTTAGGAGAAGAAAACCTAACTGGCGGCATTACCGAAGAACCGCTTTACGGAAAGCACTATTTGCCGCGTAAGTTCAAAATTGGAATTGCCATACCGCCATCCAACGATATAGACGTCTATTCACAAGATATTGGTTTTGTCTCTGTAGTAAAAAATAACTCACTGCACGGCTTTAATATCATCATTGGAGGGGGGTTAGGCATGACTCACAGCGATACCCGTACTTACCCCCGCGTAGGCGATGATATCGGTTTTTGCACGCCTAAACAGGCAATTGATGTAGCTTGGCACCTCGTCGCTATTCAGCGCGACTATGGTAATCGCAGTGACCGTAAATTATCACGCTTCAAATATACAGTCGCGCGATTGGGAGCAGCGACTATAAAGGCCGAGCTGGACAAAAGGTTGGGATTTGCACTAGAGCCCTCAGTGCCAGTACAGTGGATGCACCGCGGTGATTATTTGGGCTGGCACCGACGGCCAGATGGAAAATGGGATTTGACGCTGTTCGTAGAGAATGGCCGCTTAGCGGCAGAAACATCACTTAAAAATGCCTTGTCTGAAGCGGCGGCGCTTGATTGTTGTTCGTTGCTAATAACTCCCAATCAGAACATCATGCTTATTAATATCGCCGACAGTGATCGTATCCGTGTAGAAGCGGTATTTTCCCGCCGTAAATTATCTATAGAAGATAACACAACATTGTCAGGATTACGTCGCAATGCTATGGCTTGCGTCTCCATGCCTACTTGTCCGCTAGCAATGGCTGAAGCTGAGCGCTATATGCCAACCTTGCTAACCCGTTTAGAAAACGAAGTGACCACACTTAATTTAAGACAGAACGACATAATCATCCGCATGACGGGCTGCCCTAATGGTTGTGCCCGCCCTTATTTAGGAGAAATCGGTTTAGTTGGCAAATCACCTGGACGCTACAACTTGTACTTAGGAGCCTCTTATGGCGGTGATCGTTTATCATCGTTAGTCGGTAAAAACCTTAATGAAGAAGGGATTGTTGCTTTCTTGCGCCCACTGCTTGAAAAGTACGCCAACCAACGGCAAGATGATGAACGATTTGGCGATTTTTTAGTCCGTACGGGTCATGTTAAAGCCCCGCAATGCGGGGCTGATTTTCATCCTTAAAATTTAATACCCCCAAATAATTAACCTGACTTTCTGTACAACCGTTCAAATAAAACAACTTCATTTTTTGGACAGTTCGGAAGTTTTGTTGCCGTGTTCTCCGTACGCAGAAACATGTCGCCTGCCAGAGGTGACTGTTATGAGTAATTTTATACGGCACAGGTCGGCAATGATAAACTCCGCTGCGCCATATCTTATGGATTCCTTTCTTAACTTGCTAAACCCTCACCAACGTGAAGCCGTTTGCCATAATGGCGAAGGCTTGTTGGTACTCGCAGGTGCAGGAACTGGCAAAACGCGAGTACTGACCAGCCGCATTGCTTGGCTTTTATCAGAAGGACACTGCCAGTCTCGCGATATCATGGCGGTAACTTTCACAAACAAAGCAGCAAAAGAAATGCGGGAGCGACTGGAAGTAATGGTAGCGTTTGGCTTTTCTGGCTTGACACTGGGAACTTTTCACGGCATCTGCCATCGGCTATTACGACGCCATGCCGTTGCTGCCGGAGTAGACAAAAATTTTCAAATTATGGACAGCAGCGACCAGTTGACCTTTATTCGCCGACTGTTGCGTGAAAAACAAGTTGATGAAAAAGAATTTCCGCCCACCGAGTGCCGTAGCTACATTAACGCTGCCAAAGAAAACGGAGTGCGCGCTGCCGCCGCGCCAGTACCACACAAGCGCGCTGCCGCTATGCGTGAGTTGTACAGCTGGTATGAAGAATCCTGCCGACGAGAGCACAAAGCAGATTTTGCCGAATTACTGTTGGCGGTGGTGGAATTGTTGCGCAAAGACGCCGATTTGCGCACTCACTATGCCCGCCGTTTTCTCCATATCTTGGTAGATGAATTTCAAGACACCAATGCTTTGCAATATGAGTGGCTAAAATTGTTGGATTCTGGCGACAATCACTTTTTCGCCGTGGGCGACGATGATCAATCTATTTACGCTTTTCGCGGTGCCGACCCGGGTAACATGCTACGGTTTCAAGAAGAATTACGCTCCAACACTATTGTCCGTTTAGAGCAAAATTACCGCTCTACTGGCAATATTTTGCATGCTGCCAATCGTCTTATTGCTACTAACCATAACCGCATTGGCAAGAATCTCAAAACCGATCAAGGCGGTGGTGCGCCAATCAATATTATTCGTGCGACAAAAGACATTGAAGAAGCAGCAAACATTGTCATCGCTACTAAGCAACTACTGGAGACGAACATGGTAGCAGACGAAGTCGCCGTGCTGTATCGCACCAATGCTCAAAGCCGCCTGCTGGAACAAGCAATGATTGAATACGCTATTCCTTACCGCATTTACGGCGGCACCCGTTTTTATGAGCGACTCGAAGTCAAACACGCGCTTGCCTACCTGCGCTTGATAGCAGGAGATGACCGTGATGCTTTAATACGTGTGATTAATATGCCGCCACGCGGCATCGGCACCCGAGCGATAGAAAAATTGCAAGAAACTGCAACCCAAATGGGCAGTAACCTGTTTGCCGCTCTGGAAGCAGTGCAGATTCCTAAAATTGGACAATTTGCCGCTCTATTACGGAAAATCCGCGCCTTGTATGCGAGCGGTGCTGATTTGCCAACATTAGCGCGGGCGGCGATAGAACAAAGCGGCCTGCTAGAGCATTATTCAGCCAAAACCGAAGATACCGAAAGAGCAGAAAATTTACGCGAATTCGTCAACGGCGCCGTGTTGTTTCAAACAAGCGAGACGGACAACGAAGACAATTCACCATTGTTACAATTCATCGCCAATGCCGTGCTGGAATCCGGCGAGGCTCAAGGAGCACCAAGCAACGCCGTCAATTTAATGACCATACACGCGGCTAAGGGATTAGAATTCATGCACGTTTTTGTCGCCGGTTTGGAAGAGGGCTTGTTTCCCACCTCACAAAGTTTAAATTCAATCAATACGGCAGCAATTGAAGAAGAACGCCGCCTTATGTATGTGGCCCTCACCCGTGCGCGCCGTGAATTATCTTTACACTATGCCGGCAGTCGACAAGTGTACGGTGAAACCAAATATCTGCCGCCATCACGTTTTTTGAATGAATTACCCGCAGACTGTCTGTCCACGGATGCGGTAGACACACTGGCTACGCCGGTTCCTTCAATTACTTCTGTGCCACAACCGTCTTTCCAACGCACACGACTGCCACGTCCACCAATGCCGACAGACGAAGACAACATACCAGACATGCGCTATCGCGCCGGCGACACCGTACTTCACCCGCGCTATGGCAAGGGCGTAGTGATTCGACGTCAAGGTAACGGCGATGATTTACAAGTGCAAGTAACATTCAAAAAATTGGGAATCAAGACATTCAAAGCCGCGCTAGCACCACTAAAAAAAATTAGCGGCTAATAGCTTTTTGTTTTTTTGTTGGCGAATGAGTTATATTTGCTTCCTGTTTCTTACGTCCTCTGAAAAAAATAAACTAATGAAATCAACAGCGGTGTCTTCATAATGCTCCCCACTATTTACGCCTCATGAATGCTACTACCATTTTGTCATTACTGCTGGCAGCGACGCTGATAGGAGTTGGCTGGCTATGGCGGCGCAATGGGCAGCTAAGCAAAAAAAACGGCCAGTTGCAAACTGATTTAGCCACATCACAAACGCGACTACAAAACGAAATTCAGCATCGCGAACAAAGTGAAGCAGCAGCAGCGGAATGGTACGAAAAATATGATCAAGGTCGTGAAGCGCAAGCGCAAGCGCAGACGACAGCAAGCAGTGCTGAAGCCAAAGCAGACGCCGCACAACAGCAGGTAGCACTACAAACAAACGAATTGACAGAATTGCGAGAGCGAGTGCATCAGGATACAGCGAAAATATCTCAGCTCAAAACGGAATTGGACAACGCTCGAACGCAGGAAAAAGAAAAAATTGATTTTCTCAGCGAAACAACAGAGCGAATGCAAATACAATTTAAAACCCTAGCACAGGGAGTGTTGGATGAGAAAAGTCGCGTTTTTGATAAACACAGCGAAAAAGCATTGGCGCCATTACGGGAAAAATTGGAACAATTTCGCCGCCGCGTGGATGAAATTTATGGGGAAGAAACTCGCGAACGGGCGGCACTAAAAAACGAAATTAAAAACTTACATGACAACGCCGTTAAAATCGGTGAAGACGCCACCAACCTAACGCGCGCACTCAAAGGCGACAAAAAAATACAAGGAGACTGGGGCGAGCTGACGCTGGCACGGTTGTTGGAAGAATCCGGTTTGCGTGAAGGCGAAAGCTATCGCACCCAAGAATCTTTTCGCGATGAAGACGGCAATTTGCAGCGCCCCGATGTCATTATCGATCTTCCAGAAAATCGACACTTAATTGTAGATTCCAAAGTGTCACTGGTGGACTATATGAACGCCGTTGCTACCGATAATGACAACGACCGCAATATCGCTATTGATCGCCACGTACAAGCAATACGCAGACATGTGGAAGATTTATCAAAACGGCATTATCAGCACATTAAAGACATTCGCACACCGGACTTTGTATTTATGTTTATGCCGCAAGAAGCGGCGTTTTTTGCCGCGCTCAACGCCGATCCGCAATTGTTTTCCGATGCCTACAACAAAAAAATTATTTTCTGCGCGCCAACCACTCTGTTAGCAACCTTGCGCACAGTAGAACGTATTTGGCAATTGGAGCGACAAAATAAAAATGCTGAAGATATCGCGCGGCGCGGCGGCGCCTTGTATGACAAACTGTGTGGTTTTGTGGAAGACATGGAAAAACTTGACAAAACGCTTACCGGTGCCCGCAACGCCTATGACGCAGCACTTGGCAAGCTAAGCAAAGGACAAGGAAACGTCATACGACAAGCCGAACAACTACGCGACATGGGAGTGCGCACGAAAAAACAATTACCCTCAAGTTTTGCTGAAGATGATGAAGGCACAGAAAAATTAAATTAATTTAGATGTAACTGATAACCTGATAGTCGGCTGGGTATTATTTTAGCCACTCGCAAAAGCAGGCACCGGTAAACAATTGCCACCGTTTAATGTACCGTTAAATGATGATTAATGGCACAAAAAGTTAACAACAATCACCAGACAATTTCCTTCCGGCGGTTCTAAAAAAATCACATCTTGAGATTCATCAATCCCCGCACCGCTTGTTGCAAATCAGCCGGTAGCACGACAAATTTGCCATTTTCGGAAGCACCCATAGAACGAATTGCTTCCACATAACGTTGCCCTAGCAAAAATGTTAGCGATAAGGACTCGTCATTGGTCGTTTCGCGCACCAACATAATTGCTTTTTTTGATGCTTCGGCCAATGCCACTTCGGCATCGGCATCACGCTTAGCCGATTCAAAGCGCCCCTCAGCTTCCAAAATAGCCGATTGCTTAGCACCCTCAGCGCGAGTTACCATCGCTTTGCGATCACGCTCCGCTGCTGCTTGCTGTTCCATAGCTTGCTGCATGGATTGCGATGGCTGAATGTCTTGAATTTCCACCGTTTTTAATGTAATACCCCAACCAGTCATGTCTTCGGCAATCATTCCCTGTAACCTAGCTTTGATATGCTCACGCGAAGACAACGCCTCGTCCAGCGTCATTTCGCCAATAATGGAACGTAACGCTGTTTGCACTAAATTGCGGACCGCAATGCGAAAATCCACTACACCGTACATACATGACACCGGATCGGTGATTTTAATAAACGACACAGCGTTGGTCATAATAACAGCATTGTCGGAAGTGATAACTTCTTGTTTGTCAATATCCAAAACAATGTCTTTGGTTATAACGCGGTAGGCCACACGATCAAATATTGGCACAATGAAAGAAAGCCCTGGAGACAAGGTACGCTGATAACGGCCAAAACGCTCCACTATCCATTCCTCTCCCTGCGACACTGTACGCACACCGTTGGCGACAAGCACCAACAGCAAAATAAAAAACCCAATATTGACAATAAGCATATTTTTATTCCTTTTCTTTAGCGACAACCACAGCATCATCACCGACATTGTCAGCCACCACTTTTTCGCCCGGGTGTAGCGGCTGCTGTGACACAAAATTCCACAAATCACGTCCACCAATAGGACGTTGTAGGCGCATCAAACCTTGTCCATCGTTAAATCGCACTACAATTCCAACACAACCAGGCAGTTCACGCTTGGCTTCCTCTATCAACCGTCGGCTGCGCTGCGGACGCAAAAAGAAAATCCACAGCCCCAAAAATATTAATGCAAATATGCCAAACGAAGCAATTTGTGCCGCCATCGACAATTCAGGAAAAAACACCAGCAATATTGCCACTGTCAACGCGCCAATACCAAACCAAATAATGTAGTAAACATTGATAAGTAATACATCAAGCGTCAGCAACAAGCTACCGACAATCGCCCAATGCCACCACAATAAATTAATATTTTCCATTACAATCCAGAGAGTTACCTTTTATTTACCTATTATTACACGATTTCAGATACACTTTATCCTCCAAATAAACACGCAACTGTTCTATCAATTAATAAAATTTCGCTCAATTATTTTTATCAAAAAACTAACCACATCATAAGATTTTTTATTGTACATTCCACGCTTGCCGCATCATACCAATACCTTGACCGCTGTGTTGCTGAGCAACGGCAATATCTGCCACCGTCATGCCACCTAAAGCATATACCGGCAATCCAGCAGTAGTCGCAAATTCAGCAAATCGCTCCCAACCTAAAGGTGTGGCTTTCACGTGAGTCAGTGTTTTGTTTACCGGTGATAACACAACAAAATCCAATCCTAATGTCACCGCCTTAGCAATGTCGGCCTCATGGTGGCACGATGCCGCCGCCCACAAAAAATCAGGGCGTCTATCACACACTGCCAGCTTACCAGAGCTCAAATGCACACCATCTGCTTGCACATCGCGCGCCAATTGCTCATCGTCATTAATTAACAACAGCGCTTGATGTGCTCGGCACAACGTCGCCGCTGTCGTTGCCAAGTGTCGCCGCCCCTCGGCAGAAATATTTTTATCACGTAATTGCACCAACTTCAGCCTATTCGCCAATGCCGCTTGCATGCGTTTTATCATTTCCTCCACACCAAAAATTTCCGCCGCCGTCACAGCGCACACCGATGGCAAAGACAACCATTTCCACAAGGACAGATTAGCCGGCAACAATGGTGACGGCGATTGGGCAAGCAGCGTCCATTGCCATTGCTGACCTTCGGCTGCATACGGAACGCCAGCATAAGCGCGCACATGAAAAAAATGCAACATAACATTACCATGTGGATATTGATGACGACGACGCAGCCACGGCTGTAATGTAGTGACAGTAATACCCAATTCTTCCTGCAACTCCCGACACAATGCTTGCGCAGGTGTTTCGCCGAACTGAATTTTTCCTCCGGGAAATTCCCAGTAACCAGAAAAAGTTTGCTGTGGGCGTCGCCGCTGCATCAACACTTCGTTATCACCGCGCCAAATGATGCCGACAGCGGCGTGCGTATCAGTCACTTTTAGCAGCACAGGCAATAGCAAAGTGGCGCGCCACACGCCCGCTCACGGAACCGCGACGGTCCGCCCACAACCGCGCCTCGCCCAACCGCGCCGCGGTCACAGCGACGCCATACTCGCCGAGCCAGTGGCGCACTAACTGTTCATATTCTTGCACTGTCGGCGCGCAAAACGGTATCCACAAACCAAACCGATCAGAAAGTGAAATTTTTTCTTCATTCGTTTCACCGGGATGAATTTCGTCACCTCCGGAATAACCTTCTAGATTTTCGTCATAGTTTTCTGAAATGAGATGGCGACGGTTAGACGTAGAATACACTCGCAAATTGTCAGTGCCGCTAAATCCGCCTTCAAGAGCGCTTTTGAGACGCTGAAACAAAGTGCTGGTGTTAGACCGACCGAATGACAAATCGTCGCAGTACAGTATGAATTTTTCCCGCCGCATCGCAAGTGCCGGCAAAATTGCTGGCAACTGCGCCAGCCCTGCTGCATCGCATTCAATTAAACGCAACCCACTATCAGCGTGACGAGAAAACACTCCTCGCACCACCGATGACTTGCCAGTACCGCGCGGCCCAGTCAGCAATACGTGACAGGATGGAGCACCACGCAAAAAACAACGAGTATTGGCGTCAACAAGCGCAATTTGCTTGTCCAGCCCACGCAATTTATCAAGCGACTCAAATTGTGGTCGTTCAATTGCAGTTAATCTTCCACCCAACGGCGCCGCTTCCCATCGCCAGCAGCAAGCATTATCAAAATCCTCCGCCCTCGGCGCAATTCCTTGCCGTTCCAATGCGATGGCGATACGCTCTAACACTACTGCAATGCGCGCTTCTTTCATTTCAACTGCGGTAGGCGGCGTTAATTTCAATATAGCGGGCGGTTAAATCGCAAGTTTTGAGCGTCGCCTCATAAGCACCTTTCCCCAAACCAATCACAATCATTATTTCATCCATCGCTAACACTGCTGCCGTTTTTTCTTCACAATATTCGGAATGTAGACCGCCATTGAAAAGTACCGGTGTGCTGTCGACATGCATAGTGACACAATCTGGCACAAAATTACCGCCGGCGTTACCAATAGCCATAAGAAACCGTCCGACATTAGCATCACCGGCCGCCAGTGCGGTTTTGACCAACGGCGAGCAGGCAACCGCGCGAGCAACACGCAAACACGTTTCTTTGTCACTCCCACCATACACGCGAATGGTGACGAGTTTGCTTGCACCTTCGCCGTCACGGACAATACATTCGGCCAAATGAGCGCAAACGCCGGCAATGGCATCACGCACGACGGTGTGATTGCCGTCTCCAGCTTTACCAGTGGCAATGAGCATAAATGAATCATTGGTAGACGTGTCACCATCTACACTGATGGCGTTAAAAGTGTCGTCAACAATGTCACGCTGCCACTGCGCCAATAACGGTGCCGGAATAGCGGCATCGGTGGCAACAAATGCCAGCATAGTCGCCATGTTGGGATGAATCATGCCTGAGCCTTTTGCAATACCGGTTACGGTAATCGTGTTACCGTTAATTTGCACTTGGCGGCTTATTCCTTTGGTCACCGTGTCGGTAGTCATAATGGCACTTGCAGCCGCCAGCCAGTTGTCATGAATTAATTTGCCAGCACAACGCTGTAAGCCGCGCGCATAATTTTCCATCGGCAGCGGTTCCATAATCACACCAGTAGAAAATGGCAAAATTTGCCGCGCCTCACAGCCCAACAAATTAGCAAGCAAGCGGCAAGATTCTTGGGCATCATGCAACCCTCGTCCCAAAGTGCCAGCATTGGCGATACCGGCATTAATTGCCAGACCGCGAATGTCGCCATTCGTCTTGTCCACACCCAAATGCGTACGGCAAACTTGCACCGGCGGTGCTGGATAGCGATTTTGCGTGAATACTCCGGAAACGGTCGCACCAGCGTCTATAGCCAACACGGTCAAATCATCACGATTTTTGGACTTAATCGCCCGCGTTGATGCCAAACGCACTCCAGCGATTGGTTCAAGAACTGACGGCGGTGAAAGATTAACCGCCATATTTGGTGCCCGGAGCCGGACTCGAACCGGCACGCCGTATGAGGGCAATGGATTTTAAGTCCATCGTGTCTACCTATTTCACCATCCGGGCAAGTACATTGGAGGCGGGAGTCGGAATCGAACCGGCGTACACGGCTTTGCAGGCCGCTGCATAACCACTCTGCCATCCCGCCTTAGCAACTGTGAGCGCATAAACATAAAATCTTTCGCGGACAAACATGGAGCGGGAGACGAGATTCGAACTCGCGACCTCAACCTTGGCAAGGTTGCGCTCTACCAGCTGAGCTACTCCCGCCGCGCGCAAATAATCAAAAACGAAATTATAAGTAATATCTACCTACTTGCACAAGCGCCAGTGTCTGACCGTCTTGACTAGCTGACTAACTGCCCGGTACCCAATTAGTCCCCGCCAGCGGCACACCGGCCATCGCCGCCGCCTCAACAGTAACTGCTGCTAAATCTTCGGGCTCTAAATTGTGTACATGTGATTTACCGTTGGCGCGTGCTAACGTTTGTGCTTCCATTGTCAACACGCGTAAATAGTTAGCCAGTCGTCGCCCTGCCGCTTCGGGATTAACTCGCTTCATCAACTCAGCATCCTGCGTAGTAATACCGGCAGGATCTGTGCCGTCTTGATAATCTTCCCAAAACCCAGCCGCCGACCCCAAAGCCTGATATTCTTCATCATACTGTGGCGCATTGTCACCAATAGCAATAAGTGCCGCTGTACCGACAGAAACTGCATCTGCTCCCATTGCCAGTGCTTTAGCCACATCGGAACCGGAACGAATGCCGCCAGCGACAACCAATTGTACCGTGCGATGCATGTTCGCTTCTTTGAGCGCCGCTACTGCCTGCCGTACTGCCGCCAAAGTGGGAATCCCCACGTGCTCTATAAACACTTCCTGTGTTGCCGCTGTGCCACCTTGCATACCGTCCATCACTACCACGTCAGCGCCCGCTTTGACCGCCAGTAGCGTGTCGTAATAGGGGCGGGACGCGCCACACTTAACATAAATCGGTTTTTCCCACGCAGTAATCTCACGCAATTCTCTAATTTTAATAGCCAAATCGTCCGGTCCGGTCCAATCAGGATGACGGCAAGCCGAACGTTGGTCAATACCTTCCGGCAAGTCACGCATTTGTGCCACGCGCGCGCTAATTTTTTGCCCCAGCAACATGCCACCCCCACCGGGCTTGGCACCTTGACCCACAACTACCTCAATAGCATCGGCACGGCGCAAGTCATCTGGATTCATGCCGTAGCGCGACGGTAAATATTGATACACCAATATTTGTGAATGCTCTCGCTCTTCCGTAGTCATACCACCATCGCCGGTGGTGGTAGAAGTACCCATCGCGCTAGCACCACGCCCCAATGCTTCTTTGGCGTTGGCTGATAGAGAGCCAAAACTCATGCCGGCGATAGTAATTGGGATTTTTAAGCGCACCGGCTTTTTGGCGTAGCGCGCTCCCAACGTGACTTCAGTACCGCAATGCTCACGATATCCTTCCAACGGATAGCGCGACATAGATGCACCCAAAAACACTAAATCATCAAAAGATGGAACTGCCCGTTTTGCCCCGCCACCGCGAATGCGATACAACCCTGTTTTTGCCGCCCGCCGAATGTCGTCAATAATTCGACGATTAAATGTGTGCGATTCTTTAAGTGACCAATTATCTGACATATTATTTTAGTATGCGCCTGCGTTATCAATATTGAAATGATATAGTTGGCGCACCGAACCATAGCGTTTAAAATCATCAAGATTAACTTCTGGTGCTCCTGCGGCGGCAAGCAACTCACGCAATTCATCTCGGTGTTCATCTCGCATGTCTTTTTGCACACAATCCGCCCCCAACTTATCAGCCTTGCCACGCACGTAAATGCGCGCTTCGTAAATAGAATCACCCAGTGCTTCACCAGCATCGCCAAACACCACCAGTCGTCCGCGCTGCGCCATAAACATACTCATGTGCCCGACATCGCCAAACACCACAATATCCGCCCCTTTCAGCGAAATACCACATCGTGCCGCCGCATTACCTTCTACCACCAACAAACCGCCGTGCGCGGTCGCACCTGCCGATTGGCTTGCATCGCCCGTCACCCGCACGGTTCCCGACATCATATTTTCGGCAACACCGGCGCCTGCATTACCCTCAATGATGACGGTTGCTTGTTTGTTCATACCAGCGCAATAATAACCAACGTGCCCCGCAATGCGCACAGTCAACGGCGCATTCAAACCACACGCCAGCGTATGAGCGCCTTGCGGACGCAAAATACGAAAATCAGTCACCTTTTCTGGGGCTTGTAACCGACGATTAATGGCGGATAAATCATCCAGTTCCAGCTCCAATATTCCCGACGTAGCGTTCACGCTGCTTGTCCTTCCCAACTGTACACCACTGCCGGTTCTGGCTCCCACAGCTTGGCACTATCGATATTTGGTAAGCTAGAAAGCGCGCGAAATTCGGAACCAAAAGCCACATAATCGTCTGTTTCGGCGAGCACTGCGGGCTTACAGGCAATGGGATCACGCAAAACGGCAAAGCCGCCGCCGGTGCCAGCGACAAAAGTAAAAAAGCCATCCAAATCATTTAAGCTGTCTTCCAGTGCCTGATGCAAGCTTCTTCCTGCCTGCAGTCGGCTGGCGATATAAGCAGCACCCACTTCGGTGTCATTTTCTGTTTTAAAAACAACGCCTTCATGCGCGGTTAATTTTTCGCGTAATCGGTTATGATTAGAGAGCGATCCGTTATGCACCAAACACAAATCATAACCGGTAGAAAACGGATGTGAGCCAGCAGTAGTAACGGCACTTTCCGTCGCCATGCGAGTGTGACCAATGGCGTGTGTTCCCGCCATGCCGGCAACACCAAAAGACTCGCATACGTGCGCCGGCAAGCCGGTCTCTTTGTAAATTTCTATTACATCGCCAACGCCTACAATGTCAATTTGCGGGCAATCTGCGCGTAAAAAATCCGCCAATGCTACAGCATCTGCCGTTTTTAATACCGTGTGAGAGCCACGCTGTCGCACGACAATTTCGGCACCGATTTGCGCTTGCGCACGGGCGACTAACACAGCCCAATCAAAAGCCGCATCCGGGTGGACGCAAGTAACTTTACCGCCATCTGCTGTGTGGGCATGATACACCGCTACACCAGCACTATCGGGGCCGCGATCAGTCATTTCAATTAGCATAGGTGAGAATAGTGCACCCAGCTGTTGTCGCCATGTTTCGTTTTTTAAGAATAACCCAACAATACCGCACATCGTTATGCCGCCCCAAAGCCTCCTCCCGGCAACTCCCGGAAGGAAAAAATTACGTATCCCACGATGTCAGTAGCGGTCTATTGAGCGCGAAACAGCATCCGGCGTCGCACTTGCGATGTCTTCGGCAATTTCGCGGTTTTCACTTTTAATTTGTACGACGTGCCAGCCAATCCAAAATGCCACGCCGATGATGGTCATTAGCACTTCAGAGCCCTGAAATGGATAAATCGCACCAACTTCAGCTAAATCTACCGCCCAACTATCATATCCAATTGTTGACATGTTATGTGTCCTTTCCTATAAAAACTATGATTATTTTGCTGCTTCGTCGTGATCAGCTCGCTTAATTTCGTCCACTGCCTGCTGATAAGCCGCTTCTGAGGAAAAATCAAGTCCCATGATTTCAATTTCACGCGGCACCCGCAACATTCCAAAAGAAGCTAATATTTTAGACACTATAAAAGCAGGTAAGAAGCCCAGCACAAAAAACATAATAATGGCGCCCAAAAATTGCCCCAAAGGATTAATCGTAGCATAGCCCTCATAAGGTGAGGACGGCGCCCCCCAAAGCAAAAAGCCGGCGATGATCAATCCGATGAATCCGGCATAACCGTGTACCGCTACAGCACCGACCGCATCATCTATTTTGTATTTGCGCTCCACCCAATAGTGCATCTTGTAGGCGATAACCACACCAATGGCGGCGACAATCATCGCTTGAATGGGATGATACAAGTCGTTGCCAGCGGATGCAGTAATAACGCCGGCAAGTCCGCCGGAATAAGTCCAAAAAGCATCGCCCTTGGAAACGCAATAAGCAGCCATCAAACCACCCGACAACGACATGAGAAAATTGAAAGTAATCGCGCCCAAAGTAGTTGGTGCTAAATAGATATTGGTTGCTGTCCACGTTGTACCCGTAACTTCACCACCAATGCCTTCGGGAGAGATAAGCGGTACATTACACGCTGCATAAAATCCCCAAAAACCAGTGTAAATCAAAAATAGTCCCACCGTGGCGAACCAAGTATTATGTGGCGGAATATCGCGCGGTGTCCCATCGGCGCTAAATTTCCCGATACGCGGACCAAGTACAACTAGCACGCCCAGTGCAAAACCACCGGCAATGGCGTGAATCACTCCAGACGCATAAGCATCGTGATAGCCTAGAAGTTTAACCATCCAACCGTTAGCACTCCAGCCCCATGCGGCATCAATAATCCACATCACAGAGCCAATGAGCACCGCTAAAATCCAAAAGGCACCAGATCGAATACGTTCAATTACAGAACCGGAAACAATGGATGCTGCTGTCCACGAAAACAGCAAAAATGCTGCCCAAAACACGCCCGTAATACGGTCACCCAGGTGGGCGGACATGTTCTCAGACCACGGCGCATTTGCTGCCGCCGCATCCCACTCCACGCCACCGGTAATAAAAGGACCATTAGGAAAAGCCCAGTATATCCACCAACCAAAGAAGAAAAAGGTAATAGTTATGAGTGGAATAAGCATGGTGTTTTTCATCAAAGTGTGCGCGTGATTACGCCGCCGTGATGCTCCCACCTCGTACATGCAAAATCCGACATGAATTAAAAACATAAAAACCACCGTCACCCAGTAATAAAACTCGGTAAATACGGTTGTCAGTGCATTAATATTAGAATCCATACTGCCTCTCTCTTTCTAAATAAAAAATTATTTGTTAACAATCTAGTGTGTTCTGTCGTTCCCAGTCGGACAAGTGGCGGTTGTATTCATTCCACTCTTCCATTTTGAGTTTGACATAACTAGCAATTACGTCTTTATTAAAAGCACTGCTCAAAACCTTGCTTTGTTTTAAGTTGCGCAAGGCGTCCAGCAAATTTAATGGTAATTGGCGAGCATTTTTTACTTTGTGTCCTTCGGTATACATATTAATATTAAGTTTTTTGCCTGGATTGCGGTCATTTTCCACGCCGTCTAACCCCGCAGCAATGAGTCCCGCTTGGAGAAGATACGGATTGACAGCACCATCCATCAGGCGAAATTCAAAACGCCCAGCGTCGGGAATGCGTACCATGTGAGTACGATTGTTGCCGCTATAAGTAATACTAGTCGGCGCCCACGTAGCACCAGATAACGTACGCGGCGCATTAATACGTTTGTATGAATTCACCGTCGGATTGAACCAACCACACAAAGCTGAAGCCGAGTGCATCACACCGCCCAAAAATTGATAAGCCATCGGTGACAATCCCTCTTCGTCAGAACCAGCAAAATGATTGATTTTGCCTTTTTTGTCCCACACCGACATATGACAGTGGCAACCGTTGCCGGTAAGATTAATAAAAGGTTTAGGCATAAAGGTTGCACGTAAACCATGATTTTCGGCGACAGATTTCACCATAAATTTAAAAAAAACGTGCCGGTCAGCGGTCACTAGAGCATCATCATAATCCCAATTCATCTCAAATTGACCGTTAGCGTCCTCGTGATCGTTTTGGTAGGGACCCCAGCCCAAATCCAGCATGGCATCACATATTTCTTTAATCACGTCATAACGCCGCATCAACGCTGACGAGTCGTAACAGGGTTTTTTCTGTGTGTCGCGAGAATCAGCAAGCGCCGTACCATCAGCATTGACAAGAAAATATTCACATTCCACTCCGCTCATAGGACGCCAATTTTTGGCAGCAGCACGCTTGAGCTGGTTTTTAAGCATTACCCGCGGCGAGGCGACAACTTCTCTTCCTGCCATCCACAAATCCGCCGCCAGCCAGCCAACCTCGGGTTTCCACGGCAGCTGAATCAATGAGGCTGGATCGGGAAGGGCAAACATATCGGGATGAGCCGGTGTCATATCCAGCCAACTAGCAAAGCCTGCAAAACCAGCTCCATTTTTTTGCATATCGGCAATGGCGGCCGCTGGCGCAAGCTTGGAGCGCGCAACGCCAAACATATCAGTAAAACCAATTAAGAAATATTTAATACCACGGCTTTTAGCCTGCTGAGCCAGATCGATTACTCTCTCCTGAATCATCTGTTTTGCCACAAATCTCTCCTCTCTTGGCATTACATTTATTCGGGTTATATCACATTTTCATAAAATTCCACCTGAAAACCAAAAAACATTTCCGTAAAATTCAATTTAATTGAACTTAATTTAAATTAAATTGCTGCAGTTATTTTTCTTGTCCAACCACCTTGCTTTTTACAAAAAAACTCGGCTTTATAAATCAATAACTAACAGGCTCTCTGAAGCAACTATAAAAATAACTCCACGTACAAAACTATTCGCTATTCTAAACCAAGAAATTCAGCGTATTCATAAGCTGAGCGGGTGCAAATGCTATTAAAATAACATTATGCTATCGGACGTATTCCCGCCGGCCAACGCGATGCAATCTTTGCATAATGCCGGCATTTTTCGTCCAATAGATATGCTGCTGCATTTTCCGCTACGCTACGAAGATTGGCAAACGCCGCTTCCGATAGCACACTTGCGTAACGGCGAAACCGCACTAGTAGCAGGAGAAATAACTGATGCTCGCGAACTTGGCCGCCGAGGTGGACGGCGACAATTACTGGTGGTATTGTGTGATGAAGCGGGAGACCTTTTAACGCTGCGCTTTTTTCATGTCACACCAGCCTTGTCTCGCTCCATGACCGTAGGGCGACAACTGCGCGTGCGAGGAGCACCACGTCGCACCGCCGGCTGGGAAATGGCGCATCCGCAAATTCAATCCGCAGCCGCAACCGCTGGCATCATGTCAATGTATCCGGCGCTGGGAAAATTATCACAGCCGCTCTTGCGGCAACTGGTTCCGCAGGCATTGGCGGCAACAGAATGGCGTGAAACCGTTCCTACCGCTTGGCGTAATTTTACTGGCGGCGAATGGACAACAAAAGATGCTTTTGCTGTAATACATCAGCCGTCGCCAAAAGACGTTACCTCCATACAAAAAAGAGAACACCCAGTCTGGCAGCGACTGCGGTTTGATGAATTGCTAGCGCATCAAATTATATTGCGGGCACAATACCGCCGAAATCGCTGCCGCCGTGCACCAGCGCTAAAACCGCCATCAGAATGGGACGCCCCTTTACGTGAAGCATTGCCGTTTACGCTCACCAGCGCACAACAAAAAGCTATCAGTGAAGTTTGCGATGACATTTTCCAAGAGCGCCCGATGCGGCGCTTGCTACAAGGCGATGTTGGTAGCGGCAAGACGGTAGTAGCCGCTTTTGCATGTTTGGCTGCAGCAAAAAGCGGCTTTACCGCAGTACTGCTGGCGCCGACGGAAATTTTAGCAGTCCAACATTACACAACGCTGTCATCACTTTTCGCAACCGCTGGTGTGCAATGCGAGTTATTGACCGGCGCAGTGCGCGGTAAAAAAAGGCGTGAAGCAATGTCACGGTTGCGTTTTGGGCTTTCACAAGTGGCAGTAGGGACTCACGCGTTGTTTCAAGAAGACACCAACATTGAGCGATTAGGCGTGTTGATAATTGATGAACAACACCGTTTTGGTGTAGCACAACGTAGCGCTATTGCGGTCCGCCAGTCGGGCGCTTTACACCAATTAATGATGAGCGCCACACCTATTCCCCGAACGCTAGCAATGAGCATCTTTGCCGATATGGATATCAGCGTGCTGGACGAAAAACCCGCAGGCAGACGCCCAGTGAGCACTTACTTAACAAACCGAGGACGTCGCCATGAGGTGCTAGTACGGGTAGCACAACAAGTTAAAAATGGCGGCGGCGTTTATTGGGTATGTCCGCTTATTGTCGAATCGGAAGTATCGGATTTGCAAGACGTTTCCACTTGGCTGGAAGAAGTCCGCGATAGGCATCCCGAACTTTGTCCGGAAATATTACACGGTCGCATGAAAGCAGAAGAAAAATTAGCAGTGATTGAACGTTTTCGCCAAGGAGAAACGCGCATGTTGATTGCCACTACCGTCATAGAAGTGGGCGTGGATGTGCCGCAGGCAGATATTATGGTGATTGACCACGCCGAACGCATGGGTTTATCGCAATTGCATCAGCTACGCGGTCGTGTCGGACGCGGTGGGCAAGACGGCGTATGTATGTTACTGTATGCGGAAGAATTATCTGACACGGCATTGGCGCGGCTTAAAATATTACGCGCTACTGATGACGGATTTAAAATTGCGCAGAAAGATTTATTGTTACGTGGTCCGGGAGAATGGCTGGGAACACGACAAAGTGGCTTACCAGCACTGCGTGTGGCAAGGCTTAACGAAGACTTAAAATTGATCGCCGCCGCCGGCAAGGCTGCCACTTGGATGTTGGAACATGACCGCAACGGCTGCGCTCACCACGTACGCCGCTGGCTAGGTGGACGACGTAAAACAGCTCCTTAAAATTTCATTCATAGCACCGTTGAAACATCTTCACGCACCGACAGGTATTGCTTTTATTTCCACAACACCAATAATAAAGCGATAACGATTAACACCGTTAACATGATGCGCACAGTCTTGTCGGAAGAACGACGCAACATGCGGCTGGCAAAAGGAATCGCCAGCAAAGATCCCGCCGACATAGTAAGCGCCATAGGATAATTAATTTGCCCACCTTTCGCGTACACCAATGCCGTTACTAACGACAATGCCAGCGCAATAATGACGGAAGAACCCACCACTCGTTTGGGTGACTCAGCAGACAATAAAAATAACGCCGGCACAATCAGCACACCACCACCAATGCCCGTTGCGCCCATTACCAGCCCAATAAAAAACCCGGCAGCAATTAACAGCGGCAACGATGACACCGCCGCCGACTTAGGTTTGAACTGTGCCGCCAGTAAAGAAAACGCAATAACCATCGCCACTACATAGCGCAAAATTTCCTGCATTCGTGGTGCTGATTCGGCAACATTAGAATAATAATTAACTGCCGCAGCGGTGATTAATACTCCCGGAATAGCTGATAGGCTAATGATAACGGCCAACCGCCCACTTACATTGCGAATGCGAATATGTTCTATGCCGGCCATAACTTTAGTCAACGTTGCATAAACGCTAGCGGTGCCAATAGCTACCGACAACGGCAATCCAAAAAAAGCGACAATGACTGGAATCACCAATACGCCACCGCCAACACCGCTGTAAAAAATTAAAAATCCGATTATGATTCCACACAGTAAATGCGGTAGCGCACCAACGACAAACTCTTCCATTAATATGCCATTATCATGTTAAATAATGATTCTAACACTAGCAAAAAATACGTTGTAAGACACTTTGTTCCGTTGATTGAAATATCACCATCCCTATCTCGCCCACTCAATATCGTGCTACCTAAGGGGGTACAATTCCAATTTTCCACTACTTTGCATTTTATTAAACTACAATCGTGAACACTACTTCTGTTACAGGCGTTATTCTTGCCGGCGGCTTAGCGCGGCGCATGGGGGGTGGCGACAAAGGTTTGCTCGTGGCGGGCGGACAATCGCTAACCGCCTGGGTGTTAGCACGTTTACAACCGCAAGTGGATGAAGTACTCATCAACGCCAACCGCCATGTTGATGAATATGCTCAATTTGGTCGCGTAGTTCGCGATGTCGCTCCCGATTTTGCCGGTCCATTAGCTGGCATTCACGCTGGCATGAGTGCCAGCAACAACGAATGGCTACTATCTGTACCTTGCGATTCGCCGTTTTTACCGACACATTTAGCTTCACAATTACGCTCCGCCGTCGACCACGCTAATGCTGATATTGCAATTGCCGCTACTACCGAACGCCCGCAGCCAGTTTTTATGCTAGCACGCTGTGCGTTAGTGGACGATTTGGCAACGTATCTGAACAGCGGCGGACGCAAGATAGACCAGTGGTATCCACGCCATCGTTTTGTGGAATCCACATTTACTGATAGTGCTGCTTTTGCCAATGTCAACACACCGGAAGAGTTGGCAACGGCACACTGTACCCTCACACAATGAAACACGCACCTCCAAACGATAACGTGCCTCGTTGCGGTTGGGTGAAGGGTGGCAACGCGCTATATTATGATTATCACGACAATGAATGGGGCGTGCCGGTGCATGATGACCAACGCCACTTTGAATTTTTAATATTAGAAGGTATGCAGGCAGGTTTAAGTTGGGCGACGGTGCTTAACAAACGAGAAAATTACCGCCGTGCATTCGCTAATTTTATTCCTCAACAGGTCGCACTATTCTCTGATAAAAAAATAGCCTCACTGCTACAAAATGCTGGCTTGATTCGTAACCGGCTAAAAATTCACGCCGCCGTCAACAATGCTCGCTGTTTTTTGAACATTATAGAAGAATTTGATTCCTTTGATGCTTATGTCTGGCGTTTTGTAGGTGGCAAGCCTATCCAAAATCACTGGCAATGCTTGACCGACGTTCCGGCTATCAGCAGAGAATCAAAAGCACTTTCTGCTGACTTAAAAAAACGCGGCTTCAAATTTGTAGGCGACACCATCATATACGCCCACATGCAAGGCGTCGGTATGGTGAACGACCACGAAGTCCGCTGTTTTCGCCATCAGCAGTGTGCAGTAATGGCCTAACTACCACGTGGACATCACAGATGTTTTTGCCGCCGATGGCCCACTGGCACGCGATATAAGCGGCTATCGCCCGCGCCAAGGGCAGATTGAAATGGCTCAGGCAGTGGCAACAATGGACGGAGCGCAGATATTGGAAGCCGGCACTGGCATAGGAAAAACTTTTGCTTATCTAGCGCCAATTATTCAAAACGGTCTATCGGCAGTTATTTCAACCGGCACTCGCGCTCTGCAAGACCAGCTTTATTTGCGTGACATCCCTTTTCTTACCCAAGCGTTGGGACGACGCACCCGCGTAACCATGCTCAAGGGACGGAGAAATTATCTGTGCCGTCACAATCTATCCAGTTCTGGCGCAACACAGCTATTTGATGACGAAAACGGCGATTGGCAGCGAGTTTTACAGTTTTCCGAACAAGATGAAGAAGGTGACATTCGTGGTGTAACCGGTGTGCCGGCGTCTTCTCCGGTCTGGCAGGCAGCGGTTTCCACTCGCGAAACTTGCCAAGTACAAGGGTGCAAATATTTCAATAATTGTTTTTTGTATCGCGCCCGCGCCCGCGCCCGTGAAGCCGACATTGTTGTAGTTAATCATCATTTGTTTTTAGCCGACATGCGACTGCGTGAAGAAGATGTCACCGAATTACTACCGACTCGTGATGTAGCAGTATTTGATGAAGCGCACATGCTACCCGCACTGGCACCATCATATTTTGGTGAGACGTTGTCGTCGGCAAAACTTTTTCGCTTGCTATCCGAAATTGACCGACAAAGCGCTCGCAACGAACTGCCCCCAGGTTTCGCACCACTTTGCCGGCAATGGCGCGAAGCGCTAGGGCTGCTATTAGAAGAAACCTACAAATTTAACGAATTGTCACTGCCGGCGCGTACAGCACTGGCGGCGAACGACTGGCGGCGAGCGGCAACAATTTTACATAAAACAATGGAAACGCTGCGCGATGCCGCAATTAATGATTCTGACAAAAGTGAATGGCTTGCCTCCGTAGCCGCCCGTATCGCCACCTATGCCGCACAACTCGCACGCTGGTTACAGTTATCAGAAGACAGTGTGGCCGACACCGCTCCCGCCGAAGAAGGAGAATTACAAAATGACGCAGTACCTTTCGTCTGCTGGCTACGCCGTGAAGAAAATAATTTATCGTTGCACGCTTCACCAGTGTCGGGACGCGAAATATTTCGCCGCGCGTGGGAGTCTTGCAAAAACGTAGTGCTGACATCGGCAACCCTCACCATCAGAGGCGGCTTTGAAAATTTTCAAGAAGAAATGGGGCTGGAAAATGCACAAACTAAAACGTGGCCAAGCCCTTTTGATTATGCTCGCCGCGCTATATTTTATCAACCGCCCGACATGCCGTTACCAAACGATGTCACTCATACAGCGGCGGTAGCACGCGCCGCCGCACCGCTCATCATCGCTAATGGCGGCCGCGCTTTTGTGCTATTTTCTAGCCTACGCGCTTTGAACGAAGGCGCAGACCGGCTGGCGGAATTGCTGGGCGATAAATACGAAATATTAAAGCAGGGCAGTGCTCCCAATGATGCGCTGTTGCGGCGCTTTTGTGAAACAGATAACGCCGTGCTAGCTGGTAGCTTATCCTTTTGGCAGGGAGTAGACGTCAAGGGCGGTGCCTTATCGTTGGTCGTTGTAGACAAAATCCCGTTCACGCCACCATCCGACCCGTTGCTGTCGGCACGAGATGGCTGGCGGCGGCGGCGTGGTGAAAATCCGTTTTTACACAACCAACTACCGCCGGCGGCTATTTTAATGAAGCAGGTGGCGGGCCGGTTAATGCGCGATTTCACCGATTGGGGTGTTTTTATGGCCTGCGATCCGCGACTGGCAACACGCAACTACGGTCGGGTGATTGTAGATTCTCTACCGCCCATGCAGCGAACGACAAACGAAAAAATGGTTTGTGATTTTTTGCAGGAAATGAAAAAAATTAACGCCGCAAGCTAATACTCTGCTCGCCACATTTTCCCTGTGATGCACTGATACACGATATAAATTCAAAGAATAAAAAATGAAAATAGCCGAATTTATTATCAAAAACGTTCACTGTTTTAATGGGAGAAAACAGCACCGAAAAAAGCACAGTACATAGAATAAAGAAAAGAGACAGCAAAGTAATTGTTAGATCGTTTGAGAATGTAAGCGCTAAGCGAGGTTTTACAACCCTATCAACGGTTATGACAAATTAATAGTAAATCATTTAATTAAAGAAAGCGTTTGAGTAATACTAAAAATAGGCTATAACGAGACTTTCCGCCACAGCAAGAAACATATTGACAGCTATGTAACCGAGGGGAACTAACAAATAAACACAAAAGATAGAAGGAGCAGTTTGTTTGGAAAAAACATTGCTTATAAGAAATTGATAGTTAATTATAACGGCTGAAAAAGAATTAGAAAATACATTAAAGCTGAGTATTTATGACTGAAAAAAAATTATTATGAGAATAAAATAAAAAAGAATAACTCAAGTAACCCAAATTAGATGATATGAAAGCTGTCAAGTTAACGGGATAATCCCCAAAATTTTTATTACCGGAGAAACTCTCATGAACAAACCATGGAAACCTGATGATTGTGGAATTGTCATCCCTTATTTAATCGTTCGCGATTCACTTGCTACCGCCAAATTTTACGAATCCGCTTTTGGATTTGTTCGTCAAAATGTCATGTCCGGACCAAACGGAAAAATCTATCATATAGATATGACTCACTACGGTGAGGCAGTCATCATGTTTTCCCCCGAAGACGCCCCCTATGTTGGTGACAAAAAATCGCCCGCCACCAGCGGAGTTAATTCACCCGCTAATATGTATGTGTATTTTGAAGATGTGGATGCCGCTTTTAAACGCGCCGTTGCCGCCGGTGCCATCGCCGGTTGCGAACCAGCGGATATGTTTTGGGGTGATCGCATATGCAGCGTCACCGACCCCGACGGCTACGAATGGTCGCTAGCAACCAAAGTCGGTGAATTTGACGAGTCCAAAATGCCAAATTTTGACGCCGAATAATCCGCACAACATTCCGTCCACCAAAGAGAAACAGCGGCGGCTTCAAAAGACTAGCGAAACATTGGCAATCTGCGATTACTTTAATTAAAGTAAAAGATTACGCTGGCAACCTCGCACCTCTTGCACTCGCAGCAAACTGATAAAATTGCTTCCTTATGAAACGCTCTGTTTTCTTTATTTCTGACAGCACTGGCATAACAGTAGAAGCACTGGGGCGCAGTGTACTGTCACAATTTGATGGCGTTACGTTTGCCGAACAAACTCTCGCATTTGTTGACACTCCGCAAAAAGCCGCCGATACCGTCCGACAAATCCAAGCCGCCAGCGAACACGATGGTGCCCGTCCGCTTATTTTTTATACTTTTGCCGACGAAATACTGGCTGACGTCATCCGTCAAAGCGGCGCGCTCACCATGGATTGTTTAGAAATTTTTGTTCGTCCCATTGAAGAAGAGCTTGGTATCACTGCTTTACACTCTGCGGGGCGCGCGCATTCTATGCGCGACCGTGACTATCAGCGACGCATTGACGCGCTCAACTTCGCCATGGGCTTTGATGATGGTGCCCGCTTGCAGGGACTACACAACGCTGACATTGTCCTCATCGGTGTATCACGTTCGGGGAAAACACCAACATCGCTGTATTTAGCTCTGCATTTTGGCGTTTTTGCAGCCAACTATCCGTTAGTTGATGAAGACTTGGCGGATGACGCTATTCCCACTACGCTTGCGCCCTATAAAAATAAACTTTACGGCCTAACCATAGAACCAACGCGGCTAACACAAATTCGCGAACAAAGACGCCCCGGCAGCCAATACGCCAAATCCGAAAAATGCGAACGCGAAGTCCGTGCGGCGTTACGACTGTACAAAGCAAACGGCATTCCATATCTAGATACCACTAACCGTTCGGTAGAAGAACTATCCTCCAAAATCCTAAAAGAATCCGCCTTGTTGCGACAAGCGGGTGGATAACATGATAAAACTATCTACACGCGGGCTGCTAGCCGCTGCGGCACCGTTAGCATTACTTGTTATTGTTGCCGGTGCTTTTACCCGTTTGTCCGACGCCGGATTGGGATGTCCTGACTGGCCCGCTTGTTATGGACAACTTATCGGTGTGCCGGATGCCGCTACCGCTGCTGCCCACTCACCAGATTGGCCTCTGGATCCGCGCAAAGCATGGATTGAAGTCGGCCACCGTTATATCGCCGGTCTGCTAGGTTTGGTGTTGTTTGCCGCCGCCGTACTATCTCTGCGCTCTACTCCTACTGGTGGAAAAGTTATGCGCAACTATGCACCAACTGTGCTGGCTGTGTTGGTAGCCGGACAAGCATTGCTGGGAATGCTAACCGTCACCGATAGATTGCGTCCGCTCGTGGTATCGTCACACCTGTTAGGCGGATTATTAATTATTGCCACCATTGCCTATGCGCTAGCAACACGCCCGCCAACTCGCGCACCGACAATTTTGCGTATTGTTGCTGTGTTAGCTGCCGCAACACTAGCAATGCAAATATTTTTGGGTGGCTGGGTAAGCACTAATTATGCAGCACTGGCTTGTCCTGATTTTCCCTTATGCCAAAACGGCTGGACACCACCAGTGTTGGATTGGCGAGGATTTGAATTGGAACGTGCACTACACAAAAATATGGATGGATCTCCCATTAGTAGCGCGGCACTAGCCACCATTCATTGGGTGCACCGCATTGGCGCACTCGTCGCCTCGGTGGTATTGAGCTTTTTTGCAATACTGTTGTGGCGGCACGGCATGCGCGGCGGTGCGGTGGGACTACTCGTGTTGTTGACAGCCCAAATTGCGCTAGGCATTATCAATGTGGTTGCCGGTTTACCAATATGGGCAGCCGTAGCACACAATGGTATTGCCGCCTTGCTTGCCGCCTCCGTGGGAGCGCTTACGGCGAAATTATTTACGCCGTCCACCGCAGCATGATTTCAGCTGCTCTACTAGCGCGTGATTTTTTGGCTCTCACCAAACCACGAGTAGTAGCACTTATCGCTTTTACTGCTGCCGTCGGCTCGGCACTGGCTATGTTGCAACACCCAGCAGACCCAGCTGCCGTGTGCTTAACGCTACTCGGCATTACGCTAGTATCGGCAGCAGCAGCAGCCTGCAACTGCATGGTGGAAAGCTATGTTGACTCAGTAATGAAACGCACCCGTTTTAGACCGCTGCCGGCAGGGCGTATTAACTTGCCGGAGGCGGCAGGCTTTTCTATACTATTAGGCATATCTGGTTTATGGCTAACAGTACGATTTGGTGGCGTGCTGACGGCGTTGATGACAGCGGCGACCTTTTTCGGTTATACGGTGGTATATACCCTGTATCTCAAGCGCGCAACACCACAAAATATTGTTATCGGCGGCGCGTCCGGTGCCATGCCACCGTTACTCGGCTGGCTGGCGGTGTCGGGAACGTTAACCTTTGAGCCGTTACTCTTGTTTCTCATTATTTTTGTTTGGACACCACCGCATTTCTGGGCATTGGCACTGTATCGCGCTGATGATTATGCCCGTGCCGGTCTTCCCATGCTACCAGTCACGCACGGCAAACGCTTTACCGCCACACAAATTGTGCTCTATGGCATCATCCTGCTCGCAGTATCGCTACTGCCATTTATCGCTGGTATGTCGGGCATAATTTATCTATCTGCCGCCGCATTTTTAGGAATACGTTTTATCCGACTGTCGTGGCGGTTGCGACAAACACTAGCCGACGACGACGGGCGACGCTTGTTTTCGTACTCCATCACCTATTTGGCGTTACTGTTTGCGGCAATGTTTGTAGACGCCTTTGTCGGCGCTACTTTTTCATAAAACGATTTTTCCTTCTCCGATAAAGAGACTGCCCTTTTTCAATAAGGTCCTGATTTTTTTGATTTTATGTTTTATAAAATTGGTTAGCTCAACGCGAACCCGTACGGAACCCTATGGAACCGGTCTAAAAAATCAAGCCGAAAAAGAAGAACCGCAACCGCAAGTAGAAGTTACGTTAGGATTGCGAATAACAAATTGAGAACCTTCCAATCCTTCGCGATAGTCAATTTCGGCGCCAATAAGATATTGATAACTCATAGCATCAACCAGCACCGTGACACCATTTTTTTTCACAGTAAAATCATCACTGGCACACTCTTCGTCAAAACTAAAGCCATATTGAAAGCCAGAACAACCCCCGCCTGAAATAAACACCCGCAACATGAGTGCTGGGTTTTGCTCTTCTTCAATAAGTGCTTTAACCTTTTTTGCCGCACTATCGGTAAAGATAACATCAATGGCAACATTAGCAGGCGTGGTGCTGACAGCATCGGTATCGGCATTGTCAATTTTAGGTGTCGGAAAAGACATAATAGAAGTGTTATTGGAAAGACTGAAGAATATTTTTTGACTGTTTCATTCAGCCAAAAAGAAAGAAATACAATTTCGTAATGCTATCAGTAACGAAGTGCATTGTCAATACAGCAAGAAAGCATACTTTCATTAACTTGATAGTTATCGCTCGCCAACAAATACTTTCATAAATATTAATTAGAACAAACACGCCGTATCTTTACCAATTTCTTAGCTTTTTTTCACGTGCCGAAACGATTTTTTAGCTATTTCTTCTTGAGTTATCCATACAAATAAACCCTTCGTCCAAATTCATAAACAGGTGTCGCGTGATAGAATTTAACTGTGCCTGAAAATGCCTTGGAAATATCCAATCTATCGTTCGCATACGATTCCCGTCGGCAAATTTTGAACGACATTTCGCTTGTTATCCCGCACGGTCAAGTGGTTGCCTTCATGGGCGGTAGTGGTAGCGGTAAAACCACGCTGTTACGTAACATTTGTGGTCAAGTCAAATCCGAAGGCGAGGGGGAAGTGACACTGCTAGGACGCCCACTCACTAACATCAGTCGTTCTGACATGTACGAATTGCGCCGCGAAGTGGGTGTTCTGTTTCAATTTGGCGGTCTGTTCACCGACCTGTCGGTGTTTGACAATGTAGCTTTTCCGCTACGTGAACACTTTAATTTATCGCCATCAACGATTCACGATGTTGTCATGCTCAAATTAGAAGGCGTTGGCTTACGCGGTTCAGCACGGCTGTTTCCATCAGAATTATCCGGTGGCATGCAACGGCGCGTAGCATTGGCGAGAGCGGTGGCAATGGACCCTAAATTGATTTTGTACGACGAACCCTTTGCCGGACTAGACCCCATTTCTTTAGCGATAACAGCGCGGTTGATTCACAAGCTCAACGCTGCCCTCAATGCCACTTCCATTATCGTCACTCACGATGTAGCAGAGTCGTTTCGTATTGTAGATTACGTGTATCTTATGTGGCAAGGTGAAATTGTCGCCCAAGGTTCGCCAGCTGAAATGCAAAATTCCTCGCTGCCCTATGTGCGCCAATTTGTTGATGCCAGCACTGACGGACCATTGCCGTTTCACCAACCAGCACCGCCACTGGTACAAGACATGGGATTGCGTAGCAACACATGAGCTCTGACTCAAACTCCCCGCCGAAGGCTGAGAAAAACAACGTAATGCGCGGTCGTGACCGGCGAGATTACAGCATCGCCGGCTATATTCGACGGCTTGGTTGGCCGCTGGTTAGCACGCTTTTTAATTTGGGACAAGCAACACGCTTCGCTCTAACCGTGATCGGTTCTAGCGGCGCAGCACTGCGGCGACCGTCACTAATTATCAAACAACTCAAGGTTAGCGGCGTCAATACGCTGATTATTATTTTAGTAGCCGGTATTTTTGTAGGCTTTGTTCTAGGTTTGCAATTTTATGTATTACTAGCGCGCTACGGGCAAGTGGAAGTCATCGGTGCCGGCGTAGCGCTGACATTATTTCGCGAGCTCGGCCCTGTTAGTTCGGGGCTATTGTTTGTAGGTTGTGCTTGCACATCAATTACCGCTTCCATCGGATTAAAAAAAGCCAGCGAACAAATTGCAGCAATGGAAATTATGGCAGTGGATCCGATTGCCCGCGAATTGAGCCCGCGCCTTTGGGCCGGATTTATCGCACTACCGTTGCTCACAATTTATTTTGATGCCGTCGGCATTATCGGTGCTTACCTCATCGCGGTACCGCAAATTGGCATTGACGAGGGCGTTTTTTGGTCAGAAATGCAGCAACGGGTACTATTTTATGACGATTTTGTTTTAGGCACGCTAAAAAGCCTGTTTTTTGGTTTTGTCGCCACATTCATCGCTATTTACGAAGGCTATTTTTGTTTGCCCACAGCGGAAGGTGTCGCCAATGCCACTACTCGCACAGTGATTAAGGGCTCCTTGGCCGTGCTGGGATTCAACTTTGTTCTCACTGCGTTCATGGTAAACTGAAATCATGCAAACAAAAGCCATGCGCCAACGGTTAGATTTTGCTGTCGGTGCTTTTGTATTGTTTGCTGCTGTGGCAGTAGTGTTTATCGCTTTACGGGCTGCTAATCTCACCAGCATTTCTGCTGATGGCGGCTACCTCGTCAAAGTTCGTTTTGACAATATCGGCTCACTGGTAACGCGTTCTCCGGTCAAAAGTGCTGGTGTCCGAGTAGGGCGAGTTAAAGAAATTAATTTTATCAATGACGAATTTGTTGCCGAAGCAACATTGGTCATTGACAAGCCGTATTTATTTCCCATCGACTCTATTTTTTCTATCGTGTCCAGCAACTTACTCGGTGGGCAGTATATCTCCATTGAACCAGGCAGCGAAGAAGAAAATGTACCCGAAAATTCTACGGTACATGGTAATTCGGCTATTGTGTTGGAACACTTAATTAGCAAATTTTTGTTCGACAAAGCAGGGGAGTAAGCCATGAAATTGGCAAATCGTTTAATAACTTTTTTAGCGGCACTTGTCGTTAGCGTTAGCGCTGCGGCCACCACACCCAAAGAGATTAGCCGCGACTTGGAAACGCGTAATAATGATATGTTGAGCGCACTGATTGAATTGAAGCAAAATGACGCTCTTGACTCCGACGCAGCGTTAGCGCTTATGCGTGAAGAAATATCGCCTCTACTGAATTTTTCTAAAATCACTCAACGGGCACTCGGCAAACACTGGCGACGCGCCAGCAACGAAGAAAAAAAACGCATTATCGCCGCTTTTCAGCAACTGCTAGAAAAAACCTACGCGAAGGTGCTGACAAAATACGATGACCAAAAAACTGAAATAGTAAAAGCCAAACAACAGGAAAATGGCGAAATTTTGGTAGTAATGAATGTGCGCGGCAAGGACAAAAGCGCTCGTATTGATTACCTGTTTGCCGGTGACGAACCGCGGATAATTGATGTTAAAGTTGAAGGAATTAGTCTTATCGCTAATTTTCGGCGTCAATTTGGCAGAATGATTAATAAAGTCGGTTTTGACGGGCTGGCTAAAATGCTAGAAAAAATGGTAGCCCAACCATGAGTTCTGCGATTGTCCGTTATCGCCCGCCAGCCATGCGTTTTGAAAACGCGGAAATATGTTTTAGCGAAGGACGAAAACACATCAACCCTAATTCAACTCTTGAAATAAATGCTT
Organism: Candidatus Persebacteraceae bacterium Df01; assembly: GCA_030386295.1. NCBI lineage: Bacteria > Pseudomonadati > Pseudomonadota > Gammaproteobacteria > Candidatus Tethybacterales > Candidatus Persebacteraceae > Candidatus Doriopsillibacter > Candidatus Doriopsillibacter californiensis. The sequence goes on along the minus strand of JANQAO010000001.1, from coordinate 323,681 downwards.
CTAATTTAGAAGACAGTAGCACCGCGGCGGTGTGTGCATTCATTGAGTGGAAGCGAGAGGCACAAAAAAAAAATTGCCGATTAATTTTTTGCAACATTCCACCGCGGTTACGAGACCTGATTAAACTTTACCAACTGTCGGATTTGTTTTCTTCCTAAACCGCAGCTTTACAGCAATGAAGCACTGCGCGGCATGTGAGAAAATCCCCGCCAGCGCCCGGAGATAAGTGATTTTGCAATCCTTATGGATGAATATCGTGTGTTTTATGGAAGGCAGGGTAACTTTAATGAATCTCGGCGATATATAGGTCACCTTTGAAAGATAACAAAGTGGTTTGCCCAGCGAAACTGATTTTAAATATCTCAACACTAGCAATAGACGGAACATCAATGCCATTAGAATTGCCGATAAGTTATGCTGATATTAACACTATCCTACTTGCCTCGCTGCGGAAAACATAACCGTTAGAGATTCTATTTATGAGTAAATTTTTAACTTTGGCATTCTATTTTTTTGCAACATTTCTGCAAGCTGGAACCTATGGTTTGACTTTTCTTCTTCCATTACTATTCCGTGAATTTGGGGCAAATGAAAAAGACGTCGGTAACGTTCTTATGGCAACCACCATAGCCACACTGGTCACTATATATTTCCTTGGTCATGTGACTGCTATGCTTGGACGGGTGAACACCATAGGGTTAGCTTCAATAATTATCGCCGTCTCACTTTTTTTGTTTGGCTATTTGTCAGTCATCGGACCCATGCATTATTTAGCAGGTATTTTTCTAGGGATCGGGTGGGCGATGTTTTACGTCCTAACACCAGTTGTATTAACCGAAATCACCAAAAAATCAGAAAGAATACGCATTTTCACATTATTGTCTATTTTTATTATGGCCGGATTTGGTTTGTCGCCTGTGCTAGGTAACTATCTCGTCAAAGCAGGTTATGCAATCAATATTACTTTCACCATATCGTCGGTATTGTGCCTCATAAGCGGCATTACCTTCATCGGACTTCGTAGGGCACTCACAACATTATCGCACGGTGATAGCGTCAACGATGATAGTGGACTAAACTGGACTTCAATCAAGGCTGTCTTATGTTCGCGCGCTGCACGTCCAATCATTATGGTTGGGCTAGGCGCTTCGGTTTTTGCTGCAGTGACCAATTTTCAAACCATTTACGCGCAACAAAACGGATTGGATTACGCAAATTACTTTCTTGCCTATACTGCTACGGTGATTGTTTGCCGATTTCTATTTGCGGAATTCATTGGCGGTCGATCACCCTATGGCACTATTACTTTGCTATTAGCTGTTATGCTTACAAGCGTGTTGTGCTTTATCTTCTTTACCGATAGCTCATTGCTTTATGTTTTAGGCGCTGTGTTGTTCGGGATTGGCTATGGTGTTTCATACCCGATTGTTAAAGCAATGGCTGCCAATGATTCCGAACCAGAGTTAATGAGCAAAACGATGCAAATATTCGGCTTTTCCTATTTTATAGGTGTTTTTGGCTTCCCTTTCATAGCAGGCTGGATTATCACCACGAAAGGTATGATCTTATTATTGGTAGCAGCAGCTGGTATGTCAGCCTTGGAATGCATTCTCGCAGCTAGGCGATATTTCCGTGACCGTTGGCTGGATAGCATGAAGCAATCTGGCAAATAAATTTAGTGTTTTGAATGCAACAGACTCGATGGCGGCGCAAAAAACATAATCCGACAGATTACGGTCGCACCCGATTGCATTGCATCCAGTGTCAGTTTGGCACGATAAACCGCAGTTTTGCCACGATGAAGTACTGCGCGGCGTGTGAGAAAATCCCCGCATGACATTACCCGCAATAATACGGACAAATAACGTATGCAAGCAATTTGGAGGATTGCAGGCAGTAAGCGGCGTAAGCTTGGAGATTCCTGCCGGCGCAATTACCGGTCTTATCGGTGCCAACGGTGCCGGCAAAACGACGCTTTTTAATATTATTGCTGGGTTGCACAAACCCACATCGGGGCACATTTTTTTGATGGATACCGATATTACCGGACTGGTGCCGCATGAGTTGTATGCTGCCGGCTTGCTACGCACTTTTCAAATCGCCCGTGAATTTTCAAAGCTCACGGTGCTAGAAAATCTATTAGTGGCGGCGGATTCTCAGCTCGGAGAAAGCATTATCAACACTTGGCTTGCACGTGGACGAGTTCGAATGCAAGAAAAAAAATTACGGAAGCAGGCGGCAGAAGTAATGGATTTTTTGCGGCTATCACACTTAGCACACACGCCGGCGGGACAGTTGTCTGGAGGGCAAAAAAAATTGGTAGAGCTGGGACGCACCATGATGACGACACCAAAAATAGTGTTACTGGACGAAGTTGGGGCGGGTGTTAACAAAACATTGCTAGGTGAAATTGCCGATGCCATTGCGCGGCTTAACCGCGAGCGCGGCTATACTTTTTTTATGATTGAACATGATTTAGATTTTTTAGAGCGTTTGTGCTCGTCGGTCATCGTCATGGCTGACGGTGCCGTGCTGACTCAAGGCACTATCAACGAAATCAAAAACAACGAAGCCGTTATCGAATCTTATCTGGGGCGCCAAGGTTGATGCATTTACAAGGCGAAAACCTCACTGGCGGCTACGGCGGCGCCGATATTTTGCGCGGCTGCACTATCGGCGCCAACAAAGGTGAGGTGGCGGTGATTGTGGGACCGAACGGCGCGGGCAAATCGTCAGCGATGAACGCTCTATTGGGGTTGCTTGATTTACGCACCGGCAACGTTACGCTTGGCGGACAAGACATTACTACACTGCCACCACCACAACGAGTGCAGGCGGGCATTGCTTTTGTACCGCAAACACACAACGTGTTTGTAAATATGAGCGTAGAAGAAAATTTGCAGATGGGCGCTTATCTGCGCGATGATGATATTAGCGGCACAATGACCGAAGTATTTGACCTGTTCCCTATTCTTAAACAAAAACGCCGCCAGCCGGCAGGCGAACTCTCCGGCGGTCAACGGCAGCAAGTGGCGGTAGGGCGGGCACTGATGACGCGTCCTTCGGCACTGCTCTTGGACGAGCCGACTGCCGGCGTGTCTCCGTTGGTAATGAATGAATTGTTTGCCCGCATTGTTGCCGTCAGTCGCTCCGGTGTAGCGGTGCTGATGGTAGAACAAAACGCCCGCCAAGCGCTGTCTATTGCCGACAGTGCTTATGTGCTGGTAACCGGCGAAAACCGGCATACCGGAACGGGAGCAGAATTACTGGCGGACTCCGAAGTGCGACGTTCATTTTTAGGCGGTTAAGACAACTACTCATGACGGATTTCGCTAACGCTTTTGTCTTACTCGCTAATTTTGTACTGATACCAGCGGTAACTTATGGTGCTCAATTAGCGCTGGGCGCTTTAGGCGTAACGCTGGTACATGGCGTGCTGCGTTTTTCCAATTTTGCCCACGGCGACACAATGGCGTTTGGCGCGATGTTCACCATTCTCGCCACACAAGCTCTACAAACAGCGGGCATTGGCATAGCGCCTCTCCCCACGGCGCTATTAGCATTGCCCGTCGGCATTGCCTCTACCATTATTTTTGTCATTGCCGCAGACAAATCGGTGTACGCCTACTATCGCCGAAAAAAAAGCCCTCCTATTATTTTTCTCATGGCATCCATCGGAATTATGTTTGTACTCAACGGAATAGTACGTTTAGTTATTGGCGTAGACGATGTGCGTTTTGATGATGGCGAACGCTTTATCATTACTGTCAGCACCTTCAAAGAGCTAAGCGGTTTGCAAGAAGGATTGGCGATTCGTACTTCGCAGGCGCTAACCGTTTTTACTGCAGCACTGTTGGCGGCAACACTATTTTGGTTTCTACGTGCTACCAAAACCGGCAAAGCCATGCGCGCTTTTTCAGACAATGAAAAGCTGGCTCTACTGTCAGGTATTTCGCCAAACCGCATCATTATCATTACGTGGATTATGACCGGCATACTTGCCGCCGTTGCTGGCACACTGTACGGGTTGGACAAAAGTTTCAAACCCTTCATCTATTTTCAGCTACTACTACCGGTATTTGCGGCGGCAATTGTCGGTGGACTGGGCAACCGGCAGGCGCCATCGCCGGCGGATTTGTTATTGCTTTTTCCGAGGTGGGGCTAACCTATGTCTATAAAAAATTTCTCACTTATCTGCTACCCACCGACTGGGCGCCCGCCGGGCTCGTACAACTTTTGTCCACCGAATATAAATTTGCCGTGTCCTTCGTTATTTTAGTGCTAACTTTGCTGATTCGTCCAACTGGCATTTTTCGTGGAAGTGCTCCGTGATACACAAGCGCACACTCATTGCTTATGTTCTCTTTTTTATTCTACTGGCAGCGGTAGGCTGGGGACGCTCGTGGTCGCTGGCGCTAACAGTGCTCAATTTGTGTTTGATTTCGGCACTCATGTCTCTGGCAGTCAATATCCAATGGGGGTACGCTGGATTATTTAATGTCGGCATCATGGGCTTTGCCGCATTGGGCGGTTTAGCGGTAGTACTGGTATCGCACTCACCGGTAGCGGCAGCATGGGAAGCCGGCGGTAACGGATTACTGCAGGCACTTGCTATCATTATCATTTCGGGGGTAATAGCAACGGTTTTACGACGACAACGCAGAAACAAATGGCTGCCAACAGTAATTGTTATCATCGGCATACTAGTTGCCGGACATTTTTATCAAGCAGCGACTAGTGCCATAGAATCGGTGAACTCTGCCAAAACTGGATTTTTAGGTGGCTTGGGTCTGCCCGTGCTGTTATCATGGATTGGCGGCGGACTGCTGGCAGCGGCAGCGGCGTGGCTGGTAGGAAAAATTGCGCTGGGATTACGCGCCGATTATCTGGCGATTGCTACTTTAGGTATTTCAGAAATCATCATCGCCGTACTCAAGCACGAAGACTGGCTCTCGCGCGGCGTGAAAAATGTTACTGGCTTGGCACGACCTGTACCGCGAGAAATTATCCTACAACAAAGTGACACTTTTGTGCGTGCAGTAGAATGGTTTGACCGCAGTGCCCTGAGCGGATTGGACGAGGCAGCGCGAGAAGCAACACTGCACACGCTGGTAATTAATGCTTCCAGCATTGTCGTCAAGCTATGCTACGCCGGGCTATTTTTGGCTGTGTTGTTGACAGTGTTGCTTTTATGCGAACTGGCACTTAATTCACCTTGGGGGAGAATGATGCGTGCGATTCGTGATGACGAAACCGCCGCTGCTGCTTTGGGCAAAGATGTCAAAAAATGTCATTTACAGATATTTATTCTCGGCTCAGCGATTGCCGGCATAGCCGGCGCTATGCTGACAACATTGGATGGACAATTCACGCCGGGCGCTTATCACCCACTGCGATTTACTTTTTTAATCTGGGTAATGGCGATAGTAGGCGGCGCTGGAAACAACTTAGGCGCGGTACTGGGAGGTGCATTTATTTGGTTGATGTGGGTAGAAGCAGAACCGCTGGGGATAAAACTGGTGGATGTGGCGACAATATGGCTGGACAACGATAACGCCTTACGCTTACACTTGCTTGCCAATGCGCAACACATGCGCTTGCTGTTTATGGGACTGGTGTTGCTGCTGGTAATGCGTTTTGCGCCCGGAGGCATTTTGCCGGAGCGTGTACGGCGGGACGATTAACGGCATCATAATAATATTACGAGGTCACGAGTTCGCATGTTTTTAAAAAATTTAACCGGCTAACGATTAAAAACAAGAATAAGTAAAACCTTGATAATGTTTTACTTGGATTATTGTTAAACTACGGTTAGAGAATGCTAGGCATTTTCGCTGCCTAAGTCTTCCTATGCTCTGCCCATGAATCAAGAAAAAACGCCCGCCACTGCTGGTTTTTGGATGCCCGCCGAGTGGGCGATTCATGAACGTTGCTGGATGGCGTGGCCGTGCCGCCAAGAAGCTTGGCCAACAAACATAAATTTGGAAACGATTCGCGCTGCCTATGCCGACGTTGCCCAAAGCATTGCCGCATTTGAACCAGTTACGATGGTGGCGCACCCGCAGGATGCTGATAACGCTGCCCACATGCTGGGCGGCGCGGCGGAAGTACTGCCGCTTCCCATTGACGACTCGTGGCTGCGTGACAACGGCCCCACATTTTTGGTTAGTGATGCCGGCGAATGCGCTGGTATAGACTGGCAGTTTAATGCTTGGGGAAATAAATATCATTCTTATAGTGCCGACAACGCCGTTGCCGGTCACATTTTGCAACATTTACAATTACACCGGTTTGTAGCGCCTCTGGTGATGGAAGGCGGCAGTTTTCACACCGACGGCGAAGGAACATTACTAATAACCGAACAGTGCCAGCTCAATCCCAACCGCAATCCACATTTGTCGCGCGCCGACATAGAAGCGTACTTACGCAATTATTTGGGTGCAAAAAAAATCATCTGGCTCGCGGGTAACACTTACGACGAAGAAACCGACGGCCATGTGGATAATGCCGCCTGTTTCACCGCTGCCGGTACAGTGTTAGCGATGCAGGACGATAATGATGCTCTATTGCAAGAAAATATTCGGCGACTACACAACGCTACGGACGCAGAGGGAAGGCAATTGCGGGTCCTCACACTCCCCCGCCCGCCAATATGTAAAAGAGACGATTTTGCACCTGCGTCTTATATAAATTTTTATTTAGCCAATGGTGGTGTAATAATGCCTTCGTTTGGCATTAAAGAAGACGATACGGCGCACTCTATTATTGCCGAAGCTTTTCCCAACCGCAAAATCACATCCGTTCCGGCTAATGTTATTGTCGCTGGTGGCGGTGGCATTCACTGCATTACTCAGCAACAGCCGGCGGGAAATTAATTTTCAACAATAACCATTTTTCCGCACAAATTATTTTTTATGCGGTAATAAAATAATAAATTCTCACTTTCTCTCTAGCCTTACGCTAGGCGTTTAACTCTTCCAAACGCAGCTGTTGTAGCGAATGTGATACTAGTTTGGACGCCACATCCACCGTGGCAATGACTTGCTGATAACGCATTCGTTTCGGTCCGATAACGCCCAAATAGCCAAGCACCGTACCGTCATCGTCATGCCCCAACGGTGACAACACTAAACTGCATTCGGATAGCGCATCATGACCGCACTCGTTGCCGATAAATACGCAGACATCTTCGGCGCGGCTGCCGCGATCAATAATGCTAAAAAATTCTTTTTTCTTGTTAAAGAGAGCATACAACTGCCGCAAGTTACGCACATCGGCAGTCAACTCGCTTTGATTGAGCAAATTCAGTTCACCAGCTACTTGAATAGTGCCCTCTGCATCGGCAAGCTTGTTATCAATTGTTTTCATCATACCGGCCAGCAACCGTGAAATTTCACCACGCAAATTTTTCATTTCTTCCCGTAATCGATTTTTAGCTTCCTCAAAAGTTAAATCGCAAAGGTAACGGTTAAAAAAACGTGCTGCAGCAGCCAAATCACGCTCCTGCGGTGGCCTCTCGCATTCAAAAATGCGGTTAATAATCTCACCGTCAACCGTTACCACCACGGTAAGCACTCGGCTGGATGATAGCTTGACAAAACGCAATTGCTGAATCCGTAACGTGCCACGCGCCGGAGCGGCAACAAAACCAGCAAACCGAGTAAGCTGGGAGACAGTATTAGCCGCGGCAGCAAGCACATCGGCGGCGGTGTCACCACGTACGTTATCACGCAAACGATTAATTAGTGCTTCGTCGGGTGGCCGAGCAGTAAGCAAATGGTCGACAAAAAACCGAAATCCCTTAGCGCTGGGGACGCGTCCGGCGGATGTGTGCGGGCTCATCAAAAAACCCATATTTTCTAAATCTGACATGATATTGCGCATAGTCGCCGGACTGAGATTGAGATTGGTAATTCGCGATAATGTACGTGAGCCAACTGGCTCACCGCCACGAATATACTCGCGCACGATAGACTTTAATATCGCTTTAGAACGGCTGTTAATGGCACTATCCATGCGATTGATTATAGCCCCCAAAGCCATCTGTCATGCACTGATAAATTTTGCGCTACAAAAAACATGTTTCTCGCCCTCCCAAACATTATCTTACTCATCCATAAAAGACAAAAAATGATAACCAGCACATGCTGGATACGCTATAACTCAACGTCGCAACCAATATCTGCTGTATAAGAATTCGGATGACATTGAAATGTCCGTCAGACCAGTAGCTGTCTTTGTAGCAAGCGTGTACAATTATTTGCTTCTTATCCCAACATAAAGGAAAAATATGGCACTTATTACGTTGCGACAATTATTAGACCACGCTGCCGAGTATGGTTATGGCGTGCCGGCGTTCAATGTTAACAACATGGAACAAATTCAAGCCATCATGCAGGCAGCTGACGCCGTTGACGCGCCAGTTATTATTCAAGCCAGCCGCGGTGCACGACAGTACGCTGGTGATGTGTTTTTACGCCGTCTAATGCAAGCAGCAACGGAAATGTGGCCGCATATTCCAGTTGTCATGCACCAAGACCATGGCAACAATCCGCAAACTTGTCTATCAGCTATCGCTAACAATTTTACCAGCGTGATGATGGACGGTTCTTTGCATGAAGACGGAAAAACACCAGCCGACTATGATTACAACGCCACCGTTACACGGCGCGTATGTAATATGGCACATCTTATCGGCGTTTCCGTAGAAGGCGAGCTCGGCTGCCTAGGATCTTTGGAAACCGGCAAAGGTGATAAAGAAGACGGGCACGGTTTTGACGGCGAACTCAGTCGTGAGCAGCTACTCACCGACCCAGATGAAGCTGAACGTTTTGTCAAAGCGACGCAAGTAGACGCGCTAGCGGTAGCAATTGGCACCTCACACGGCGCCTACAAATTTAGCCGCAAACCGGATGGGAATATTTTAGCGTTGGACGTGGTGCGACGTATTCACGAAAAACTACCAACTTTGCACATGGTCATGCACGGCTCTTCTAGCGTGCCACAAGAACTGCAAGACATTATCAATGAAAATGGCGGCACTATGCCACAAACTTTTGGTGTGCCGGTGGAAGAGATTGTGGAAGGTATCAAATACGGTGTCCGAAAAGTCAATATTGACACTGACTGTCGCATGGCGATTATCGGTCAGTACCGAAAAATTTCCCGCGAACAACCGCAAGAATTTGATCCTCGCAAATTTAACAAGCCAGCTATTGCCAAAATGCGCGAATTGTGCCAATCACGCCTAGAGGCTTTTGGTGCCGCCGGTCAAGCGGTAAAAATCAAACCTGCTTCACTTGACACAATAGCCGAAAAATACGCTACTGGCACACTAATGCATTAAATGGTATAGCATCGGCTTGCATCACAATATTTTTTCCTGCGTGACAAATTCAGCAAACACGGTTAGAATCTATTTTTTGACATTTCGGGGGCATAGCTCAGTGGTAGAGCGTCTGGTTTGCATCCAGAAGGTCGTGGGTTCGACCCCCGTTGCCTCCACCGAATTTTGTTATCTTACTTGATAAATAGCAACCGCCCTCAATGCGTAAGCGGCAGTCATCTAACGATAAAAATTACTATTTATTATCGCCAACTTGTTCTGCCCACTCCCGGCCACCAAACCAATATTCGTGCCGCTCCTGTAGCCAACCGGATTGTTTCTTAATTGCAATCCAATTGTTAAAGAAATTTAGCGCATCAATGTCACCCTTACGTAACGCCATGCCTTGCTGATTGTAGGTTAGCCGCTCGGCAATGGGTTGAAATAATTTGTCCGGATAGTCTAACGCCGAAAACCGCGGCTGTGGTTCTGCCGTTATCCAAGCGTGAGCTCGCCCGTTGAGTACTTCCTGACGAGCTGAAGCATCGTCATCAAACTGTTTGATTTGTGCTTGTGGCAGCGTCTTTTTGACATAAGCGACTGGATAGGTACCGCGCCTTAAGGAAAAAATAACATCCGGACGATTGAAATCGGAAATATTTTTCATACCTCCCGCTAACTCGCGATTAGCCACCAAATCCAACCCATTGCGGTCATAATATTGAGTAAAATTCACCTGTAAATTACGTGCCGACGTGATGTACATACCACTGATAATAATGTCAAATTTTTTCGCCAGCAATGCTGGAATAATACCGTCCCACGCTGTCGGAACAATTTCTAGTTCCACTCCCATATCTTTGGCAACTTCCTTAGCGACATCCACTTCAAAACCGATAAATTCACCATTTTTGGCACGCATCGCCCACGGAACAAAACTACTTAACCCCACACGCAACTTGTTTCTGTCCAGCATGTCATCAATGACGCTATCATTCGCCAACGCCGGCAAGACAGCGCATGCGATAATAACGATTGTGAGCCAGCGAAAGTGGCTTATGAGCGGTTGAATGTGCTTTTTCATAGCATTTACTTTTATTGATGTGACCAATTACCAAAATTAAAAACGGGCAAGAGCGCCTGAAAAAATAACCCGAATCAATAAAACAGAACCGGAATAAATAAAAGTGCATACGATTATAACACGCTCGTTAAAGGCAGCTGAGGTAAAAAACTGGGGTGGGAAACAGCGGTGGCACACAATATTGTCGTTAATATTACTAACAGTTATGGTGATTGCATTTTATCGCGGCGTTGTTGACATGGACTATCGCTGGCGCTGGGGACGCCTGTGGCGTTATATACTACGCGAGGAAGACGGCGGATGGGTTCCGGGGCCGCTATTGTACGGTGCCATGACAACAATAAAAATCTCTCTGCTGGCGGCGGCACTGGCGGTAGTATTTGGTTTATTGACAACCGCAGCACGCGTGTCACCGCAGCGCTCCTTCCGCGGACTGGCTTCGGGATACGCCAACATCATGCGCTGCACACCGTTATTGGTACAGCTTTATCTTTGGTATTTTATTGTTGGTAGCGCTTTTGGATGGGAACAGTTCACCATCGGTGTTTTTGCACTGGCGTTATTTGAAGGTGCGTTTGCTGCCGAAATTTTTCGCGCTGGTATTATCAATGTCCCGCAAGCGCAAATAGATGCCGCACAGGCACTGGGTTTGTCTCGTGCGCGGCGTTGGCGGCTGATAATTATCCCGCAAGCACTGCCACTAGTACTACCACCGCTGGCCAATTTATTTGTGTCACTCATCAAACATTCGTCCATTGTGACTGTTATTGCCATTGCTGACCTTACCGATGCCGCACGCAATTTAGTATCAGAAACTTTTTTAACTTTTGAAATATGGCTTATCGTTGGCGCTCTGTATGTGGCAGTGTGTCTACCACTGGCGCTAATCTTAGGGCGCTGGGAAACCCGTGTTCAAAAAAACAAATGAAAATTCCCGCAGCCCATCGTTGGCAAACGACAGATACGTTTGTGTGCTTGTTCGTCGTTGTCGTTTTTTTCTGGTTACTATACGAAGCCGGTACAGCACTCAACTATATCTGGCACTGGTCGCTACCGCTAGAATACATCGCAACCCACAACAAAGATGGTTGGCACGGCGGGTTGCTACTAGACGGCATGTTAATCAGTGTGCGGTTAATGATTTTTAGCGGTATATTAGCACTACTCATCGGCGGCATCGTGACGGCAGCGGCATTGTCGCCCGTGACGGCGCTGCGTCTTATGGCGAAGCTGTATGTGGAAAGCTTGCGGCATTTGCCTCCAATTGTTTTCATCTTTATTTTCTTTTATTTCGTCAGCTCACAAATTTTTACCGGCGAAATAACACCGACAGACAATACAATTAGCCGCCTGCTATTTGGGGATCCGGCACAAGCAGAAAATTTCATCAGCGGTGTATTGTGCTTGGCGATTTTTGAAGCCGCTTTTGTCACCGAAATACTACGTGCCGGTGTGCTTTCAATAGAACGAGGTCAGTGGAATGCCGCACGTAGCATGGGGTTATCATCATGGCACACACTGCGTTTAGTTATTTTGCCGCAAGCGACAGCACGTACGGCGGCACCATTGACCGGACAATTAATATTACTGGTTAAAGATTCGGCAATCTTGTCAGTAATTTCCGTGCAAGAACTCACGTTTAGTGCTCAAGAAACGGCGGTATCCACACAGCAGATTTTCGAAACTTGGCTATTAGCCGCCGTGTTTTATTTTATGCTGTGCTGGCCGCTACTGTTTTTAGCACGACGACTACAATTAGTGCGAGAATAACGTCGCATTTGCTAGATGTTAAGCATGAATTTCTAAACCTACGTTAGCGATTCAGGTAAGGTCGTTAATGTTTACTCTCCACCCAACTGATTACACACCCAACGGATTGGGCGCATCGGCACTCAATTTATATTTTTTCATTGCCTGTGTCGGCAGCTTGGTCGACACCTTACCGTCGGCGGCCAATGCCACCAGTGCAGCATAAGCAATATAGTATCTGTCGACTTCAAAATGACGGCGCAAGTTCCAACGCGTATCAGAACGACCAAAACCGTCTGTGCCCAGTACTTCATAACGCGTTGGCACAAAAGCGCGAATTTGTTCAGCATACAAACGCACATAATCGGTCGCTGCAACAACCGGCGAAGCATCACCGCCCAACAGTTTTTCCGCATGCGAAACGCGACACTTGTCAGTTGGGTGTAACAAATTCCAACGTGCACAATCGTTACCATCACGCGCCAACAAATTGAAACTGGTGGCGCTGTACGTTGTTGCCGCCACATTAAAATCTTGCGCCAACAAATCCGCCGCCGCCAAGGCTTCCTGCAAAATCGCGCCACTACCCAACAACCGTACCGTCGCT